>JAAYAP010000020.1 GCA_012719315.1 Methanobacteriota archaeon
CCAGTGCCGTTTGTTCTTCGGCTTGATCGTCTTCTGCGGCTCATATATGACGGTATCGCCCGCGATCGCGTCCATGACGTCCTGTTTCGTCAAGAACATCGAGTTCTCCGAGAGTTTTGAAAGGACGGTGTTGATGAACGTCAGAGGATGCGAGTTCGAGAGCACCATCTCCAGAGCCTCCGGCGACAGGAACACGTCCTTTCTCGCTGCCGTCGATAACACCTCTTCCTTCATGGAGCTCCCTATGCACTTCGGGATTTTATTTCTATTTGCGATAATGTTATCATCACGCATGCTCATGGAACAGACATGGTCACCATATCCGTCTCATGCCCGATCTACCCCAGCGAGGATCCGGACAAAGTCAGGGACGCTGTGCTCAGGATCTTCCCGGGAATGGAGTTGGAAGAGACCGATACGCGGCTGTCCGGATCGGGTTCGATGGAGAATTTCTCGGAACTGATCAGGAAGCAGAAGATACTCGACAGCACCAGGAGCGCATTGTTCAAAGGGAAACACGGTGCCGAGACCAGGCTCCGTTTGAACAAACAGGCGGCCAAGGTCGGCAAGATCTCCTTCGCCGAGCCTCGATCGGTGCTCGGCCGCATCGAGGTGACCGTGGAGGGGGATGATCTGGAGACGTTCATCGACACCATCGCTCCCGCAACGGTCGACGGCAAGGAGGTAAGACCCTGATCGGCGTATCATGCACGAACCTGTGCGCATCCGGCTTCCTCGATACCTGGAACGAGATCGGCCGCTCCTTCCGGCATTGGGAGATCTTCTCGGAAGGGACGCATGCCGTGCAGAGCATACGCGACGTCTTCTTAGAGCACGCGGACAGTTTCGAGATGACTTACTCACTGCACTCGTCGATCGCCGATACCAATATCGCGGCGGTCAACGACAGGATGAGAGAGGCGAGCCTGGCCGAGCTCTCCTCGGAGATGGACGCATGCCGCAGGATGGGTATCGGGCTGATCACCGTCCATCCGGGGATATACAACCTGGTCTGCGGAGCCCTCCGGGAACGGTCGATCGAATGCGCGAAGGCTTCGATGAAGGAGCTGGACCGCATGTCCTCGGATATGGGGGTCACGGTGGCCATCGAGAACATGCCCAACCCCCCGTTCATGCTGGGCCGCACAGCCGACGAGTTGGAGCATCTGCTCGAGGGCACCGACCTCGGCGTATGTTTCGATATCGGGCACGCCAACACCACCGGTCAGACCGAACGCATGCTGGAAACGTTCTCGGACCGCATGGTCAACGTCCACATCCACGACAACATGGGCGACACAGACGCCCATATGACCATGGGTGAGGGCATGATCGATTTCAAGTCCATCATACGGCGTCTATCCGGATACGGCGGACGGTACATCATCGAGTCCAGGTCTCTGGAGTCCGCCAGGGTCTCGAAAGGATTCCTCGAGGAGCTCCTCGTTTAATCCCTGCTCTCCGGGAAGAGCGGCAGGCTCTTGAGATACGCCTTGACATCCGTATTGCCGGGTATCCTCGTCAACAGATATGCGAGGGATACGAATCCGATCATCAGGAACAGGAGCGAACCGAAGATCCCGAGGACCGCAAAACCATCGGCGTAGATGAAGCCGCTCAGATAATTGGTCAGGAAGTGCATGATTATGCTCGCATACACTCCGAATCGCACGTAGACATAACCGAATATCACTCCGCCCAGACAGGTTATGACGGCCTTCGCTATCCCCCACCCGTTGTAATGCGCCGCGCCGAACATGATGCCGGAGAAGACGATCAGCACGACCGCGACGCGGCTCATGCCGAACCCTCCCAGAAGATGAGCGGCCGAACGAGGATCGCCGGTCCTTGCCAGCTGTATCAAAACGATCGGGATGCCGATGAGAGCCACGCGTGAGATCAACTCCTCCCACACCGAGGCGTTGGCGAGCATGAACAGCAGTTCGGTATCGGTGTAATCGGACGTCCATCCCACATCCGTGCCGAATCCGAGTTGGGCCGATATGGCGAAAAGCAAGATCTCCACGAGCAGGCTTGCAGAGAACAGGATGCCGATCCAGAACAGCGCGGTGCGTTTGACTTCCGACGCGGAGCCTCCGTTCTCGGCGCGTCTCGCGGACACATACCTGAATGTCGCGAAGAGGATGCTGGCGGTGATGACCGCCACCGCGCCGATCCAATAGAGCTCCGCCCCCGCTCCCGTGAGCATGTAGACCACGCGCGGGTGCGGAACGATGATGATGAGATCGACCCCGAATTCTCCGATGATCGATAGGATTGAAGGAGTGCTCAGGAGGAGCAGGCTCAATTCCAACAGAAGGTACACCATGGTGATGGTCGCGATGACCTTCATCTTGTCTTCGAGGAACAGGCTGAATCCGGATCGTCCGACCCGTTTACCGCACGCTCCGCAGAAACGAGCACCCGCATCGCGGTATCCGGCGCATTCGTCACATCCGTCACTCATGCCGACCCCTCTATCCGTTTGACGATGCCCTCGACCCGTTCCATCTCGGCGACGACCATCACCGAGCGTCGGTAGCGAGGCAGGTCGAGGATCTGCTCGGCGATATGCTTCTCGCGTGCTTCGGCAAGTCTCTTGTAACCTCTGACCTTGTTGATGTATGCATCCCAACCCTTCACGAAGACCTCGGGTGAGGACATGTCGAACCGTTTCTTCATCCCCTTCTTCGCGAGACGGTGCTCCTTGATGAACTCGGTGACGCCGACCGTGGAGGTGTACAGGTCCGTGAACTCATCATCGGTCATGTCCAGCGGGATCGGCTTCAATCCATCCTGTTCGCACAGATCCACCAGTCTGCAGAACGCGGGACACGGGAATCGCACTTCTCCGAAGGCCGAGAGACGGGTGGCGTACACCAGGTCCAATTCGCTGACCTCGTAGTCCTCGATGCTGTCCCGGTGCGCAAGGGCGGTCACGCCGTCCAAGCCCAGCGTTATGCAGTACGCCTCATAGTCCCCATAGTGCTTCTCGACGCTCTCGGCCTCGTCGGCGAGACCTTGGACGATCGGCAGGATATCCACCTTGCATCCATCCAGCACCAGGCGGATCATCTCTTGGTGCTCCTGGACATGACGATATCGGTCAATTGGCTCTGATCGTCGATCCTGCTCAGCTCCTCTTTGGAGATGATGGCGGTCGTGTCGATCCGGTCCGACGAAGGCATCTTCTCGACGATGAGCAACGAACGCCTGCCGACGATCCTCGCGATCTCAGCCGCGATCAGGGCTTTCTGGACGATCTTCTCCTCTCCGGAGCCGATGCCGGTGAGCAGGGTCATCTTGGGACTCTGGCTCACCGCCTCGAAAGGGCTCTTCACGACAGGGGAGACCACGAAGCCGATCCCGGCCATATGGTTCAGAGGCTGCGAGTCGACATCGGTTTTGAGCGGACAATCCTTCTTGTTCGCGTCGGGCTTGTATTCGAACGGGTTCAACGGCTCGATCAGCGGGACCTTGAGGAACTCCTCGAGTCTGAGCGCGGCATCGATCATCGCCCCCATGCCCGTCTCGTACATCTGGATGGTGCGCCTCGAGACGCCGGCGGTCTCGGCGAGCGTGCCCAGGCTGACTCCCCCCTCTCTCAGATCCCTCAACGTGTCTCCCGAGATCCGGACATAGAAACCGCCCGGTGCCGCGAATATGAACGGGGGGACCTCTTCGAGCAGATGCTCGGCAAGGGTCTTGTTGGATATGATCGGGATCTTGAACCGGGAATAGATGATTCCCTCCTCCAAAGGGCCGGAACTGGAGTTGTCGCCGACGAGTAACGGGTTTGCACCCAGAGCGTCGGCGAGGATCTTCATCTCATCCGCGTTGCTTCTGGAGAAGGCGTCTATGTTGGTGAGGACCTTGATGATGAGCAGGGAGTCGTCCTTCTTGCCGACGATATCGAAGCAGATGCTGCGGAGATTCAGAACGGAGGAGACATCGAAACCTGCTTTGGCGAGTATCGCCCTGGTGGTGTCGATAAGCTCCTCTCTGCTCATGACTGCATAAAGTGATTGCACTTCTATAAAAGTATGTTCCAACGGATATAAAAAAATAGGAATGCCGGGGAAAGGGTTCCCCGGGATCCTGCTCATTCGATCTCGATCCTCTGCTTCTCTTCGTCCTTGCCGGCGATGTCGAAGCTGACCTCGAGTATCCCGTTGTTGTAGGTCGCACGCGCCGAATCGGTCTTGACGTTGCAGGGGAGGGCCAGCGTCTTGCTGAACTTCCTTCTGGCGGTGTCCGCCTCCACCGAGAGCGTCTTCTCGGTGCAGTTCAGCACGATGTCCTCTTTGCTGGTGCCCGGGATCTCCACGATGACGCGGACCGTGTCCCCGTCGACCTCCACGTCGCTGAACGGTTCCGAGACTCCGGATTCCAGCATCTGCCTTCCCTCGACGTCGCCGAACTCATGGTAATGCGGGATACCGTCAGGGCCCTGGTACATGGTGTACCCGTAGGTCTTCACGTCAGGGCCGCGGAAATCGCTGAGATCGGAGAACATCTTCTCGATCCTCTGGTTCAACGACTTGAAGTCGTCGCCGAAGAAGTCGTCCCATATATCATCTCCTTTCATTTCAATCACCTCCTCCTCTGTATTCAGTATTCATGACTCCTCCCGTAATCCTTGAGGGTCTTGGCCACGGCGGGCCCGAATTTGTCCACGGCGCCGAGGAAGTCCTCCTTCGTCACCCTGGCCGCATCGAGCTCCTCCTGTTCGGGCACCTTGCCGTCCTCCACCAGGCGTCTGACCGAGGTCATCACCGCTTCGTTGCAGATGGCGGAGATGTCCGCGCCCGTGCAGCCTTCCGTGGATTCCGCAAGCTCGGACAGGTCCACATCGTCCGCCAGGGGTTTGCCCCTGGTGTGTATGCCGAAGATGGTCTCCCTGGATTGCAGGTCCGGAGGTCCGATGAAGATGCTCTTATCGAACCTCCCCGGTCTCAGCAGAGCGGGATCCATGATATCCGGCCGGTTGGTGGCGGCGATGACGACCACGTCGTTCATGACCTCGAGCCCGTCCATCTCCGTCAGCATCTGGGATATCACCCGTTCGGTGACGTTGCTGTCGCAGCTGGTGCCGCGTTCCGGGGCGATGGAATCCACCTCGTCGATGAAGATCACGCAAGGAGACGCCTGCCTGGCTTTGCGGAACGTCTCTCTGACCGCCTTCTCCGATTCGCCGACCCACTTGTTGAGGAACTCCGGTCCCTTTACCGAGATGAAGTTGGCCTCCGATTCGGTGGCCACGGCCTTGGCGAGCATGGTCTTGCCGGTGCCGGGGGGTCCGTATAGCAGCACTCCCTTCGGCGGTTTGGCGTTCATGTGCTCGAACACCTTGCCGTACTTCAGGGGCCACTCCACCGCTTCCCGCAACTCCTGCTTGGCATCCTCCAATGCGCCGATGTCCTCCCATCTGACGTTGGGCTTCTCGATCAGGACCTCTCTCATCGTCGAGGGCTGCATATCCTTGAATGCGACAAGGAAATCGTCCTTGGTGACGCTGATCTGGTTGAGGACCTCCACCGGGATCTCCTCGGCCTCCAGGTCGATGATCGGCAGCACCCGCCTCAGCGACGCCATCGCCGCTTCCTTGCAGAGGGCCGAGAGGTCCGCCCCCACGTACCCGTGGGTGCGGTCGGCCAGCTTCTCCAGGTCGACGTCGTCGGCCAGCGGCATGCCCTTCGTGTGTATCTGCAGGATCTCCAGACGGCCCTCGCGATCGGGGATGCCGATCTCGATCTCTCTGTCGAACCGCCCCGGCCTCCGGAGCGCCTCGTCCAGGGAATTGGGCCGGTTGGTGGCTCCGATGACGACGACTTTGCCTCTGGATTCCAATCCGTCCATGAGGGACAGCATCTGCGCCACGATGCGCCGTTCGCTCTCGCCGGTCACCTCGTCCCGTTTCGGGGCGATGGAATCGATCTCGTCGATGAAGATGATGCTGGGCGCGTTCTCCTCGGCCTCCTTGAAGATCTCCCGCAGCTTGCCTTCGGATTCACCGTAGAACTTGCTGACGATCTCCGGTCCGCCGATGGAGATGAAGTTGCTGCTGGTCTCTCCCGCGACAGCCTTGGCCAGCATGGTCTTGCCGGTTCCCGGGGGTCCGTGCAGCAACACGCCCTTGGGAGCCTCAACACCCAACCTCTTGAACAGTTCGGGGTGTTTCAGAGGCAGCTCGATCATCTCTCTGATCTTGCCGACCTCGTTCCTGAGGCCGCCGATGTCGTCGTAGGACACCTGCGGTATCTCCATGCTCGATTCCTTCGCGGGCTTCTCGGAGACCTTCACCTCGGTCGAAGCGGTCATCATGACGGCATCGGCGGATGGCGTGAAGGAGGTGACGATCAGGTCGATCTTGTTGCCCATCACGTTGAGGGTGATGACGTCGCCTTTGGCGAAGGCGCGCCCCTCCATCACCTGGGTCAGGTACTCCTCGCCGCCCCGCAGTCTGAGTTCTTCGGTGGGCGAGAAGATGATCTTCTCGGCGTTCTTCGCGACGATCTTCCTCACGGCCACCCGTTCGTCGAGGGATACGCCGGCATTGCGTCTGGTCGAGCCGTCGATCCTGATTATGCCGCGGTTGGCATCCTCCGCGCCTCCGCGGAGCACCTTCGAGGCCGTTTTACGGTTACCGTCGATCTGTACGATATCCCCTACTTTGATATCCAATATATCCATCAACTCGGGGTCCAACCGGCAGATACCCTTGCCGGTCTCCCCGGGCCGCAACTCTGCAACCTTTATCGCTTTGTCATTCGTCATCTTATCACCTTGTATCCAGGATCTCCCGCAACTCATCCACCATGCGGTTCATGTTCGCGGTGTTGACGCCCATCTCCTCCGATAGCGCATCCAGATCCATCTCCGGGTTGTTCATCATCTCGTAAAGCAGATTCCTGTGAGCGTATCCCGGGACGTCCTCGCCGACGTCGTCCAAGAAACCTCTGATCAATCTGTTGCGTTGCCTCACTATCCTCATCCTTGTCTTGCCGATCTCCTCCAATTCCGTTTCCAATTGGGATAACCTTCTCCGGACGGCTTCGAACTCCGTCGGCGCCTGGTCGTCGCAGAGGCCCGATCCCTCTCCGTCGGCCGCCCCGTCCAATCCTTCCATGCGGGTCTCGAACATGCCGTCGCACAGGTCGATGGTGATGGTGAATTCGCAACTGGGGCGGTACAGTATGCGGCTGGGGCCGATGCGGCTGCTCTGCCTGCTGCTCGACACCAGTCCGCTGCGTTCCATGATGTCGAGGTTCTTGACCACCGCTTGCTGGCTGACCCCGAGCTCTTTGGAGAGCTGCAGAGGGTAATGGGGCTCTTTGGCGAGAGCTTGCAGTATGCGGCGTCTCGTGGGATTCTCGATCACCGACAGGATCCTGTTCAAATCATCCATCATATCACATTCATCTAGGTTAACAACTATCAGTTGTATAGCAGCAGTTATATATAAACATTATTATTTGGACCGATTAATGTATGTTTTTATCCATCAATGTGTAAAAACTTAAATAGGATACGGGGATTGTTAACCTCATGGCAATACCCAAGGACGTTAGAATCGACCTGTCGCCAGAGGACATACCCAAACGCTGGTATAATCTGGCAGCGGATATCGGCGAGTTGAAACCGCCGCTCAATCCGGGCACCAGGGAACCTGCGAAACCGGAGGACTTTGATCCGATCTTCTGCAAGGAGATCATCAGGCAGGAAGGGTCCACCGAACGCTACGTCGACATACCCGAGGAAGTGAGGGACAGCCTGATCTACCTCAACCGGCCGGCGCCGCTGCAGAGGGCGTACCGACTCGAGAAGCATCTGAAGACGCCGGCGAAGATCTTCTACAAGCGGGAGGACATGAGCCCGCTCGGAAGCCACAAAGGCAACACCGCGCTCGCGCAGGCGTACTACAACGCCGAAGCCGGCGTGCACACGCTGACGACCGAGACCGGCGCAGGCCAATGGGGAACCGCGCTGGCGATGGTGTCGAACCTCTTCGACATAGACACCACGGTGTTCATGGTGAAAGGGAGCTACATCGCCAAACCGCTGAGGAAGACCATCATCAACACATACGGCGCGACCATACACGCGTCTCCCAGTGCGCAGACCGAGTTCGGCAGGAAGATCCTCAAGGAGCACCCCGAGACCTCCGGGTCGCTGGGCATCGCGATCTCCGAGGCGTGCGAGGTCGCCGCCAAGGACGAGAACACCTGCTATTCCCTCGGAAGCGTCCTGAACCACGTGATGCTGCACCAATCGGTCATCGGACTGGAGACGATGCAGCAATTGGAGATAGCCGAGGTCGAACCGGACTACGTCATCGCCTGTGCGGGCGGCGGCTCCAACTTCGCGGGCCTGACCTTCCCGATGATCGGCGAGAAGATCAGGGGCAGGGGATTCGAGAACACGGAGTTCATCGCCGTGGAACCCGATGCGGCCCCGTCGTTGACGAAGGGGGAGTTCAAATACGATTTCGGGGACACCGCGGGATTCACGCCGCTGCTCATGATGTACACGCTCGGAAGCGAGTTCGTGCCGCCGTCGATACACGCGGGCGGCCTCAGATACCACGGCATGTCCCCGTTGGTGTCCGCCGCATACGATATGGACATGGTCTCGGCGAGGTCGTACGATCAGACCGAGACCTTCGCGGCCGGCCTGCTCATGGCGAGGACCGAGGGGATCATCCCCGCACCGGAGTCATGTCACGCGCTGAAAGCGGCCATCGATGTGGCACTCGAGTGCAAGGAGCGCAACGAGGAGAAATCCATCGTCTTCGGACTCTCGGGACACGGCTTGCTGGACCTTTACGGGTACGAGCAGTACCTCGAAGGCACTCTGCCCTCATCGGCCAAACTCTGAATGCATACCCGCCGTCCTGTGCGCCATCGGCCACAGGCGGCATATCTTTTTTTCATTCCCTGCGGCCGCCGTAGAACAATCCATATACATCGATGCTCGTAGTCTCGAGCATATGCCGGGCGAACTCATTGACGACAAGGTCCGAGTCAGTGACCAGAAGGAAGGCTGTCAACTGTTCAACAAAGGCAATTTCGGATACCCTCTGAGGGGCGGCGGCTCCGATCTCGATCTGATCGAGGCGACATTCCTCCTGGAGTGCCGGCGGTTGGAGGTGCTGAGCGCCGGCAGATCGCTCGGCTTCAAGGAGATGTTCACCTACGCATCGTCCGTCTCCGAAGGGTTCGACATACGCTACCTGGTCTATCGCGACCTCAGGCAACGGGGGTTCGTCGTGAAGACCGAGTCCGGGACCTTCGACTTCTCCGTGTTCCCGAGAGGGTCCAACATGAGCAACTCCCGCCCGGTGTACATGGTGAGAACGGTGTTCGAACGCACCGCGGTGGATATAACCACGTTCTCCGCCGAGATCTCCCAATCCGACGACAAGGGCAAACAGCTGCTCTACGGCGTCGTCGACGAAGAGGGCGACATCACCTATTACATGATGTCCAACAAGGATCCCCGGGGCAAGGTCTTCGAAGAGCCGGCTCGAGCAGTCGAGGGTGTCCTGGTCGGCAGCCGTGTCCTGATCTTCGATCCGGAGCAGGCAGAAGTGCTCCGCGCCGGCGGGTTCTACGGCAAGTCCCTCGAAGGCATGCTGCAGCTGTCGCTGATCGAGAGCAGCCATCTGGTCTCCAAGGGCTTGCTCGACATAAGGTCCCTGGACGGCCTCAAGCTGTCCGGGAAGGATCTGATGCAGGCGGGCCGCGAGACGCAGGACGAGTTCGATCTGCGTATGAAGGCATTCTCGGCTCTGCGCGGCAGAGGC
>JAAYAP010000021.1 GCA_012719315.1 Methanobacteriota archaeon
GCCGCCGCCGCAGCCCTTTTCAAAGGCGAGGTCGAGCTGGTGGTCAGCAGGAAGACCGGCAAGATCAGGAACGTGATCTCGGACGGGGCGCACGTGCTCTCCATGCGGGCGGGCGACGGTCTGTACACCCTCAAGCTCGACGGGGCGGAACGCATCGCCGCAACCGTCCCCGCGCCGCACATGCGGGTGGTGCTCATGGATGACGCGGTGCCGTTCGTGTCCCAGGGCAGGAACGCCTTCTGCCAGTTCATAACCGCGTGCGACCCGGCGCTGGTGCCGATGGACGAGGCCATCCTCGTCGACAAGGACGACCGGGTGGTGGCCACCGGGCGCATGCTGGCGGTCGCCGGCGAGATCGCCTCATTCAAGAAAGGCGTCGCCGTCAAGGTCCGCAGCGGGACAGGGGACGACGAGGCCTGATGCGTCCTCGGCGGCCTTGATGCAGGCCAGGAGGTCGTCGGCGGTGTTCTTCAGCGAACCCGCCGACGCCGACTCCATGACCAGGTCGAGGATGTTGCCGCGGAGCTCCGCCCGGACGTGGTCCCCGTTCTCGGGGCCGATCGCCCCGTGCACCGCATCCGCGGTCCTGCTGTCGGGGTACTCGATGCGGAGCTCCAGTCTGATCATGCGGCTCACTTCTTCCGGTTGAGCACGTGCTCGACCACGGCCCTCCCGGCTTGCTCCGTGTTCAGATTGCCGCCGAGGTCGCGCGTGGTCTTGCCGTGGTCCAGGCAGTATCTGACCGCCTCGCGGAGCATCATGCCCTCTTCGGGGTAGCCCTGGTTCTCGAGGAGCATCTGCGCCGCCAGGATCGCCGCGATCGGATTGGCTTTGCCCTGACCGGCGATGTCGGGCGCGGATCCGTGGATGGGCTCGAACATGCTGACCCCCTGCGGGTTGATGTTGCCGCTCCCGCCCATGCCCAGGCCGCCCTGCAGCTGCGCGCCGAGGTCGGTGAGGATGTCGCCGAAGAGGTTGGGGACCGCGACGGTCCCGAAGGTCTCCGGGCGCACGATCATCGCCATCGCCATGGCATCGACGAACATGAACTCCAGGCCCATGCCGTGCTCCTCCGCCTTGGCTTCGAAGATCTCCCTCTGCATCCCGTACACGTGCGTGCACACGTTCGCCTTGTCGACCAGGGTGACCTTGTCGTCGCCTCTGGCCGCGGCGTATCTGAAAGCGTAGTCGGCGAACCTGTCGATCCCCTTGCGGGAGAGGAAGCCGATCTCGAAGGCGAACTCGTCCGCGGGTTCGGCTTCGACGTTCAATTCCACGTCGAGCTCGTACAGCTCCCGCTTGACCTTGAGCCTCGAGGTGCCGTCGCCGGGTCCGAACCTGCCGCCGGCGCCCATGTAGAAGTCCTCGGTGTTCTCCCTGATGAAATGGATGTCGAAGGGCACTTCGCGCTTCAACGGCACCAGCGGGAACCAGGAGGTGACCGGCCTGAGGTTGATGTACTGGTCGAAGACCGCCCTCATCCTGAGGAGCACGCCCTGCTCGAGCACCCCGGGCTTGACCCGCGGGTCGCCGATGGCGCCGAAGTAGATGGCGTCCTTCTTGCGCAGGTCGTCGATGTCCTCGTCGGTGAGCAGTTCGCCCGTGCGCAGGTACCGGTCGGAGCCGATGTCGAACAGCTCCCCGTCATAATCGAACGAGGAGATCTCGGACACGGCGTCGAGGACCGCGAGGCCGACCTCGGTGACCTCCTTGCCGATGCCGTCGCCGGGGATGATCGCCAGGTGCTTCAAAACCTACCCTCCTTGATCATGTTGACGAGCCCGCCGGATTCGACGAGCCTGCCGATGAACTCCGGATGCTTGTCGAAGACGAACTCCCTGCCGGAGGTCAGGTTCCTGACGATGCCGGCGTCGGTGTCGACGGAGAGGGTGTCCCCCTCCTCCGCCTCGACCTTGCATTCGATCAGCAGCAACCCGATGTTCATCGAGTTCCTGTAGAAGATGCGTGCGAACGATTCCGCGATTATGCAGGATACGCCGGCCTGTATCAGCGAGAGCGGGGCATGTTCCCTGGACGATCCGCAGCCGAAGTTCCTGTCGGCGAGGATCATGTCGCCGTCGGCGATCAGATCCGCGAAATCGGGCCGCACCTTCTCGAAGATGAAGTCGTTCAGATGGGTCAGGTTGGTGGAGAGCAGACGCTCCGCGGGGATGATCTGGTCGGTATCCACGTTGTCGCCGAACCTCCATGCTTTCGCCTCGATCACGACCATCAGCATCCCTCCAGCAGATCCGGGGTGACGATGCGCCCGGCGATCGCGGACGCCGCGACCACCTGGGGTCCGGCGAGGTAGACCTCGGAGGCCTTGTCGCCCATCCTGCCGATGAAGTTCCTGTTGGTCGAGGACACCGCCTTCTCGCCGGCGGCCAAGATGCCCATGTACCCGCCCAGGCAGGCGCCGCAGGTGGGTCCGGAGATGAACGCCCCGGCATCCAGGAAGATCTGCATGAGCCCCTCGTCCAGCATCTGCCTGTAGACCTTCTGCGATGCGGGGACCACGAGGAACCTCACATCGGGATCGACGTGCCTGCCTTTGACGATAGCGGCGGCGATGCGCATGTCCTCGATGCGGCCGTTGGTGCACGAACCGAGGTATGCCTGGTCGATCCTCACGTCGGCATCCTTCACCGCGCGCCCGTTGCTGGGCAGATGCGGGAAGGCCACCATCGATTCGATCTCGGAGAGGTCGTATCTGAGCACGCGGCAGTACTCGGCATCGGCATCGGCCGACACCGGCGTGTATGCGCCCCTGACCGTGTCCTTTATGTACTCCCGAGTGAGGTCGTCGAAGGGGAAGATGCCGGCCTTGCCGCCGGCCTCGATGGCCATGTTGGAGACGGCCAGCCGGTCGGAGACCGAGATGTTGGCGATACCGGGGCCGTGGAATTCGAACGCCTTGTAGTTGGCGCCGTCGACACCGATGTCGGTGATGATCCTGATGATGAGGTCCTTGCCGCCGACGTCCTTCCCGAAGCTGCCGGTCAGCTCGACCTTGATGGTCTCCGGGACCTTGAACCAGAGCTTGCCGGTGGCGAAGGCCGCGGCTGCCTCGGTCGAGCCGATGCCCGTCGAGAAGGCGTTGATCCCTCCGTACGTGCAGGTGTGCGAGTCGGCTCCGACGATCAGCCTTCCCGGCGCGGCGAAGCCCTCTTCGACCATGACCTGGTGGCACACGCCGCCTTTGCCGACCTCGTAGTAGTTCTCGATCCCGTGCTTCTTCGCGAAGTCCCGCATCTCCTTGGCCTGCTCGGCCGAGGCGATGTCCTTGTTCGGAACGTAGTGATCGGGTATCAGTACCATGCGGTCCTTGTGCATCTCGGCGGTGCCGAGCTTGCCGTACTCCCTGAAGGCGATGGGCCCGGTCACGTCGTTGACCATGACGTAATCGATGTTCGCCACCACTATCCGGCCCGCTTTCGCGTCCGTCCCCGATTTATCCGATAGGATCTTCTCTGCGATTGTCTTCCCCATTATGCATTCCTCTGTCTTGCGAAATCCCTGTTGATCGCGGCCATCGTCGCATCGACCGAGGTCTCCACGATGTCCAGGCCGACCGCCTTGCCGACCGACAACGCGTCGTCGTCCTGGACGTTCTTGACCATCACCGTGACCTCGCATATCGAGTCGCTCCTCCCGGTGATGGCGCTCAGCCTGTACTCCTCCATGGTTATGTTCTCGTTGACTGCCTTCCTGATGGCGTTTATGGCCGCGTCCACCGGACCGACGCCGATGCTCGCGACCGTCCTCACGTCGTCTTCGCCCACGGTCACCGTGACGGTGGCGGTGGGCGTCGTGCTCTTGCCGGTCAGGACGGTCAGCTGGTCCAGCGACACCTTTCTTTCAGCCATGCCCTTCTTGTACATCAAATTGTCCACGATGACCATGAGCTCGGCGTCGTCGATCTCCTTGCCGCCGATGGCGATGCCCTTGATCATCTCCATCAGGCTCGGCATGTGGTCCTCGGGGATCCGTATGTCCAGAGCCTCCAGCCTGGACTTGACCGCGTGTGCGCCGGAATGCTTGCCGATGACGATGTGCCTGTCGACCCCGACCAGCTCGGGCAGGAACGGCTCGTAGGTGGAGGTGTTGGTCATCACGCCGTGCACATGGATGCCGGACTCGTGGGCGAATGCGTTCTTCCCGACGATCGGCTTGTTGCAGGCGATGTTGAAGCCGGTGACCCTCTCGACGATCTTCGACACGTCCCCGATCTTGTTCAGGTTGACGGTGCTGACTCCGTAATTGGCGAACAGGTTCAGCGCGACCTCCTCCAGGGAGGCGTTGCCCGCCC
>JAAYAP010000002.1 GCA_012719315.1 Methanobacteriota archaeon
TATGACAGACTAGTCCTATTTGGTATAAATACTTTCCATAGGATACCGGATCAACCCGGCTAAGTCCGCGTCTCAGAAGAACTTCTTCAGGAACATCATGTCTTCCAGTCGGCCGTCGATCCGTATCTTCTTCGTTATGTAGGCCTTCATCGGCCGCAGGGTCCCGTCGATCAGGGCGTTCAGGTCGGCTTCGGAGACCGAAAGGGTCACATCGGCCGCGGGCAGGACCTCGTCCTTGAAGTCGACGATGCGGGCATCGGCGAGCCTCAGCGAGTATCCCCCGTCGCCCAGGTCGATGTTGAATGTCTTGGCGAGGTGCGCCACCTCGTTGCGGGCGGCTTCGTCCCTGTCCATCTTGCCGTGGAACTTGTCGATTAGGTTCTGGATCCGATCTTGAGTGGTCATGTCTTATCACCAATCCGTGAGCTTGGAGTTGCGCGCGGCCGCCATCATGTGCCTGACCGGCTCCCACGAGCGCCGGACGTGCGCCGGCGGCTCGCCGTCCCGGCGGATCCGTCCGTCGATGAAATCCATCGTCGTGCGGTCGCTCGGATAGCCGCTGCCGACCGTCTCGCCGAACCCGGCTGCGATCTCCTCCATGATGCGGTCCCTGGTCACTTTCGCGATTATCGACGCGGCGGAGACCACGGGGTAGGCATCATCGGCCCCGTGCCTCCCGATTACCTCGGTGTTCTTTAACCTTGCCGACATGGCGCTGGAGAAGATCATCTCGTTGGGGTCGGGGCAATCCGCGTAGACGGTGTCGACCCGCATCGCCGCGGCCGCTTCCAGGAACATCTCCATCTCGATCTCGTTGAGCGACCGTCTCTGCCTGCGGGCATCGATCTCCTCGGCGGAGGCGATGACCACGCAGTGGTGCTCGCAGACCTCCAGGATCTCCCCGTGCATCCGCTCCCTGGTCCTCTCCGCGAGCCTCTTGGAGTCCCTGACGCCGATGGCCCGCAGCGCCGAATCGTCCTCGACGTACACCGCCGCCACGACCAGCGGACCCATCACGGAGCCCCTCCCGGCTTCATCGATACCGCAGAACACGGAGGATGTCAGGGCGGGTACGCGATATAAGCGTTGCTTCGGCCGGGACCTGCCGGCAGGCCATGCGGCGTGCGCCGGCGGATGCCGGGATCGGACGGCCGGCACGGCCGTCGGAGCACAACCAAGTATGTGGTAATTTTATATATTTTAAGTCAGTGAAGCGACTCAGGGTGTAACATGGTTCTGAAATGCGATGTGCAATACGGCAAGGGCGACACCGGGTTCAAGCTCACCAAGGTCGGCGTCACCGGCGTGAGGAAGCCCGTCCTCGTCAAGAGGGAGGGCAAGAGCAACAAGCTCAACGGGGCGCTCAACTGCTCCATGGACGTGTATGTCGACCTGCCGGCGACGCAGAAGGGCTCGCATCTCTCCCGGAATGTGGAGGTCATCAAGGAGATCGCCTTGACGAGCATCGAAGTGCCGGTGACCGGCCTGGAGAACATGGCGGCGGACATGTGCGAGAAGCTGCTGGTCCACCACGAGTACGCGGATAACGCCTACGTCGACGTCACCGCCGAGTACTTCCGCGAGAGCAAGACCCCGTTCGGCAAGGACACCTTCGAGATCTACAAGCTGATCGCCAGG
Source organism: Methanobacteriota archaeon (assembly GCA_012719315.1). Lineage (GTDB taxonomy): Archaea > Thermoplasmatota > Thermoplasmata > Methanomassiliicoccales > Methanomethylophilaceae > Methanogranum. Next base: position 1,639 of record JAAYAP010000002.1, read on the forward strand.
GCCCAGGGGGTCCGTGGCAGGACCGTGAGGAAGACGATCGGGGTCGAGGTCATCGGCATGACGGCCTGCCCCTGCGCCCAGCAGACGGTCACCGAGATGCTGTGCTGCGACCGGGGCTTCCCGGTGATGTCCCACAATCAGAGGAACGTCTGCATCCTGACGCTGACCATGGACCGCGATGTCAACGTCGAGGCCGACGACCTCATCGACCTGGTCCACCGGTCGTTCTCGTCGCCCACGTACGAGTTGCTCAAAAGGGATGACGAGGGGCAGGTGGTGATCAACGCCCACGGCAATCCGCGGTTCGTCGAGGATGTCGCCAGGGTCACGCTGAAGAACCTGGTCGACGGCTACGGGAACCTTCCGGACGATGTCGAGGTCTTCGTCAAAAGCGAATCCGAGGAATCGATCCACAAACACAACGCCTATGCCGAGAGGACGGCGACGATGGGCGATCTGAGAAGGGAGAAGGCGGAGCAGTGAGCCGGCTCACTGCTCGATCCTCACCAGTTTCTTGTCCAGCAGGCTCATGTCCTCGAGGTAGATGTTGTCCGGGCACTCCTGATCCTTCAGGCAGCCCGTCCAGTACACGACCACGCCCGGACCGAAGAGCTGGGTGTAGGGCACGAGCTGCTTCCGCGAGTTGAACCTGAATTCCACCCCGTCGCCGAAAGACGCCTTGCTCTCGATCCAGAAGATCTTCTTGCCGTCGTACATCATCGGCTCCCTCAGCAGGCAGTCGGGGGTCTTGGTGCTGCCTTCGAGGTTCCTGATCTCGTCCTCGGTGAGGTATTCGATCCCCTGCTCGTCCAACCATCCCTGCAGGAGCCCTTCGCCCCACTCGCCCCGCTCCTTCTGCCTGTCGTTGGCCGCGGGCGAGTACACCGGATCGCGGCCGACCGCCTCGCGGACCTCGGCGGCGGTCTCGGGGCTCTCCAGGAGCCCGGGGTTGCGGATGATGCTCCAGAACTGCTTCTTCGAGAGGCCGTCCTCCTGGAAGATCATCATCATCACCAGTATCGGCGGGAATCTGTACTTCTTGGAGAGCTCCGAGAAGCTCTTGCCGCGGTGCCATTCCCTGAGCATGTTCCGCGCGTTGTTCTTCACCACATGGAAGCGCTTCTTGACGCTCCTGCTGACCTTCTGCGTGTATAGGGTGTCCAGCAGCCTCCTGTCGTACCCCTCTTCTTCGAACCGGTCCAGGTCCTCGGGGTCCACGAGGCCGTCGTACAGCCTTTTGTACTCCTTGTAATCCATTATCTCACTGATTCAACCTGCGGCAGAGGTCCTCCGCCGCTTTGATCGCCACATCCTGCACCATCGAGGCGGGAGGGCAGTATGCATTCTCCGCGCGCACCAGGAAATCGTCGGCGGTGACGCCTTCGACGACCGCCGCCGTCAGCCAGTTGATGCGCCCCGTGGCATCCTCTCCCGCGATGATCTGGGCACCGACGATCCTGCGGGATACGCGGTCTGCCGAGATCTTGACGGTGAGCGGGGTGCCGCCCGGGTAGTACCTTGCGCGGGTGGATCCCGCGGCCTTGCCGGACACGGTCTCGATGCCGTACCAGGACGCCAGTCCCTGCGACAGCCCCGTGCCGGCGATCTGCAGGTCGCCGATGACGCTCACCCACGGGCTGGCAACAGGTCCGGACAGCGCTTTGCCGCCGGCCGCGTTGATGCCCGCGACCCGTCCTTCCTTGACGGCGGACGAGCCGAGCTGGCTCATGGTCGGGCCGGGCATGACCGCCGATTCGCTCTGCACCAGGTCGCCGGCCAGGAACACGTCGGGGACCAGACGTCCCCGCCTGTAGGCCTGCATCGTGGGTGCGACGACCGCCCCGCCCAGCTGCCCGACGTCGAGGCCGAGCTGCGTCACGAGGTCGAGGTTGGCGCGCACGCCCGTGGCCAGCACGACCATGTCGCAGGCGTGCTCCGCGCCGCCGGCCCTGACGCCGGTGACGCGGTCCTCGCCGAGGATCGCCTGCACCGGCGCGTTCATCACGAAACGGATGCCTTTCTCCTCGAGGTACGCCTGCACCGGCGCCGCCATGTCCCTGTCGGCGATCCTCGGGATCACCTGGTCCATCATCTCGACGACGGTGACCTCCTTGCCGAGGGCGGTGAACGCCAGTGCGAGCTCGAGCCCGATCACGCCGGCTCCGGCGATGACCACCTTGCGCGCGTCCTTGAGCGCCGCCTCGATCCTCCTGCCGTCGTTTATCGTCCTGACCTGGAACACGCCCTCGAGCCCGACGCCCTGTATGGGGGGCACGAAGACCCTTCCGCCGGCGGCGATGACCAGGGCGTCGTACCGGTAGGTCTCCCCGCCGGCGGTGACCGTCCTGCCCTCGCCGTCGACCGCCTCGACCCTGATGCCGGTGCGGACGTCGATGTCCCGCTCCTCCCTGTAGAATCCGGGGGTGTGCATGACGATGTCCTCCCAGGACGACATCCCTTCCAGCACCCAGGGGATGACGCAGGGGGAGTAGGCGATGTCCGAATCCTCCGTGAACACGGTTATCCTCGCCGAGGCGTCGGTCGCCCTGGCCGAGGAGGCCGCGGTCATGCCTGCCGCCCCCGACCCGATGATGATGATTTCCCTGGCCATTTGGCTTACCTTTGTCTGGTCCAATTCCGCTAACGGTTATTAACCTTTCTTACGTGAGGCGCCGCGAAGGGTTAACTACATGCAGACCCTGAGGGGCGATGGAGCATAGGAGATGAAGGAGAGGAGATCGCCGTCGGAGTTGGAGGCGCTTTGGAAGGAGAAGGACCTGTCGGCCGGGAGGACGGTCGACGCGATGGTCGTGATCATGCGCACCCGCGGCTGTTCCTGGGCGGCGACCGGCGGATGCACGATGTGCGGATACAGGCGGGCCTCGGTCAAAGAGGTCTCCGCCGACGACCTCGGCCGCCAGATCGACCAGGCGCTGGCGGCGTACGAAGGCGAGCCGTTCGTGAAGATATACACGTCCGGGAGCTTCCTGGACGACGACGAGGTCCCTCCCGCGGTGCGCGAGAGGATCTTCGGGGAGTTCGCCGCCTGCGAACGCATCCTCGTCGAGTCCCGTCCGGAGTTCGTCACCCCGGAACGGCTGGCGACGCTCCCGCGGACCGTCACGCTCGCGCTGGGTCTGGAGAGCTCGGACCCGGAGGTCCTGAAGCGTTCCGTCAACAAGGGGTTCACCCCCGAGGACAGCAGACGGGCGGGCCTGGCGGCCAAGGAGGCCGGGTTGACGGTCAGGACGTACCTGCTCCTGAAGCCGCCGTTCCTCACCGAGGGCGCGGCCATCGCGGACACGGTGGAATCGGCGCTGTTCGCCGACGGGTTCTCGGACGAGATCTCGATCAACCCGCTCAACATCCAGAACGGCACCCTGGCCGAGCGGCTCTGGCGGCGGGGGGAGCTGAGGACGCCCTGGCTGTGGTCGCTGGTCGAGGTGCTGAGGACCCTGTCCGACAGGGTCGGCGCCAGGCTGATGTCGTCCCCTTCGGGGGGCGGTTCGCAGAGGGGCGCGCACAACTGCGGCAAGTGCGACAAGGCGGTCCTGGCGGCGGTCGAGCGTTTCTCGCTCACGCAGGACCCCGAGGACCTCGACGTCGCCTGCGGATGCGCCGCCGATTGGAAAAGGTATATTGACGCGGAGAGGCTACTGGGCACGCCGGCCGACCTGGAACGCGGGTTCGACAACGAACTGGCGATCGGAAAGGGGGATTCATCATGAGATACGACATAAAGAGGGGATGGTACAAGAACATCGAGGGCGACGGCCTCAAGAGGATCATGGAGGACATGTTCGGCAACGTGTCCGAGGAGGATGGGCTGCTCGTCTCGTCATACGGGGTCATGGCCAGGATCATGGTCGGAACGGTGTCCAAAGAGGTGCTGGAGATCAGCACCGAGAACCACACGGGACGGCAGTTCGCCGACGAAGAGATCCTCGACAGCAAACGGAAACTCAACGCCTTCGCCGAGAAGGCCACCGGCTTCGACGCCAAGGCGAGGATGAAGCGCGCCAAGGACAAGGCGAAGAAGGGAGAGCTCTGAACGGCTCCCCTTCCGCCGGCGCGGATGCCGGCGACGCGTCCGGCGTCTGAGCATCTTTTATATACAAGATGAACCTACCTTTTCTCGGATTGGACAGACTGATGTCCGACCAGACGCAAAGGGCAATGCTCACGCAACCCATGTTCACTCATATCGAATCTCTTTTCGAGATGGATCGGCGTCACGGTCGGAACATAAGACGGTTCGTCAAATAAAACGCGAGGTTAGCGAAGAGACCCTCGCAGGCATGTGTAAGATATGTCGGATACAAGACGTCCAAGGAGAGGATCCAGAGCATACGGCCCCAGGAAGAGAGCGCAGTCTCAGACTCCCAGGTTGGATTCGTGGCCTGAGATCGGCGGAGCGCCGAAGATACAGGGCTTCGCAGGGTACAAAGCAGGAATGACGCACGCATACGTGGTCGACAGGAGGGCCAAGAGCGCCACATCCGGTCTGGAGGTCCAGACGCCGGTGACGGTCATCGAGGTCCCGCCGATGAGGATCGCGGCGGTCAGGTTCTACGAGAACACGATCATCGGCCTCAAGACGGCCGGAGAGGTCTGGGCTCAGGATCTGGACCCCCTCCTCTCGCGGAGGCTCAACGTCCCCACGAACCACAACGAGGGCTCGTTCGACAGATATTCGGGCCTGGATGTGGAGGATGTGCGCGTGATCGCATATACGCAGCCCAAGCTCGTCACCGGTGTGCCGAAGAAGGTCCCGGACATCATGGAGCTCAGGATCGGCGGCGGCACCATCCCCGAGAGGATCGCCTTCGCCAAGGAGATCCTCGGCAAGGAGGTGACGATGACCGATTTCGCCGCCGAAGGCACGCTCATCGATGTCATCGCCGTGACCAAGGGCAAGGGATTCCAGGGCGTGATCAAGCGCTGGGGGGTCAAGCTCCTCTCGCACAGGAACAGCAAGCACCGCCGTGAGTCGGGCAACCTCGGTCCCAAGAGACCCGGGTACGTCAGGGGCACGGTCCCGCAGTCGGGTCAGATGGGCTACCATCAGAGGACGGAATTCAACAAGAAAGTAGTCAAGGTCGGCGAGAACGGGGCGGAGATCACTCCCAAGGGAGGATTCGTCAACTACGGCGAGGTCAGGAACACCTACGTCCTCGTGCACGGCTCGGTGCCCGGGCCCACCAAGAGGCTCATCAGGCTGAGAGATGCGACCAGAGCACCCAAGAAGGCGAGCACGGCGGTCCCAGAGGTCACCTACGTGTCCACCGAGTCCAAGCAGGGGGCATGATTCAGATGACAACCACAAACGTTTATTCGGTCAAGGGAGAGGTCTCCGGCACGGTCGACGTCCCGGCGGCGTTCTCGACCGAGCACAGGCCCGATATAATCAAGAAGGCGGTGCTCGCAGCCGCAGCCAACGGCAGGCAGCCCTACGGTCCCGCACCCGGTGCGGGCATGAGGCACTCCGTCAGCACCTGGGGCAAAGGCCGCGGGGTCTCCCGCGTGCAGAGGCTCAAGGACGGCAGGAAGGGCGCCGAGTCGCCCAACAACGTCTCGGGCAGGAGGGCCCACCCCCCGCGCCCCGAGAGGATCTGGGCACAGAAGATCAACAAGAAGGAGCTGAGCATCGCCCGCATGTCCGCACTCGCGGCCACGGGCTGTGCGGACTGCGTCAAGGCGCGCGGCCACAGGTTCGATGACGGCATCTCGTTCCCCATCGTGGTGGACGACGGCCTCCAGGACCTCTCCAGCACCAAGTCGGTCATGGAGGCGTTCGACAGCATCGGCATCGGATACGATGTTGAGCGCGCCAAGGACGGCACCAAGATCCGCGCCGGCAGGGGCACGATGAGGAACCGGAAGTACAGGGTGCCTGTCTCCGTGCTCGTCGTGGTCTCCGACAGGGAGGCGCCCGTGTTCAAGAGCGCGGCCAACCTCCCGGGCGTGGAGGTGGAGACGGTCGATACGCTCAACACGGGCATACTCGCACCGGGCGGCGACACAGGCAGGCTCACCGTCTACACCAGGTCGGCCCTCGAGCAGATAGGAGCGTGGACGGAATGAAGCAGAGCGACATCCTCATCAGACCGTATGTGACGGAGAAGTCCATGAACCACATGGCCGGGACACCCAGGCAGAGGTTCGCGGACGGCAACAGGATCGAGTTCCTCGTCCACAGGCAGGCATCCAAGGGCGACATCAAGACCGCCTTCGAAGAGCGCTTCGAAGTGAAGGTCGAGAGTGTGCACACCAGGATCCAGAAGGACGGCAAGCACGCCATCATCAGACTCGCCGAGGGTTACTCTGCGGAGGACGTCGGGATGAGGGTCGGAGTATTCTGAGGTGAAGACATGGGAAAGAGATTGAGAACACAGAGAAGGGGCGCGGGAGGGTCCCAGTACCGCTCCCCCAGCCACAGACATGTGGATGATGTCAAGCTCCCCCGCATGGACGAGGGGACAGGGACGATCAGGGATCTGATCCAGGCACCCGGAAGGTCCAGCCCGCTGGCGGTCCTCGACATCGGAGGCAGGAAGAACTACCAGCTCGCCGCCGAGGGGACGAGGGTCGGGCAGACGGTCGAGATCGGCGGCGACAACGTCGCCGTCGGCAACATCACGGTCCTCGGCAGGATACCCGAGGGCACCCCCGTGCACAACATCGAGGGCATGCCCGGCGACGGCGGCAGGTTCGTGAAGACCGCCGGAGCCTCGGCGACGGTGGTCAGCAGAGGCGGCAGCGTCATGGTGAAGATGCCGTCGGGTCAGATGAAGGAGTTCCACCCCAACTGCCGCGCCGTCATCGGCGTGGTCGCAGGCGGCGGGAGGACGGACAAGCCTTTGGCCAAGGCCGGTAAGAACTACCACGTGCTGAGGTCGAAATCGGTTGCGAACAAGGCGACCAAGGGAATCGCCATGAATGCGGCGGACCACCCCCACGGCGGAGGCAACCACCCCCACGTCGGCGGTCCGAACTGCAGGAAGAGGACGGCATCCCCCGGTCAGAAGGCGGGATTCATCGCCCCTAAGAAGAGGAAGGGTTGATTCCAATGGCAAAGAAGAAAATCATCATGGGATCGGCGAAGGCCACCCGGAGAAAGGTCAGAAAGAAGGCATCCGCGATCCAGGCGAAGCGGAAGAAGGAGTTCACCTACCGCGGGTTCACCCTGGAGGAGTTGCTCTCCATGTCCTTCGACGAGGTCCTGGGGATCCTGCCCTCGAGGGCGAGGAGGACATACCTCCGCGGATTGAACTACGAGCAGCAGACCGCTTTCGAGAAGATCAGGGATGCAGAGGAAGGGGAAGTGGTCAGGACCCACCGCAAGGACCTGCCCATCATACCCCAGTTCGTGGGCAAGACCGTGAGCATATACGACGGACACGAATTCAGGGATGTGGAGGTGAAGCCCGAGATGATCGGCTGCTTCCTCGGCGAGTTCATACTCACCAGGAAGGCCCCGCAGCACTCCGGACCGGGAGTGGGCGCGACCAGATCCTCGAAGTTCATGCCGCTCAAGTGAGGTGTTGAGGTTATGACAAACAAAGGTTACACGACATACGCAGACCCTGACACTTCCGCGAAGGCAAGAGCCAAGGACCAGCAGGTATCCCCCAAGTTCGCCCGCGAGGTCGCGGGCATGATCCGCGGGATGAAAGTCGAGAGAGCGGTCGAGATGCTCGAGGAGGTCATCGCCCTGGACAGGCCGGTGCCTCTGAAGAGATACAACAAGCGCGTATCCCACAAGAAGGGCGTCGGCCCGGGGAGGTACCCCGTGAAGGCGTCCAAGGCGATACTGTCGACCATACTGTCGGCGGCATCCAACGCGGAGTACAAGGGGCTCTCGCCGTCGGACATGGCGGTGACGACGATAACGATCTCCAGGGGCCAGACCATCCCCGGGCACATGCCCAGGGCGCAAGGCAGGGCGACCCCCTGGAACCAGGAGACGGCCAACATAGAGGTAATAATAGAGGAGGTTGAGTGATAATGGCATCAGAGAGGAAATTCGTTGCCGAGAATGTCCGCAGGGCTCTCCTCAAAGAGTACCTGATGAAGGAGGTCAGCCGTGCCGGGTTCGGAGGATTGGAGGTCCAGAGGACCCCCATGGGGACCCGCATCGTCCTGACCACCGAGAGGCCGGGTCTCGTCATCGGAAGGCGCGGACAGACCATCAAGAACCTGACGCAGGTGATCGAGGAGAGATTCAACTTCGAGAACCCGCAGATCGAGGTCAAAGAGGTCGAGAACGCGAGCATCAACGCACAGATCATGGCGGAGAAGATGGCCTTCTCGCTGGAGAGGGGCTGGCATTTCCGCAGGGCGGGGCACTCCACGGTCCGCAGGATCATGGAGGCCGGCGCACGCGGATGCCACATCATCGTCGCCGGCAAACTGACGGGACAGAGGCACAGGACCGAGAAGTTCAAGAACGGCTACATAAAGTTCTGCGGGGAGCCGAAGGTGCAGTTCGTCGAGCGCGGGTTCGCAGTGGCCACGCTCAAGATGGGCGTCGTCGGCGTCACCGTGGAGATCATGAGGCCCGACTCGAAGCTGCCGACGGACATATCCGTCGTGAGCAAGACCGAGGCGGCGGAGGTGCTCCCCGACCTCTTCGCGAACACATCCGCGGATGAGGAGGACGAGTACGTCGCGGTCGCCGAGGCCGAGGCGGAGGTGCAGGAATGACCTCGCTGAAGACCGCCGAGATCAGGGACATGAGCGTGGAGGAGCGCAACCAGAAGCTCAAGGAACTCCGCAACGACCTCATGCACGAGAGGGGCGTCTCCGCCATGGGCGGAGCACCCTCGAGCCCCGGAGTCATACGCGCGCTCAGGACCAACATCGCGCGCATCCTGACCGTCCAGAGGGAGGAGGAAGAGTTCTGATGGCAGTCTGCCCAGTATGTGGATTGCCTAACGAGCTCTGCATGTGCGAGGAGATCGCACGCGAACAGCAGAGCGTCAGGATCTCGGTCGACAGCCGCAGGTACGGCAAGATGGTCACGGTGATCGACGGTATCGACGAGAACGATATCAACATCAGCGATCTGGCCAAACAGCTGAAGAACAGGTGCGCTGCCGGAGGGACGTTCAAGGACGGTCGCATAGAGCTCCAGGGCGATCACAAGAAGAAAGTGAAAGCCGTGCTGGAGGATATGGGATTCAGTGCTGAACTCAGGTGAAATGAACAGGATTGATCTCATGAGATCCGAACTCATCGGGCTGGACGTGGTGGTGCTGTCGGCGCCGTTCTCGGGATTGACCGGGAAGGTGGTCGACGAGACCAGGAACACGTTCACCGTCGACTCGGCCGGAACCGAGAGGATGGTGCCGAAACAGGGCAACGAGTTCAGGTTCATATACCAAGGCAGATTCATAGACATCAAAGGAACAGAGATACAACACCGACCAGAAGACAGGATAAAGAAGGTTAGGTGATACAATGACAATAAAAGCAAAGAACATCGGAATCGACGTCATCCCTCCGACCGCAGAATGCAACGACATCAACTGCCCGTTCCACGGCAGCTTGTCGGTCAGAGGACAGGTCGTCGACGGCGTGGTTGCGACGATGAGGATGAACAAGACGGTCATCGTCGAGCGCAACTACCTGAGATATGACAGGAAATACGAGAGGTACGAGAAACGGTCGGCGAGGTACGCCTGCCACGCATCGCCCTGCATGGGGCTGAAGGTTGGCGACCGCGTGACCATCGCGGAATGCAGGCCCATCTCCAAGACGGTGGCCTTCGTCGTCGTCGAGAAGAAGGAGTGATGACGGTGAAGGGAATATCCGGAAACCAGACCAGGGGCCTCACGAGCGGTTCGCGCATCAACGTGATCGACAACTCCGGCGCGAAGGTCATCGAGCTCATCGCGGTCCCGGGGTACCATGGCGTGGCCAGGAGGATGCCCTCGGCGGGCGTCGGCGACATGATCATGGCCTCGGTCAAGAAGGGGAACCCCGCGATGAGGAAGCAGATCGTGTATGCGGTGATCGTGCGCCAGCGGCGCCCCATGAGGCGCGCCGACGGCACGATGGTCTTCTTCGAGGACAACGCCGCGGTGATCACCACCGAGACCGGTGAGACCAAGGGGACGGACATAAAAGGTCCCGTCGCGAGGGAGGCCGCCGAGAGGTGGCCCCGCATATCCGCGACGGCGAACACGATCGTGTGAGGTGAAAGACATGGTAAAAAGCAGCAAGGCAAGGACGCAGAGGAAAGCTCAGGCGAACGCGCCGGTGCACAAGAGGAGGAAGATGCTCTCCGCGCATCTCTCCGCCGAGATGCGCGACGAGTACGGTGTCCGCAGCGCCAGGGTGTGCAAGGGGGACACGGTCACGGTCATGCGCGGCGACGAGAGCATACGCGGCAACGAGGGCAAGGTCCTCGAGGTCTTCACCAAGACCGGACGCGTGTCGGTCGAAGGCGTCACCTCGGAGCAGGCCGACGGCACCGCCGTCATCCGCCCGGTGCACGCATCGAACCTCATGATCACCAAGTTGAACACGGAAGACCCCTGGAGGGTCGACGCACTCAAGAACAGGAAGGAGGACAGACAATGAGCGATCACATGAAGAGGCTGACGGCTCCGAAGGCATGGCCCATAAAGAGGAAGTCATCCGTATGGGTGACCAAGCAGAGCCCCGGAGCCCACAGGATCGGCGAGAGCATGCCCGCATCCCTCGTCCTGAGGGACCTGATGGGCATATGTGACACCGCCAGAGAGGCGAAGAGAGTGATAGGCAACCGCGAGCTCAGGGTCGACGGCAAGGCAGTCAAGGACCCCAAGGCCCCCATCGGCATCATGGATGTCATCGAGGTGCCCAAGATGGGCATCGCCTACCGCATGCTCCTCACCGACAAGGGCAAGCTCACGGTCGTCCCCATCGAGGCGGACGAGGCGGCGTTCAAGATCTGCAGGATCGAGGACAAGACCCTGGTCAAGGGCGGGAGGTTCCAGCTGAACCTCAGCGGCGGCAGGAACATCCTCATCGACGCCGACGATTACAAGGTCGGCGACTCGCTCAGGGTCGAGGTCCCGGACCAGAAGGTCGCGGGGCACTATCCCCTCGCCGAGGGTGCCACGGCCTACGTCACGTCCGGTTCCCAGGTGGGCAAGGTCAAGACCGTCAAGGCGGTCAAGACCGTCAAGGGCTCCGCATCCAACGTGGTCGTCTTTGACGACGGCAACGAGACCACGGCCTGCAACGTCCTCGTGATCGGCGCGGACAAGGCCGAGGTCAAGGTCCCGGAGGCATCGGCATGAACGCGATGAGGGACCTGAAAGTGGAGAAGGTCACGGTCAACATCGGCGTCGGCGAGGCCGGCGAGAGGCTGGTCAAGGCCAAGAAGGTCGTCCAGCTGGTGACCGGGCAGGAGCCCGTGGAGACGACGTCCAGGGTGATCAACAGGGATCTCGGCATACGTGTCGGGATGCCGATCGGCTGCAAGGTGACGCTCAGGGGAGCGACGGCGGACGATTTCCTCAGGAAGGCTCTGTCGATCAGGGAAGGGCGCATCTACGAGTACTCCTTCGACAAGGAAGGCAACATGTCCTTCGGCATCTCCGACCACACCGATTTCGAGGGCATGAAATACGATCCCGAGATCGGCATCTTCGGAATGGACGTCAACGTGGTGCTCAGGAGGAAAGGCAACAGGATCGCCACGAGGGCGCTGGTCAGGAGGAAGCCCGCATCGGGCCACCGCGTCGACCGCGACGAGGCGATCCAGTACATGAAGGACAACTACGGTGTAGAGGTGGTAATGTGAAACCCAAGAGGAAGTTCGGGAGATCCGAGGGATGCACCCGCTGCGGACGCAGGCGGGGGATCATCAGGAGGTACGGGCTGCATCTATGCCGCCAGTGCTTCAGGGACATGGCACCCGAGCTAGGATTCAAGAAGTATTCGTGAGGAGTGAGAGAAATGCAGTGCGATCCATTGAACGACGCGATGTGCGTCATGAAGAATGCCGCTCTCAGCGGGAAGAGCGAATGTACGATCCAACCCTCCTCGAAACTCATCGGCCGCGTGCTGAAGGTTATGCAGGACCACGGATACATAAACCAGTTCGAATACATAGAAGACGGTAAAGCCGGCAAATTCCGCGTCATGCTCAAAGGAGCGATCAACGACTGCGGCGTGATCAAGCCCCGGTACTCGGTCAAGATCGCGGACGTCGAGAAGTTCGAGGCGAGGTACCTCCCCGCCCAGGACTTCGGCGTCCTGGTGATGACGACCACCGCGGGAGTGATGACCCAGAGCCGTGCCAAGGAGCTCGGCATCGGCGGGAAGCTGCTGGCATACGTCTATTGAGGTGATATGAATGACATTAGCAGGGAAAATCGAAAGCACCATCGCCATCCCCGGCGGTGTGACCGTCGACAAGGACGGCGACACGGTCAGGGTCAAAGGACCCAAAGGGGAGCTGAGCAGAAACTTCGCACACCCGCGCGTCATCGTGAAGGTGGATGAGGGGGAGGTCACGGTCTCGTGCGAATACCCCCGGGTCAAAGAGAAGGCCATGGTAGGGACGTTCGCGGCGCACATCAACAACATGATCAAAGGCGTCACGACCGGGTTCAGCTACGGCCTCAAAGTCGTCTACTCGCACTTCCCGATGAAGGTGACCGCGAAAGGAGACCATGTCGAGATCAACAACTACATGGGAGGCCACGCCGTCCGCAGCGCCAAGATCGTCGGCGAATGCAAGGTGAAGGTCAACGGCGCCGACGTCACCGTGGAGGGCATCAGCATCGAGGACTGCGGACAGACCGCGGCCAACCTCGAGAAGGCGACCTCCAGGGGCGGGTTCGACAAGAGGACGTTCCAGGACGGGATATACATCGTCCACAAATCCCACAAGGTGAAAGAATGACGATAAAGGCATTTACGGATCTCCCCGGCTTCAAGGAAGCGAACGCGGCGGAGCTCGAGAGCATAGGCATAACGTCTGTGGAGGAGCTCAGGGCTGCGCTCGACGACGAGGTCCGGTTCAAGGAGATCATCAAGACGCTCTCGGGAGTCGGACCCAAGACCGCCGAGAACTGGAAGAAGGCCTTCAGCGGCGAGACGTCCGCGGCGCCCGCGAAAGAGGCGAAGGCCGTCGAGACGGAGGTCGTCGAGGAGCACCACGGATACGCGGTCAAGATCAAACCCGAGCTCGACGAGGAGCTGACCGATTCGATGGCCAAACGGGCGCTGATCTCCGGACAGAGGCCCGCGTTCAAGAGGCAGGAGTGGTTCAGATACTCCAAGCTCGGCGAGAAATGGAGGAAGCCCAAGGGCCGCCACTCGAAGATGAAGAGGCAGGTCAAGAGGCGCCCCCCCATGGTCGACATCGGCTACCGGGGACCGTCGGCCGTCAGAGGCCTGCACCCCTCCGGATTCGAGGAGGTCATGGTCTTCAACGCCGACGGTCTCGAGAGCATCGACCCTAAGAAGCAGGCGATACGCATCGGCGGCACCGTCGGTGTCAGGAAGAGACTCGCGATCGAGGACAGGGCCGACGAGCTCGGCATCAGGGTCCTCAACAGGATGGTGTGAAGATGTCCGATCTCAAGAACCAGAGGCGGATGGCCGCCGACATACTCGGCTGCGGGGAGAACAGGGTCTGGATCAACCCCGACAGGCTCGAGGAGGTCGAGGACTGCATCACCCGCGGCGATATCCGCATGGCGATCGACTCCGGCCTCATCAAGGCCAAAGCGAAGAAGGGCACCTCCAGGGGGAGGACCAGGTACGTGGCCGGCCAGAAGGCCAGCGGCAAGCGCAAGGGCCCCGGCTCCCGCAAGGGGACGGCGAACGCGCGCATCTCCGACAAGCGGAGATGGATATCCAGGATCAGACCGATACGCGACGAGCTCAAGGCCCTCAGGGCCGACGGAGAGATCACGCCCTCGGTCTACAGGCTGTACTACAGGAGGGCCAAGGGAGGCACCTACAACTCCCGCAGGAACCTCAGGCAGCATATGATCGCCGAAGGGCATCTGAAAGAGGAGGAGGAGAACTGATGGCAACAGGACCGAGATACAGAGTCGCGTTCCGCAGAAGAAGGGAATGCCGCACTGATTACTACATCCGCCGCAGGCTCCTGACCGGTCATGAGACCCGGGCGGTGATCAGGAGATCCAACAGGAACATCACCGTTCAATTCGTGGATTTCGGGATGGAGGGCGACAGGGTGAAGGTGTCCGCAAGCACCAAGGACCTCGCGAAGATGGGATGGACCGGAGCATGCTCCACCGTCCCCGCGGCGTACCTGGTGGGATACCTTGCAGGCAAGAGGGCGCTCGACGCGGGCACGGAGTACGCCGTCCCGGACATCGGCATGCAGAAGCCCCAGCGCGGAGGGGTCCTCTTCGCTGTGGTCAAAGGCATGCTCGACGCCGGGCTGGATGTGCCCTGCTCCGAAGAGGTCCTCCCGGCCGAGGACAGGATCCTCGGCAGACACATCGATGCGTCGATGGAGGCCGCGGTCAGCGGCTTGAAGGAAAAGATGGAGGCTGAATAAGATGGATTGGGTCCCTAAGACAAGATTGGGCCAGATGGTGCTCAACGGCGAGATCACAACCATGAGCGAGGTGCTGGCCTCTAGGCTGCCCCTCCGTGAGGCGGAGATCGTGGATATCCTCCTGCCCGACCTCAAGGACGAGGTCATAGACGTCAACATGGTCCAGAGGATGACCGACTCCGGAAGGAGGGTGCGGTTCTCCATAACGTGCATCGTCGGCAACGGCGACGGGTTCATCGGGATCGGCAAGGCCAAGGGGAAGGAGGTCGGACCTTCGATAAAGAAGGCGATCGACAACGCCAAGCTGAACATGATCGAGATCAAGAGGGGCTGCGGCTCCTGGGAGTGCGGCTGCGGCCAGCCCCATTCGCTGCCCTACGAGGTCACCGGGCACACGGGATCCGTGACGGTGTCCCTGAAGCCCGCGCCGCGCGGTATCGGCCTCGCGGTCGGAGACGTGGCGAAGAGCCTGTTGACGCTCGCGGGCATCAAGGATGCCTGGGGTTTCGCGACCGGCAACACCAAGACCAAGGTGAACTACGCGACGGCGACGTTCGAGGCGCTCAAGGAGACCTCGCGCATGAGGGTGACGGAAGCGCAGGCCGAGCGTCTGCACATCGTCTCCGGCGCCGTCGGTCTGACCGTCGGCGAAACGGATGCCGAGGGATACGGGGAGGAATGACCATGGCTTACGCAATCATACGTGTCCGCGGACAGGCGGATGTCAGCTACGACATCAGCCACACCATGGACCTGCTGAACCTGACCAAGGTCAACCACTGCGTGATCGTCCCGGAGAACGACGTCACCAAGGGCATGCTTCAGAAAGTGAAGGACTACTGCACCTGGGGTCTGGTCGACGGGGAGACGCTCGCGGCGATGATCCGTGCGCGCGGCAGACTCGCCGGCGACCGGGAGATCACCGACGACTACCTGAAGGAGAACACGGAGTTCGCCTCGGTCGACGAGCTCGCCAAGGCGATGATCGAGAACGATTGCAGGATGAGGGATATCGCGGCCGCGAAGCCCGTGTTCCGCCTCCACCCTCCCGCGAAGGGGTACGAGGGCATCAAACGCCCGTACAGCACCGGCGGGGCGCTCGGGTACAGGGCGGAAGCGATAAACGACCTCATCAAGAGGATGCTGTGAGGTGCTGAGTATGCCAAGCAGAACAAAGAAGATGAGAGGATCCAGGACACACGGGCGCGGCAAGAAGGCCGGCCGCGGCGCCGGCTTGATCGGCGGCCACGGCATGGCCGGCTACGGCAAGACGGGGAAGATCGGGATGCTGAAGTTCGACAGGAACTATTTCGGAAGACATGGTTTCAAGAGGCCTCAGTGCATGGTCGAGGCCAACTCGACCATCAACGTCTCGGAACTCGAGGAGCATGCCGACCGTTTCGTGGAGATGGGCTTCGGGACCAAAGAGGGGGATACGTATAATATCAACCTTACCGATGCGGGTATCGACAAGCTGCTCGGCAGCGGAACCATCGGCGTGGCGGTCAACGTGACCGTCGCCCAGGCTTCCGCCGGAGCCCGCGAGAAGATCGAGTCCTCGGGCGGAAGCATAGTAGAGTGATCGGAGTCAGGA
>JAAYAP010000022.1 GCA_012719315.1 Methanobacteriota archaeon
AGAGATGTTTCATATGTATTACCCGGGCGTCCCTATGCACGAGGGTTTATACATCCCTTGTGTCGGGATGCCGGCCCGGCCCCGGAGCTTCGAGAGGGTGCACGGGCGTTATCGCGATCGCCGCGAAGCGCATGGTCGGACAGCGTCCGGCCACGCTCTTCCACCCATGTTCCATGTCATGCCATACGGACTCCGGAGACGGGTCGCGGCTGTGCCGGACATGCATACCGACGCAAACCTAATTTAACCCTATAGGGATTCAGGTCCCATGCATATGAGAAAACCGCTCAACGTCGCGTTCGCCTGGTTCGGCATCGCGGCGGTCGCCGTGTTCATCGTATCCTTCATCGCCGCCTTGGCGTTGGACCCGGGTTGGGTCCTGGGAGAGAACACATTGTCAGACCTCGGAGCCTCCGATACGGATTCCAGGCTCCTGTTCAACTACGGATGCTGCATGCTGACCGCCGTGCTGCTCGCCGTGTTCGGATTCACATCGTCTGTGTACTCCGCGAACAATGCGACGCGCTTCGCGGGCATCGCGATGGTCATCGCCGCCGTGTTCCTGTTCATGGTCGGACTGGTGGCCAAGGATTTCGAGGACGGCACCGCGCACAACCTCATCTCATACACATTCTTCCTGTTCGCGCTCATCTCGGTGTGCCTGTACGCCGGAGGATTCTGGTTGAACGGACGTGAACTCTTGGCCGGCGTCCCGGTGATCGCGTTGATCGCATTGATCGGCGTGTACATCGGCTACGGATTGGCCATGTTGGAGGCCTTGGCTGTCTTCGCCGCATTGATCTGCGTGGTGATCGCGGCGGCAGATATGATGATGACCAAGCCCGGAGCCGGAATCACAGTATAAGGAGAATCGATCATGAATCCAAACCTACCCAACGGAATAAAGGCCGCGTGCGGCCTCAGCCTCTTCGGAGGCATCTTGAGCGTCGCATATCTTGCGTTATTCTACGAAAGCGGCGAGGGCTTCATCGCCGTGTCGGCATTCTATATGTTGGCTGCCGTGTTGTTCTTCGCCCTCGCGGGGGCATTCGTCAAAGGAGGCCAGTGGAAATGGAGGGTCGCGCTGTTCGTGTCCTTCCTGAACATCGGCGTCGTCGTCGCCTGCATCGCGGCCGGTTATTTCGACCAGGCCGCGGGCGCCCTGCTGATCGTCCTGAATGTCTGCATAGTCGTACTCGCGACCATGCCGGCCTCCAGGAGATGGCTTGACGCCAGAGCCTGAATCCCGGGGGCCCCGGCCCCCTCCTTTCATTTTTCAGTTACCGATATTCGGCTTTACAACCAATATCGCGGTATGTTTAAATCCTGAAGAACGCTGTTACAACCGTGGATGTGAAATATACCTTCGCGTTGAGGAAGATCGCTCTCCTGGGCGGCATAGATGATTACATAGCCATATCCTCCAGGGAGCTGGGCGATGCGCTCGGGATAAGTCAGCAATCCGCTTCCAAACGGATCCTGGAATTGCTCGACGAGAAGCTCATCGTACGCGATCTGGGTGCCAGAAGGCAGAGGATCAAACTGACTTCACGGGGAGTCGATGAAATGAGGAAGGAATACAATGAATACCGCCGTGTGTTCGAACTCACCGATCACATCACCGTCCGCGGAAAGGTGACGGACGGTATGGGTGAGGGCAAATACTACATCGGTCAGCCGGGATACACGGAGCAGTTCGAGAAGAAACTCGGATTCACCCCGTTCGAAGGGACGCTGAACATAACCGTCGACAAGGAAGACGTGAGCAAGCTGGATATGATCAAGAGCACGGCCGGCATCGTCATCGACGGCTTCGAGAACGAAGGACGGACCTTCGGGAACGTCATCGCCTACAAAGCCCGGATCAAGAACATAGATTGCGCCATCGTCGCGCCCGAACGATCGCATTACTCGGATGTCATCGAGATCGTCTGCCACTACCACCTCAGGAGGACCCTGAGCCTGGATAACGGCGATCAGATCGACGTCAAGATCAGCCTTTGAGCCGCTCTCGCCTCGCAGGTATTGTAGGAAGGCGCCCGCACGGGCGGACGCTTCCCGTGACCCGGTCGGCACCGGATGTGCCGATACGGAGTCGTGAGGGGAGCGGGCGTCGCCGCCCGCCCCCGCTCACTTCAACAGGTTCCCTACCGCCGATTCGAAGATGGCCCGGCCGTCGCCCTGCTCGGAAGCGTATCCCCGCGTCCAAGCCGGATGGGTGAATCTGGTCATCACACGCTCCGGGTGGGGCATGATCCCGAGGACATTGCCCGCAGGGTTGCAGATCGCCGCCACTCCCGACTGCGTGCCGCTGGGATTCCAGGGGTACTCTGCCTCGCCGTCATCCGGACCGACATACCTGAACACGATCTGGTCGTTGTCCTCCAGTCTGCCGATGAAATCCGGATCGGCGCTGATGAGCCTGCCTTCTCCGCAGGCCACCGGCATCTCCAGGACCGCTCCCGCGGGCACTCTGGAGGTGCAACGGCAGCTCCCCTTGTTCTCGTGCCTGATGCGCACGGTGCGGCACTCGAACCTCGCCGAGGCATTGGCCGCGAAGGCGATGACCGGTTCCGCATCGGCTTTGCCGCCGAACGCCGGCAACAGGCCCAGTTCCGCCAGGGTCTGGAATCCGTTGCAGATGCCGAGCACGGGCTTGCCGGATTCCGCGAAGTCGTCGACCTCTTTGCCGACAGTCGCCCTTATCCTCGCCGCGAACAGCGCTCCGGCGCGGACATAGTCCCCTCCCGCCGCGCCGCCGGGGATCGCCAGGATGTCGTATCCTTCCAGATCCCTTCTGAACTCGGGCGACGCATCCTCCGACAGCTGTTTGATGTGGACCGCCTCCGCATCGGCGCCGACGGCCTTGAATGCGTTCACGGTCTCGTATTCGCAGTTGGTGCCCTCCATCCGGAGCACGCACACAGATGCCTTCTGCATCAGCGCACCCCCTCCATCGCATCGCCGAGCGGATCGTGCCACGATATCCTCAGCTCGGACACCGGTATCCTCACCGCCGCCTCATTCACCGCCAGATGATCCCCTCCCGTGACCCCTATCCGTTTCGCCGCGCCCTTGAAGAGTTTCTCGAATCTCGAGGCGTTCTTGCGCTCGACCTCGACCACCCATCTGGTGTTGCTTTCGGAATAGAGTTTGACCGCCGTGTCCATGGCCCCGAGCTCCGCGAGGTCCAGGTCCGCGCCGATGCCGCCGGAGATGCACATCTCCGCCACGGCCACGGCCAATCCTCCGTCGGAGCAGTCGTGGCAGCTGAGCACCAGCTTCTTGTCCATGGCCTTCAGGAGACCGTCCGTCAGCCTCTTGAGGTTGTCCGCATCCACTGTCGGCACCTGTCCCTCCCGGCCTCCGAACATGCGGAAGAGCAGCGAGGCCCCCATCTCGTCCTTGGTCTCGCCCACGAGATACAGCATCGAGTCCTCTCTCTTCAGATCGGCCGTGACTGCCTTGCGGACATCGTCCATCAGGCCGCAGCCGACGATCATCGGCGTGGGCAGGATGCATCCGCCGCCCGAGGATTCGTTGTACAGGCTGACGTTGCCGGAGGGTATCGGTATGTTCAGGTCCCTGGCGATCTCGCCGATGCCCCTGACCGCCTCCCTGAGCTCCCCCAGCCGCTCGGGCTTCTCGGGGTTGCCGAAGTTGAGGCAATCGGAGAACGCGTCGGGTCTCGCGCCCACCGCCACCAGGTTGCGGCAGGTCTCGTCGATGCAGGACCTGCCTCCGTTATACGGATCGGCGGCCGTGAACCAGGGGTTGCATCCGGTCGTTATCGCCAATCCCTTCCAGCTGTCGGGGACGGGCATGAGGACGGCCGCGTCGCCGGGACCGGCCTCGTTGATCCTGCCGACGAGCGGAGGGACCACCGTCGCGGCGCGGACCCCGACGTCGAACTGCCCTATCGCCCACTCCTTCGAGGCCACGTTGTAATCCGAGAGCATGCTCAGGATGACCTCCTCGTGGCCGGGCAACACGGGGAAGACCTCCGCCGCCTTGCTGTGCACCTTGGGCAGCACGTACGGCCTGTTGTATACCGGCCCTCCCGTGAGGAACACCAGATCCATATCGAAGATCTTCGTCCCCTCCCAGTACAGCCTGGAACGGGGGACGTCGGTGGTCCGGCCGATCGGCGTCGCCTCGACATCCCACATCCTGAACACCTCGAGGACCTTCTCCGCGTCCTCGGATTTGCAGCTGCACATCATGCGCTCCTGCGACTCGGAGATCCAGATCTCCCAGGGAGCCATCCCGGATTCCTTCAGCGGGATCGTCTCCATGTCGACATCGACGCCGCATCCCGCATCCAAGGCCATCTCTCCGACGACGCAGCTCAGGCCTCCGCCTCCGAGGTCCTTCATGCCGGTGACCAGCTTCCTGTCGATCACCTCGAGGCATGCGTGGATCAGCGCCTCTTTGAGGATCGGGTCGCCGAGCTGCACCTTGCCGACGGAATCCTCGTCAGCCGACGAGAGGTCCTTCGATGCGAAGTTCACTCCTTGGATCCCGTCCTTGCCGGTACGGCCCCCGGCGAGGATCATGACCTCCCCCGGACCGCCGACGAAGTTGTTGGTGAGGTTCTCCTTCCTCACGATGCCGAAGCAACCGACGTTGACCAGGCAGTTGCTCGTGTACCGGTCGTCGAAGAACATCCCGCCGGACACCACAGGCACGCCGCAGCGGTTGCCGTAATCCCTCGCGCCCGCGACCGCACCCGCGATCAACTGCCGCGGGTGCTTGACGCCCTTCGGCAGCTCCTCTCCGAGATCGGGCGGTCCGAAGCAGAACGGCGCCGCCAATGCTATCGGTTGGGCGCCCATGCAGATCACATCCCGGAGGATGCCACCGACGCCTGTGCCCGCACCGCCGTACGGCTCGATCGCCGAGGGATGGTTATGGCTCTCCACGCGCAGCGCGTACCCGTGGTCCTCATCGAATTCCACGACGCCCGCGTCGCCTCTCGAGAGGACGTCGTCCCTGTCGATGCCGAAGACGAACTCCTTGAGGATCGCCTTGGAGCTCTTGTAGCAGCAATGCTCGCTCCATGCCTGCCCCAGCGACTGCAGTTCGATGTCCGTGGGGTTCCTGCCCTCGGACTTGAAGTATTCCCTGACCGCCTTCATCTCGTCGGACGAGAGGTTGAGCCCCATGTCGTCGGACAGCTCTTTGAGGTCGCATTCCGCGGCATCCAGCAGATCCGCTTCGTACAACGAGAAAGGCACGTCCTTCTTGATCATCAGATTCCTGGCCGACATCTGCTCATCTCACGGTCACACTGTATCTCTGTATGACTGGGTTCACGAGGAGTTTCCTGCACATCTCCTCACCCGCCTGCCTGGCCTCTTCCGCGGTCATGTCGAGGGTGACCTCGTACACCTTCACGGACTTCAGATCCTCGATGCCCTCGAACCCGAGGGCCTCGAGTGTCTTCTTCGTATTCGCACCCTCAGGGTCGGCAACGCCTTTCTTGAGCTCGATTCTGATATCAATTATTGCCATTGTTGCAACATATCACACGCGTGTAAATAAATTATACTGAAGCGCCGGATTCCGCGGACGGCCCCCGTTTCCGGGCGAAGATCAAGTAACCTGTATGACCCAGCATCTCGAAGGAAGGCCTGACCCCTCCGGGATGGACCTCGAGTCCGCGTTGCAGGTTCTCGAGCGCATGCACCTCGGCGAAGCCGCGCTCCCTCAGGGCGTTGACCGTCGCCTCGGCCTGGTTCGCGTTGGGCACGTAGGCGCAGAACCTGCCGCCGGGTCTGAGATGCCGCGCCAGGTTGTCGAGCGCCAGCCAGGGGTCGGGCATGTCCATCACCAGCGCATCCGCTTCGATGTCCGACAGGGAGACTGCCCTGGCGTCCCCCAAGGTGGATCCCCAATGCAGGTCCAGGCCCGTGCGCCGCAGATTCCTCGATGTGCGTTGGATGTTCTCGTCTTTGAACTCCACTGTATGCACCCTGCCGGTCGGTGCGACGGCATTGAGCAACGCCGTGGTCAGCCCGCCCGATCCCGCGCCGACCTCCAGGACGGTGTCGCCCGCCTTGATGTCGCAGTGCATCAGTATGGTCGCGGCATCCTTGGGCGTGATTATCTGCGCCCCCCGGTCCAGGGACGAGATCAGCTCGACCGCCCCCGGCCTGAAGACCGTGTACTCCCGGCCGGCCACGGAGATGACCGCCCCTTCCTCCGCGCCGACGACCTTGGTTCCGTCCATCGTGCCCAGCGATGCGATCTTCAGCATCTTCGGCTCGGCCCGCAGCCAGATCCGCTTGCCGGACGGATCCAGGAGGTACACGTACTCGCCTTCGCGTATCGGCATCACGATCACATCGCGTTGGCGGCGAGCACCCGCTTGCCGGTCGGTTTGCCGCAGATGATGCATCTGCCTTCGTAAGCCTCGGCCTGCCCGTACCTGTGCCCCAGGATCTTCATGTCGGAACGCTCCTCGAAGGCATGCCCGCAGGCGGGATCGCCGCACCAGCCGAACCGGAGGATGCGCTCCTTCACCACCGAATCCATGTCCTCGATGTCGGTGATGTACGATCCCTGGATCGAGGCGGCGGCCTCCAGCATCGATTCCGCGATCATCTCCAGGACCAGCCCGGTCCCCTGCGCCGCCGAGGCGATGTCGATCGTGCCCTTCTCGCCCGTGTCGCGTCTGACGAAGGTGACCACCCCGTTCTCGATGTCCCTCCCGCCGAGCTCGAGGCGCAGCGGCACCCCTTTGATCTCCCAGTCGTAGTACTTGCTCCCGGGCCTCGCGTCCCGGTCGTCCAGCTTCACGCGGATGCCCTCGGCCGCGAGCTCGTCGCGGAGGGCCGCGCAGGCGGCCATGACCTCCTCGGCGTTGTTCTTGGAGAAGATCGGGATGATCACCGCCTGGAACGACGCGATGTCGGGCGGCATGACCAGCCCTTTGTCGTCGGCATGCACGCCGATGACGGCGCCCAGGAGCCTCTCGCTCATGCCGTAGGTCGTCTGATGCACGAACCTGCGCTGCCCGTCGCTGTCCTCGAAGCTGATCCCGTAAGGTTCCGAGAAATTGGTGCGGTAATGATGGATGGAGCCGATCTGCAGCGTCCTGCCGTTCGGCATCACCGTGTCGATGCCGACCGTGTAGTGGGCGCCCGGGAACCGGTCCCAATCGGTGCGGACCGAGAGGATGTAGGGCAGGCACAGCCTTCTGGCGATCCGGGAGAGGATCGCCACGTCCTCCTCGATCTGCCTCTGGGCATCCTCTTCCGAGTCATGGCAGGTGTGCGATTCGAAGAAGTGGATCTCGCGCACCCTGATGAAGGCCCGGGTCTGCTTGGTCTCGTAGCGGAAGGCGTTGACGATCTGGTACACCTTCAGCGGCAGGTCCTGATGGGACCTGATCCAGAGCGAGAACATCGGGTACATCGCGGTCTCGGAAGTGGGTCTGACCACCAGGCGCACGTCGAGCTCGTTCTCGCCCGCGTGCGTGACCCAGAACACCTCCGAATCGAACCCTTTGATGTGGTCCTTCTCCTTCTTGAACTCGGTCTCGGGGATGAGCAGCGGGAAGCAGACCTCGTCGTGCCCCGTGCCGTCGAGCTCCTCGCGGATGTACGTGTCGATCATCCTCATGATCCTCCACCCGTACGGCGTCCAGACGTTCATCCCCTTCACCGGGTAACGTTTGTCGGACAGATTCGCCTTCTCGACGATCCCGTTGTACCATTCGTTGAAATCCTCTTTCTTCTGCACGGCCTCACTCCTCCCTGAGCGCGGCGGCGATGATCGGAGCCGCGGAGATCAGCGACGCGCTGCTCTCGATGGTGTTGCAGCAGACGACGACATCCAGCGAGCTGCCCCGCAGCCGCTCGAGGGCATCGCCGATGAACAGGCCGTGCGTGCAGGCCACGGAGACGCTCTTGGCTCCCGCCTCGGCTAGCGCCTGCTTCGCGGCGACGATGGTGGAACCAGTGGAGATCATGTCGTCGACGATGAGCACGTCCTTCCCCTCGCACGAGGTGGCGGACGGCGCGATGCGCACCTCGAACGCCGACAGCCTCGTCTTCTCGAGATGGTCGTGCGGCACGCCGAGTGCGTCGGCGACCTCCTTCGCGCGTCCGGCGGCGCCGGCATCGGGCGCGAAGACCAGGTCGATGCTCCTGCCTTTGAAGTACCCGGCGATCATCCCGGCGGCCTTGAGGTCCCTGTACCTGCAGGACAGGTGCCTGAGCGTGTCCTCCTTGTGGATGTCCACGGTCAGCACCCGGTCGCACCCCCTGCCGATGATGTCGCACATCACCTTGGCGCTCTCCGCCTCCCCGGGTTTGAAGACCCGGTCCTGCCGGGCGTAACCGAAATACGGCACCACCGTGGTTATCGTCCTCGCGCCCAGGGTCCTGACGGCGTCCTGCAGCAGCAGCAGTTCGACGATGTTCGCATCGGGGTGGGTGTTCTGGATGATCACCACGTCATCGTCGAGTGACTCCCTGTCCACCCTCACATAGCATTCGCCGTCGGGGAATCTCATGGAGAATGCCTGCACATAGCCGCAGCCCAACAGCGATGCCGTATCCTTGGCGAGGTCTCTGGAAGATGAACCGCCGATAATTATCATGACATCGGGATTGCGAAGGATGTTATAATAAATACGCCTCCGCGGGACTCACGGCTCCTTGCAATAGGGTTTTATCGGCAGGGGCGCATCCGCCTTGCATGGAGAACGTCATCACGGAGGAGAGGATCGCCAAGTACCTGGGCCTGACCTCCAGAGCCCTGGAGAAACTGAGCATCGCCGCTCCGGAGCGCTCGTACGGCCGCAGGTTGGCCGAGGATTTCCTGGAGATGGCGGAATCATACTACAATGATGCGGTGCACTTCCGCGAGAGCGGCGACCTGGTCACCGCCTTCGCCGCCATCAACTACGCCCACGGGTGGCTGGACTGCGGAGCCAGGATCGGCCTCTTCGACGTCGGCGGCGACGATGTGCTGTTCACGCTCTTCGAATGAGCGCCGCCGGGGCCGAGGAGGACCTAGTACCGAAAAGGACGGCATCGTCCAGGAGCCCGGACACCGCCTTGAGCCCGGCTCCGATGAAGATGCTGTCGCCGAGCATGCACATCCCCGAAGGTATCCCGTGCGTCGCGAGCGAAGCCCTGGCTGCCGAGACGCGGACTCCCTCGAGCCCCGTGGTCTCGGAGAACCATCCCGAGAGCTCGAACAGCCTGGATGCCGACGGCGCCTCCATGTACCGGTCGACGGCATATGCACCGGCTTCGCCGATATCTTTGCAACGCGATCGGTCCGAGAGCAGTCCGCGCGTGTCGATGCCCTCGCCCAGGACGGCGACCGTGAGCTCGTCGAACCCGACCCCGGTGCCGGTCACCGTTCCCGTCGGCGGCATCCCCGCCCGCAGGCGGACGGGTTGGTCGGCATTGCTCATGATCCCCGCCACATCCCCGAGGCCGCCGCCGGCCAGCACCTCGGCCGCATGCGCCATCCTATAAGGATCCCCCGCTCCGGGTCCGCAGACCTCCCCGATGCACAGAGCGACGGCGATCGCCCCGGCGGCGCTCATGCCGAACCCCTGTCCGGGCGGCAGCCCGTTCTCGATGACGATGTCGAATCCTCTGTCCGGAGCCATGGCCTCCAGCAACCTCCGGGTCACCGGCGCTTCCGCCGGCACGCCATCCATGACCACGTCGGTCCGCGGAGACCTGTTCTCACTCACCGAGGCGGTCGCGCCCCGGTCGAGCCTGATGCCCGCCCCCCTGGACCCGGCGGACATCACGTCGTCCGCATGCACCGGCTGGAAGAAGCAGGTCACGTGCGCGGGGCAGAACGCGGCGATCATCTGCGATCAACACAGAGGTTGAGCACGGCGTCGGAGATCTCGGCCTTGGATCCGGTGATGTCCTTGGATCCCTCCGCGGTCACCAGCCTCGCCGAGGTGGTCACCTTGCCGACCGCGTCGATATCGTTGGCCACCACGGCCATCAGGTCGTACGCCTCCATGCGCTGACGCGCCCTCTCCTCGAGACTGGCCGGATCCAACCCGGATTCGGCCTTGAAGCCGATGACCTTCTCGCACTTCTTGCGGATTATCGGCAGGACCTTCGGCAGCGGATTCAGCATCATGTCGTGCTGGTGCTCGCTGGATATCTTGCCCTCGGTGAAATCGGGCGCGAAATCCGCCAATGCGGCCGGGACGATCACGCAGTCGTGATCGATGTCGTCGGTCATCGCCACCAGGTCGGACACCGTGGTGAACCTGCGGATGCTGATATGATCCGGCAATGGCACGTTGCACTCCCCCATCCAGAGGTCCACGGCGGCCCCGCGTTCGAAAGCGCGGCTGGCCATGACCAGCGACATCAGCCCCGTGGAGCGGTTGGTGATGACCCGCATCGAATCCAGCGGCTCCTCGCTGCGTCCGCCGATGACCAGTATGCGTTTGCCGTTCAGATCGTCCTTCGAGAGGCATCTGACCGCCCATGCCAGCACCTCGTCTTTCGATGCCACCTTCGCCCTCACCCCGTCGGAGTGCGGACCCAGCACGTGCACGCCCCACGACTTCAGCAGCTCGGTGTTCCCGGCCACCGCGGGGTTCCTGTACATGTGCTCGTGCATCGCCGGGGCGATGATCACCGGCACTCCGCTGCCCAACGCGACCGTGGCGAACGAGGTGACCGCGGTGTCGTCGATGCCGTTGGCGATCTTCGATATCGTGTTGGCGGTCGCCGGGTAGACCACGAACAGGTCGGCGGCGGTCGGATCCCCCAGGTATTTTATGTGCTCGGTCTGGCCGGTCAGCTCGATGATCGGCACCATGCCGCTTGCGAATTCGATGGCGTCAGGCGCCACCAGCCTGGCGGCGCTGGGCGTCATCACGGGGATGACCCGGGCGCCGTGGCGGATCAGCTCCCTGATGAGCGAGAAGCATTCCGTCACCGCGATGCTCCCGGTCATCCCGATGACCACGGTCTTTCCTCTGAGCCTTTTGCTCTTCTCACAATAGATCTCCTCTGCTGGATGCATCAGAACACACTCCTTATCAGCTGCAGGACCTCCTCGAGGACCTCGTCCCGACCCCGGTCCGCAGCGATGATCTTGAAATCGAACCTCTCGGCGAGGTCCAGGTAAGCCTTGCGCACTTCGCGCTGGTATGCGAGCTCCTCGTAGCGGCTGGCGGCTCCCCGTCCGTTGACCCGTTCCTCGCCTTCCTCGGCGTCGAGGTCAAGGAGGAAGGTCAGGTCCGGCATGCGGATCACGGGCAGATTCATCTGCAACAGCCATTCCGTGAAAGCCGGATCCCTTCCCGCGGCCGCGGACTGGTATGCGGCCGTCGAAGCGAAATACCGGTCGCAGAGCACGGTGACGCCCTCTTCCAACCATCTCGCGATGCGTTGTGTGTGCACCGCCCGGTCGGCGGTGAACAGCAACGCCTCGGCGGCGGGCGTGATATCCGGTATGCCGTCCTTCCGGATGAGCGAGCCGATCTCGTCGGAAGTGGGTTCCTGGGTGACGATCGTCGTGCGGCCCTCGGCCGTGAGCGCTTCATGCACCCGCTTGCAGAGGCCGGTCTTGCCGGATCCGTCTATCCCCTCGAACACGATGAAGAGTCCGCTCATAACGGACCGCAGATTGCCTTGGCTGTTGAAATAAATATCTTAAAGACCCGATGCTGCGGAGAGGTTGATAACGACCTATGGTGGAGAAGTGCGGCTTTTTGATGAAGTAAGAAGGTTAAAGTGTTTGACTGCAGCCTGCACACCGCGACGGGATCAGATGTCGAAGAACTCCTTGACCCCGGGGCGGAACAGATAGAAGAGGATGATCAGGTTCACGATGAACGAGACGATCCCTCCGGTTGCGAGACCCGCTATCTCCTGCGGGAGTTCGAACCCTGTATATGGGAGGATGAAGGAGATGATGAATGCCGCCGCCGTGATGGCCGACAAGATCACGGCGACATACCAGATGACCTTCCAGCCCCTCAGCGTGCCGTAGCCGATCACCAGGTAGATCGCGCCGACGATCACGCCGGAGATGCCGATCAGATCCAACCCGCCCACACTCGCCGATGTCAAGAGCAGGTGCGCCCCTATGATTAGGAAGAAGAGCCCTGCAAGGAACAGCAGGATCCCGATCACAGTCACGAGTAAAGGTCTTCTGACGTTATCAGACATGTCTCTATTATTGCATCCTGCGTTTATAAATCAAACAGCCTCGTGGATCATCTGCGGACCCTCGCATCCAGCGATCCGACGCACGAATCCAGTGATTCGACGTCTTTCACCAGCGAGGAGCACAGCACCGAGAGCCTCCTCCTCACCGAGGTGTCGTGCTCCACATCCAATGCCGCCAGCTGCTCGGCCGCATCCCTGGCCAGGGTCCCGCCCTTCCGGTCCCAGTCGGTGAGGATCACCGCTCTGCCGCCTTCCGCATGCACCCTCTCGGCCGCCTTCAGCGGACCTCCTTCGGATTGGATGTGGATGAACTCCCCTTCGATGCCCAGCGCCCTCAGCGCCTTCTCGTCGTTGGCGCCCTCGACGAGGATGATGCTGTCCTCCGACAACACCCGCAGATCGTCCAGCGCCTTCTCGATCGCCTCGAGCCGTTCCGCATCGTTCACAGTATCTTCTCCAACTCCGCGAGGATGCCGTCCCCGTCGCCCGTGAGCAGGACGGTCTTCTGCCGGCTCAGATGGCCTCCGACGATCCTCGCAGGGACGCCGGCGGCTTCCTTCATCATCGCCTCCACCTCCTTGTTGGCCTTCCCGTCGAGCGGCGGCGACCTGACCCTCAGGATCAGCCTCTTCCTCCATTCGTCGAATCCTTCCGGCCCCGCCCGGTTCGAACGCGGGGACACGTACACATCGATCTCGAGCCCTTCCCTGACGACCCTAGATACGTCCGTCAGCTTCATGGTACGGCATACACGGGAACCGTTATCACCTTTGGGCTCCAAAGAATCAAATATCGACATGAAAATGAGGAAGGGATGATGGACCCTGCACAGGACCCCCTTGACCTCGAGGAGCTTGCCGCGATATACCGAGTGGAGCGTAAGAGCCCCTCGTTGTCCGCGGTCAGGAGGGACCTGTATCCCGCGATGGCGGGATTGATGAGCTCCCTCAAGACGGAATACAGCAACCGTCTCTCCGACGACCCCGACTCGCTGCTGTGCGAGGGCGCGAGCCAGAACCGGCGGCGGTGCGAGACGCTGTCCAAGGATATCGTGGAACTGCGCATGGGCAAGATCGCCTCGATCGCGCTCAGGAACTCGATGGGCGGGCGCAACCCCCTCGACCTGCTGACCTCGGAGGAGAAGTTGTATCACGACCAGGTCTCGGAGATCTCCAGAAGCCATTACGACCTCGCTTTCCGCATGGCCGGCAACAAGCGGTACCGGATCCCGCCGATCGACGCGGAGCCTGCGCGGGAAGCCGACGTGTTGCTCGAAGAACCGATGGATGAGGCCCGGGTACCGGCTGCGGACACGGTTCCGACGGAAGACCCGATCGAGGAGACCGCCGACCTGTCCGATGCTCGGGGCGGGACGGCGGGGGAGATGACCATCGTCGCCGATCCCCCGGCGGCCAATCCTCCGTCGCATGCCGTTGCCGCGGCGGAAGACGATGACGATGATGATGACGGGAGGGAGGAGACGGGAGTAAGGGACGATGCGGCCCGCGAGAGCGACAGCGTCACCCTGAGGATCTTGGAGGACCTGCCCGAATTCTCCGGGGCCGACCGGACGTACCGGCTGTACAGAGAGGACGTCGTGACGATCCCGCGGACCCTGGCCGACGCCTTGGTGCGCCGCGAGAAAGCGGTCCTGCTGAAGCCGTCCGGATGATCAGAACCTGATCGTCCTGGTGTCGCCCTGGAATTCCAGGCAGTCGAGGCTCATCCTCCTGATGCCTGTCAGGGATGCCACCTCCTCTCTGGCCACGTCGGGGGTGTTGTTGGTCTTGCTGAGGTGAGCCAGGAACACCTGCCTGGAGCCGCCCATGGTGCGTCGCAGGGCCGCGGCGCAAGCCTCGTTCGAGAGATGACCGCGGTCGCTGTCGATGTGCCTCTTCAGGAACACGGGGTAAGGGCCGTCCGCCAGCATCTTGCGGTTGTAATTGGATTCGATGACCGCCACGTCCGCTTCGGCCAAGGCCTCCTCCAGCCGAGGCGTGAGTTTGCCCGTGTCCGTGGCCAGCAGGACCTTCTTGCCGTCCATCTCGGCTACGAACGCATTGGGCTCGGCCGCGTCGTGCGAGGTCGGCAACGGCGTGATCCTGATGCCGCCGACGCTGAAGCACTCGGAGGTCCTCGTCTCGCAATGCTCGACCTTGCCGAGCTTGGAGGCGCGATAGGTGTTCATGTTGCAGTAGACGGGTATGTCCAGCTTCCTGGCGGTGGGTCCGGCGCCGACCGTGTGGTCGGAATGCTCGTGGGTCAGCAGCAGGGCTTTGATCGATCCCGGGTCCACGCCCTCCTGGGCCATGTACCTGTTTATCTTGCAGTAGCTGACCCCGGCGTCGATCATCACCGCTTCGTCGTCGAACTGTATGACCGTGCAGTTGCCATCGCTCCCGCTGGCAAGCACATGGATCTCGAACATCTGCTCCTCAGATCTTCCTTCTGTAGATGTAGAAAATCACATCCGAACGGGAGATCGAGCCGACCAGGACGCCTTTCTCCAGGACCGGCAGGCGGTTCACGTCCATCGTCATCATGGCGCGGAGGGCTTCGATGATCTCGGCATCGGGAGTGGTCGTCAACACGCTCCGCTTCATGATCGCCTCGACCGGCGTCTCGGAGATCTCCTTGTTGATCCGATTGACCTCCGGATCCTCGGCCTCCCCGTCCATGGGCACGGCCAGGAGGTATTTGGGATCGACGTCGTTGGCCAGCAGGCTCTGGTATCTCAAGATGAGGTTCAGAACATCGTTCTCCGTGACTATGCCGAGTACGTGGTTCCGATTGTCGACGACGGGTGTGCCGGTGACATTGTCCACGGCGAACTTCAGGATCGCCTTCTTCAAAGGATCCGTCGGCTTGACCGTGGCCACCTGGGTGGTCATCAGGTCCCTGACCCTCAGCTTCTTCATCATGACTCTAAGAATGCAAGGGGATGATATATTGATTTGTGTCGCTCGTGCGGGAGGGGTCGCCGACGGTCTTCCGCGCCTCGTCGGCATCCGCCGCGCATCCGTTCCGCGGGCGGAGGGCATCCATGCATGCATCAAGCGTATACACGTGTCTCCAAATAGACAGTTTTATTTATGAGGATGCAATCAAGAGGCACTGTTGATGGGCCTGTAGCTCAGCTAGGTAGAGCGCTCGACTCTTAATCGAGCGGTCAAGGGTTCGAATCCCTTCAGGCCCGCTGATACGTTTCATTCGATTTCTCTGAAAGCGTTCGGTCCCGATGCATTTTTACCGGGTTTTCTGGTTCTTATCCTCGTGTTCAGAAAAATCCCTTGGAAAGATGTATTCGATCGACGTGAACAAGATTCTTTATTTTTATAAGGATATATAAATAAAATAAAAAG
>JAAYAP010000023.1 GCA_012719315.1 Methanobacteriota archaeon
GGGGTGCTCCTCTCGGGGCAGATGGTGGACGTCGATGTCGACGCGATCGAGATCGGCATGCCGGTGCGGGCGGTGCTGCGCAAGCTGGACGCCGACGGTCTCGCGGGTGTCATCCATTACGGGTTCAAGTTCACGCCGGACCTCTGAAACCAAACCGGGGCGGGAGCCCCGGCCTTATCTGTTTTCCCGTGCATCTGCCCGGATCATGAGCCAGGCTCGCAACTTACTTATATACAGCATCGGATGAAACACGCTAAGTATCGGGGGCGTCCGATAGAATACCCGGTATGTGCGGGGTCATCCGTTCCGATCCGATACGACCCTATGAGGCGGAGGCTATCGATCCATGGAACACAGGGTATTGTCCAAGAGCAAAGCGGCGGCGGTCCTGGTGTTGGCGATCGTCATAGCCATGACGGTTGCGGTCGTCGACGATCTCGATGAGGCGTAAGCCGCCACAATCGAGGTCGAATACACGTATAACAAGATGGTGTTCATCGCATCGGACGGGTTCGATGGGATGAAACTCATCAGATGCGATGATAAGACCGTCGAGAACCTGACGATACCGGCTCAGGTATCGTCGAGAGCCGTCACCACGATCGGCAGCGGAGCCTTCGTCGGGTGCGACGACCTCAAGACGGTATCCATACCGGCATCGGTCAAGAAGATCGATCCTGGAGCATTCGGAACCTGTAGGAACCTCGAAAAGATATCCGTCAGCTCAGGCAATACTGGTCTCTCAGCCGACGATCAAGGGATCCTGCATGGTAAGAACGAGTACAGAACCCTGTCGGCATGTCCCACGGGATTCAAGGGTCGGGTCGTCATCGGTGCGGACGTCATCGCCGTGGACGTCAAAGCGTTCTCCCGTTGCGGAGGAGTGCAGGCGATCGAGGTCGATGAAGGCAATCCGTATTTTGAAAGCGACGATCAAGGGATCCTCTACACCGCGGGCATGCTGCTGCTCATCATGTTCCGGCGCATGTTCGGAAGGAACAGGCGCCCGGTGCCGATAACCGCGCCCGGATCCTCGCTGTTCTGCACGGCCTGTGCCGAGGAGGCGCCGTGCGGCCGGGTCACTGCTTCAGCAGATCGACCATCGCGACGGCTTCGAGGATCTGCTCCGAAGGAGCGGAGAACGGGTCGGCCGTGATGCCGAGCCCGGCCAGCTTGGCGGCGGACGCCTCGCACAGGCTGTCGTCGCGGACCATGCCCTCCGGGACATGGTCGACGACGTCGAGCACGCAGGCGACGTAGGCTCCGCCGCCGGGCTCCGGGCGCACCTTGCGCATGGCGTTGCCGATCTGGCGTTCGCAGGCGACGTAGAGGATGATCTCGGTGAGCAGGCTCTTCGACCGCTGACGGCCCTCGCGGAACGCCCGTTCGGCATGCAGGACGGCCGAGACGACATGGTCCCTGCCGCAGACGATCCCCGGGTCCAGGAGCAGGACGTCCCCGCCCTCGGACACGTAGTCGGCGACGATCGCGTCGAACGGCACGGGTCCTCTGAGCCCGATCACGGATATCATGCGTCCGGGACCCGCCGGAAGGGTTGCCGCCGTGCCGTTCGCACCGGTCACGCCATCACCCTTGCCGTCCGGGCTGCCTGCATTCGTCCATCAGATGCCTTTTGACATCCACGATTGGGTCGACGTTCAACGGATTGATGCCGAGACCGGCCGCCAGGTACAGCGAGGTGTAATCGCCCATCATCAGGGCGTAGATGGTGCGTTCGAGCAGGGTGTCGCCCACGGTATCGATGACGATCGGGTCGACCCCGTTGTCGACGAGCGATTTCAAAGTCGCGTTCAGCGTCTTCGTTATCTCGGTGTCGCTGCGCTCGTTGATGATGATCGGGAGGAACCGGGACTGCCCGGGGTCCTTGCACCAGCCGATGATCTCGTTATGGTTGAATTCCGGCATGATCCCGGAGAAGGCCAAGAGTTTGGAGTTCTCGTTTATCTGCGTCTTCCACCGCATCGCCGCCGCGGCCATGTTGGGGACCCCGTAGATGATCGGCGTCCTCCCGTCCAGGCCGTCGGCGATCCTCCGGGGCAGCGATCCTTCCTCGCCGAATCCCTCGCGGTAGCCGCGGAGGTTCGGCAGGATCGATTTTATGTATTCGCGCTGGTCGGGACCGCCGGCATCGCCGATGATGACCGTCAGCATGCCGATGAACCAGCCGAGCGCACTGCGCGGCTGGATCGGCCGTCCCTCGATCCTCATCAGGAGGGACCCGTCGGCCTCGGCGAGCTCGCCGAGCCTGCCGCCCGCGGTCACTGCCATCGTGTCGAGGCCGGCTGCGGCCGCCATCTCGTACATGGAGACGGTCTCGAAGGTGTTGCCCGAGTAGCTGCAGGCCACCACGAGCGTGTCCCCGTCGATCCAGGAGGGGAGGGCCATGGTCTTCGCGGTCTCGACGGATATCTTCGACGAGTAGTACATGGAATTGGCGAGGATCTCGCCGCCGATGGCCGAGGCGCCCATGCCGCAGATCAGCACGCGGTCGTAGTGCCTCCCGATCCCGGAGTCCATCGACACGGCGGTTTCGAGATCGTCGACGAAGCCGTCGATCTCCTTCTCCATCTGCAATACGGACTCTAGATTGAACTTCATATGACGGCACCACTGTTGCGCAGGGACAGGACTGGATTGCATAGAGCCTATTTTATTATTGGCGACGGCCGCATGCCGGTTCCCGGGCCGCGGCGGCTGCCGATGCATCGCCGCTGCCGTGCGTTTCACCGTGCGTTTCAGATAGATATTATATAAGGAGCAACTTACGGAAGCAACGGGAACAAATCACATGACTGACGAATGGATCAAGGTCTCCGCACCCGCGACGACATCCAACATCGGACCGGGATACGACGTCTTCGGACTGGCGCTCAAGGAACCCCACGACATCATCGAGGCCAGGAGGACGGATTCTCCCGGCGTCACCATCAGCGGCATCACCGGCAACGGCAGCGGGTCGATACCCCTCGATTCCGCGAAGAACTCCGCGGCCATCGCGGCCGAAGCCGTGCTGGAACGGTGCGGTGCCGAGTTCGGCATCGAACTGCGCATCACGAAAGGCATCCGCCCCGGCAGCGGCATCGGCTCGTCGGGAGCCTCGGCCGCCGGCGGAGCGTTCGCCGCCAACATACTCTGCGACGGGAAGCTGACGAAACAGGAGACGGTGCTCTGCGCCGCGCACGCCGAGGATGTGACCTCGGGCGGCCTCCACGCCGACAACGTGGCGCCGTGCATACTCGGAGGCTTCACGGTCATCAGGTCCTACGAGCCCTTCGAGGTCATCTCCATCGATCCCCCCGCGGACCTGGGGGTGGTGCTCGCGCTGCCGGACGTGACGGTCTACACCGCCGACTCGCGCAAGGTCGTGCCCAGGGAGGTCCCCATCAGGGATCTGACCTACCAGGTCGGCAACGCGTCGGCGCTGGTCTACGCCATGGTGACCGGCGACCTCGGGCTGATCGGCAGGTCGGTCAAGGACATCATCGTCGAGCCGGCACGCACCCATCTGGTGCCGCTGCTGAAGCAGGCCGAGGACACGGCGATGTCGCACGGGGCGCTGACCTCCTTCCTGGGAGGCTCCGGGCCCTGCGTCATAACATTCTACAACAAGAAGACCCACGACGGCGGGATCATCGCGGCCGCGATCGCCGATCTGTATGATAAGAACGGCATCGGCTGCGAGACCTGGATCACCGAATGCGGTGAAGGTTGCAGGAGGATCTGATATGGCTGAACACAAGGTCATCTGCTGGGATTGCGGCGCCGAGATCGCCGATCCCTACGAGAACACCTGCCCGAGATGCGGCGGGTTGCTGACGATCGACATCGACCTCGACCCGGTCAGGGAGATGCGTCCCGAGGACCTCCGCGGCACGCGCATGGGGGTCTGGAGGTACGCCCCGTTCCTGCCGGTCGATCCCGCGCACAAGGTGTCGATCCAGGAAGGGGGCACGCCCCTCTACGAGACGGACGCGGTCGCCGCCGAGCTCGGTGTCCGCGAGGCGTACGTGAAATTCGAGGGCCTCAACCCCACCGGTTCGTTCAAGGACCGCGGGATGACGGTCGGCGTCTCCCGCGCCAAGGAGCTCGGCGCGACGACGGTCGGCTGCGCTTCCACCGGCAACACCTCCGCCTCGTTGGCGGCCTACGCCTCGAAGGCGGGCATGCGCTGCGCGGTCTTCCTCCCCTCGGGCAAGGTGGCCGCCGGCAAGCTCGCCCAGGCGCTGTTCTTCGGCGCCAAGGTCCTCTCGATCGACGGCAATTTCGACGATGCCCTGGCATTGGCGCGGAAGATGTCCGAGGAACGGAGGATCTACCTGCTCAACTCGATCAACCCCTACCGTCCGGAGGGGCAGAAATCCGTGCTGTTCGAGATCATGGACCAATTGGATTACGGCGTCCCCGACAGGATCGTCCTGCCGGTCGGCAACGCGGCCAACATCTGGGCGGTCTACAAGGCGCTGACCGAGCTGAAGGAGGTCGGATGGATCGACAGGATGCCGATGCTCACCGGCATCCAGGCCGAGGGCTCGGCCCCGGTGGCCAGGGCGTTCGCCCGGGGCGCCAAGGACTTCGTGCCCGAGGAGGACCCGGAGACGGTCGCCACCGCCATCAGGATCGGCAACCCGGTCAGCGGCAGGAAGGCGCTGCATGCGATCTACGACACCGGCGGCTATGCGGAGACCGTCACCGACGCCGAGATCCTGGCCGCCCAGCGGCTGCTCGGCAGGAAGGAGGGCGTCTGCGTCGAACCGGCCTCGGCCGCGTCGATCGCCGGCCTCGGCAAACTCAGGGAGATGGGCATCGTCGACAGGGACGAGAAGGTCGTGTGCATCTGCACCGGCAACGGCCTGAAGGACCCCGACACCATCATCGAGAACAGCCCCTCGCCGATCAGGTGCGGCAACACCGTCGCCGACGTGGAGCGGATCCTCTCGCAACCCTGAGCTCAGAAATCGAAGAGGCTCGACTGCTTCGCGTCGTCGGAGGGGCTCTGCCCTTCTTTATCCGCATCCAGGTACCGCGGGGTCTCCTCATCCTCCCCGGCCGGGGCGGATGCCGGTCCCGGTGCGCCGCCGCCGGCCTGCTCCTTGAGGCTCCTCGCCAGGGCCGGCCCGATCTTCGGCAAGGCGGCCAGCTTCGCCGTCTCCGCCCCGAGGATGTCCGCCCTGCCTTTGATGCCGTGGCCGTACAGGACCCTGGCCCTGACCCTGCCGACGCCTCTGAACGAGGTCAGCTCCAGCAGCTCCTGCTTGATGCCGTGCCGCACGCGCGTCAGCAGGGTCCGCACCCTGCGCATGGCCGTCGGTTTGAAGATCAGGGCGATCTCGGTCATGGCGTACAGCACCCATTCGACCATATCCGCTCTCGATCTGATGTCCCCCGGGCCGATGCCGAGCGCCTCGGTGATCGACTCCTCGGGAGTCTCGTTGATCCACTCGTACAGCAGCAGGGCCGTCTTCAGGTCGCTCATGAAGTAGTTGCCGTAGAGGTCCTCGTCGGTGTCGCAGGTGTCGACCAGGAACAGCCCTTCGTAGTCGTCGGCGACGATGCCGAGCATCTCCTCGTCGGCCTTGCGCGGATAGAGGCTGAGCACGTCGGGGGTCGATGCGACTGCGTGCAGTATCGGTATGTCGGCGGTCGCGTCGTCGACGAGCATCACCGCGTCCCGCAGCACCATCGCCGTCCGGGGGTCGATGTACAGGTCCGAGGTCCGCTTGCCGAAAGCCGTCGCGCGCAGGCTGTCGCCGTCCCGCTCGACCATCCCCTCGTCGGCCAGGAAGCCGACGATGTCCTCGACCGCCCCTTCGATGCCGTACAGCTGCGAGGTGCTCCCGTAGAAGGTCTCGCGGATGAATCCGACGATCCCCTCCTCGGAGGAGGCGTCTCCAGTGGCGATCAGCCCCAGCACATGCCCCCTCAGCGTGCTCTCGTTGCCGATCTTCGACGACAGCCGCTCGGTGTCGTGCATGACGTAATCGTCCATCAGGTGCTCGTAATCCTCGTAGCTCTTGGCGATGAGGACGGATTCCCCGTACTCGTCGTAGCCGGGCCGTCCCGCCCTGCCGCTCATCTGCTTGACCTCCATCACGGAGATGGGCACATTGCCCGCATTCGCCTCGAAGCGGTACGTGTCGCGGACGATCACCCGTCTGGCGGGCAGGTTGATGCCGGCGGCCAGGGTGGGGGTGGCGACGATGCATTTGATCCTCCCGTTCTTGAAGTTCTCCTCGACGAAGCGCCGCTGCGCATAGGTCAGGCCGGCGTTGTGGAAGGCCATGCCGTGCCGCACGCAGCCCGCGAGCTTCCTGCCCAGGGCGGTGGATCCATCATCGCCTTCCAGGACGCGTTCCTCGTCGTCGGAGAGCATCATGCCGGAGATCTTGCCCATCTTGCCGGAGTACTTCACGGCCAGGGATTCGGTGGATCGCCGCATGTTCACGAAGACCAGGCACTGGCCGCCCTCCGACACCGTCTGCTCCATGAGCTTCCAGATGGGGTCGTTGCCCGGGCCCACCTCCCTGGACGAGCAGTCGTCGAAGGCGATCTCGTCGTTGAAGTACACCCCCTCCTTCAGGGGGATCGGCCGCCATTCGCTCGTCACCAGCTCGGCATCGAGCCAATGGGCCAGATCGTAGGCGTTGGAGATGGTGGCGGAGAGGGCGATCACCTGCAGGTCGGACACCCGCCGGCGCATCTTGGTCAGGGCGATCTCCAGGGTCGGCCCCCGTTTCGGATCGTGGATCATGTGGATCTCGTCGGCGATCACCAGCCCGACCTCCTGCATCCACCTGCTCCCGTGGCGGATCAGCGAATCGGCTTTCTCGGAGGTCGCGATGATCATGTCGGCATCGGCGATCCGCCGGTCGTCGGAATCGAGGTCGCCCGAGCTCATCATCACTTTGAAACCCAGATCGGAGAACATGTCGAGGTCGGCCTTCTTCTCCGAGGCCAACGCCTTCAGGGGGACGATGTACAGGACCTTCCTGCCCTTGGTCAGCATCATGTTGATCGCGGTGATGAAGCCGATCAGCGACTTGCCGCCGGCGGTCGGTATGGCCACGACCAGGTTCCTGCCGGACAGGGCGATCGGGACCGCCTCCGCCTGAGGCGGATGCAGTTCCACGAAGCCCTTCTCGATCAGCGCGTCCCTGAGCTCCGGGACGATCTCCAACTCCTCGATCCTCATTGCACCGGTCCGTATGAGGTCACCGATATTATTCTTTCACCGATGAGGCCTTATACGCGGATTGTGACAGGTTAATATGCTCGAGGTGCATGGAGTGCATGATGAACGATAAACGCAAGCTGTTCGCCGCGGTGCTCGTGGCGTTGATGGCATCTCTGCCCGCATCGTGCCTGCTGACGGGAGCCGACGCCGATGACGACGGGGGTCCCGCATCGCCGTACGATCAGCTGACCGCCAACGAGAAGGCGGTGTACGACGGCATCGCCTCGTATTCGGCCGGGAAGCTGACGGTGACCGTCGCTCTCGCGAATCCTGTCTACACGGCGTCCGCGACGGACGGGGACGCCGAGGCGTACCTCGAGGCGGAGGCGGCCTCCATGATCAAGGCGGCCTCCTACGTGCTGTCGATGGAGGATCCGTTCGCGATCTGCACCTGGGGCGGGAGCGGGGTCGTGTTCGACCTCGGTTCGCAGACCGTCGTCAGCACCGGCGGCCTGATCGGTTTGAACAGTCTAGTGCTGACGGCCGCGATCGACGAGGCGTATGCCGACGATCCCGCCACCGAGGACGTGGACGAGCTGCAGGAACGGATCGACGCGCTGGACGAGGCGGTCGCCGGTTTCACCGCCTCCGGCGGCACCCGGGACGTCGTCGGCGCCATCAACGGGTACCTGGTCAAGAGGCTGGGGTCGGACGACGGCACCGACGTGTACGCGGACGACGCCTACGGAGCGCTGGTCTCGCCGTCGAAGCGGGTGTCCTCCGAAGGTTTCGCCAAGGGGTTCCAGGCGCTCGCCCTGGCGCAGGGGATCGACTGCCTGACGGTGCTCGGCTACACCCTGCCCGGCCTGGAGAAGGCGGCATGGAACACCGTGGTCATGGACGACGGCGGACGGTACCCGGTGGACGTGGCGGCCAACAAGTCCGCGGAGGGCAGCGCCCTGCTCGCATCCGCCGCGGCCTTCAACGCGGGTCATTCCGCCGGACGCTCCCCCTCTGACGGAGGCATCGCCCTGGATTTCCCGCCGTTGAATGAAGATAAATACGATGCAGACCCATGGTATGACAGCAAGTATGTGGAATGGGCGGTCCTGGGGGCTCTCGCCGCCGCCATCATCGCCGGGATACTCCTGGCTATCAGAGGGGACAGGACGCGGGGCATCATAAGGAAATAAACCTACCTTTATATACGAGAACAAACTAATGCAAGAAGGAGGGGTTATCATAGGATCTGCAGCAAAGGAGAAGCCGACGACCGTGCCTATCGAGGAATGGATCGAGGCTCAGGCCTTCGAATCAACCAAGGACATAGAGATCCCCGCGAACACGTCCGGCCAGGTCATCGGCCAGGATGAGGCGGTCGAGATCGTGAGGAAGGCCGCGACCCAGAAGAGACACGTCATGCTGATCGGCGACCCGGGTACGGGGAAGTCGATGCTGGCCAACTCCATGACCGAGCACCTCTCGAGCGAGGAGTTACAGGATCTGGTGGCTTATCACAACCCGGAGGATGTCAACATACCCCGCGTGAGGGCCTTCCCCGCAGGCCGGGGCAAAGCCGTGGTCGCGGAGCAGAAAGCCCAGGCGGCGGCGATGAAGAACCAGAAGAGCTCGGCGTACCTGTACGTCTGCGCCGCGATCATCATGCTCGGCGTCATCGGCGCGTTCCTCTACGGATTCACGGTGCTGCTGATCGCGCTTTTCGGAGTGATGATCGTCCTGCTGCTGTTCAGGAACCCGATGGGCCAGAGGGTCGAGACGGCGATCGTGCCCAAGGTGCTGGTCGGACACGATCCGGGGGATTCGCCTCCGTTCGTGGATTCGACGGGCACGCACGCGGGCGCGCTGCTCGGCGACGTCAGGCACGATCCTTTCCAGAGCGGAGGCCTCGAGACGCCTTCGCACGACAGGCTCGAGGCCGGCGACATCCACAAGGCCCACAAGGGCGTGCTGTTCATCGACGAGATCAACCTGCTGCGGATGGAATCCCAGCAGGCGATACTCACGGCGATGCAGGAGAAGAAGATGTCGATCACCGGCAGGTCCGACCGGTCCTCCGGTGCATTGGTCAAGTCGGAACCCGTCCCCTGCGATTTCATCCTGGTCTGCGCAGGCAACCTCGATGCCATGCAGGGCATGCACCCGGCGCTCAGGTCGAGGATCAGAGGCTACGGCTACGAGGTCTTCATGAACAACACCATGGTCGACACCGAAGACAACCGCTTGAAGCTCGTCCGGTTCGTCGCCCAGGAGGTGGTCAAGGACGAGAAGATCCCCCATTTCGATAAATACGCCGTCGGGGAGATCATCAAGGAGGCCCAGCGGCGCTCGGGCAGGAAGGGCAAGCTGACCCTGAGGCTCAGGGAGCTGGGGGGACTCATACGCGTCTCCGGCGACCTGGCCGTCAACAGGAAGGCTCCGGTCGTCACTGCCGACGACGTCAGGAACGCCAAGGTCTCGGCGCGCGGGCTCGAGCAGCAGATCGCCGACCGCCAGGTCGAGAACCTGGAGTCGTACCAGCTGTTCAGCACCGAAGGCCAGATGGTCGGATCGGTCAACGGCCTCGCCGCCCTGGGCGCCGATGCCGGGCTCTCCGAGTACTCCGGCATCGTCCTGCCGATCGTCGCCGAGGTGACTCCGTCGCAGCGCAAGGAAGGCGGGCAGATCATCGCCACCGGGCGTCTGGGCGAGATCGCCAAGGAGGCGGTCCAGAACATCGCCTCGGTGATCAAGAAGTACGCCGGCAAGGACCTGTCTGACATGGACATCCACCTGCAGTACGTCGGCACCTACGACGGCGTCGAGGGCGACAGCGCCTCGATAACCATGGCCAGTGTCATCATCTCGGCCATGGAGGACATCCCCATGCGCCAGGATCTGGCGATGACGGGTAGCCTCAACGTCAGGGGCAAGGTGCTGCCGGTCGGAGCGGTCACCGCGAAGCTCGAGGCCGCGGCGAGGATGGGGATCGGGATCGCGCTGATCCCGGAGGCCAACGCTCAGGACGTCATGGTCGCGAAGAAGTACTTCGACACCATGGACATCTACACGGTGTCCAATCTGCGCGACGTCGTCGAGATGGCGTTCGTCGACAGTCCCGGGAAGACGGAGTACATGGAGAAGCTCCTGCCTCTGTCGGAGGACGGCGGTTCCGGGGTCAAGAAGGTCGAGGCTCCCGTCGATTTCGAGGTGAAGCAACCCGTCCCGGCCGACAGGAAACGCGAGGAGCCGGTCGAGAAGGCCGTCGAGGTCGAAGAGGAGTTCATCGTGACCGGGGTCAAACCGGTCGCCGACCCCCGGCCCCAGTGAGGCCGCGCCTCTCCGGTAAACCATTTCATCATCTTCATATCGTCGCGTCGGCGATGCGCCGCAACCGGCGATTTCCCGGATTATCGTTTTATATCGGCCGAACGCATAGCCTCCGTCATGGAAGGTTATGACGAGCGGTCGTTGATCATGGGCAGGTTCCAGCCGTTCCACAACGGGCATCTGGAGGTCATCCGCAGATGCGTCGCCGAGTCCACGGACATCGTCATCGGCATCGGCAGCGCCCAGTACTCGCACGAGGCCGACAACCCCTTCACCGCGGGCGAACGGCATCTGATGATCGACGAGGCGCTGCGGGAGGAAGGCCTGAGGAATTATTGCATCGTGCCCATCGAGGACCTCAACCGGTATTCGGTCTGGGTCCCCCACGTGGTGTCGATGACGCCTCCGTTCAAGCGCGTCTACAGCAACAATCCGCTCACCAGGCGCCTGTTCAGCGAAGCGGGTTTCGAGCTCAGGGAATCCCCGCTCTACTCCCGGGACGTCTATTCCGGGACGGTCGTCAGGCAGAGGATGGTCGAGGGCGGCGAATGGCGTCCGCTGGTGCCGCCCGCCGTGGCCAGGGTGATCGACCGCATGGGTGGCGTCGAGAGGCTCAGGGAGATCACCGGGAGGGAATGAGCGGGATGATCCGGGACGGGATCCATGAGCTGCTCGTCGGCCGCGGGGCGACGGTGTCGCTGGCGGAATCCTGCACCGGCGGTCTGGCGGGCTATCTGCTGACGATGCGGCCCGGCGCATCCGGTTTCTTCGTCGGCAGCGCCGTCGTCTACAGCAACGAGGCCAAAGAACGGGTCCTGGGCGTATCCGCCGCGACCCTGGAGGCGTTCGGCGCGGTCA
Organism: Methanobacteriota archaeon; assembly: GCA_012719315.1. Classification (GTDB taxonomy): domain Archaea; phylum Thermoplasmatota; class Thermoplasmata; order Methanomassiliicoccales; family Methanomethylophilaceae; genus Methanogranum. Next base: position 11,378 of record JAAYAP010000023.1, read on the forward strand.
GTCCCGAGACGGCCGTCGAGATGGCTGTCGGCGCCAGGAGGCTTTTCGGATCGGATTACGCCGCGGCGGTGACCGGCATCGCCGGTCCCGACGGGGCGACCGACGGCAAACCCGTGGGGATGGTCTGCATCGCCGCGACCGACGGCAGGGAGACGCTCGTCAGGGAGAACAGGTTCGGGGGCGACCGCGAAGCCGTGAGACAGGCATCCGCGGCCGCGACCCTGTCGCTGCTGGCGGAGCTGATGGGCCTTTGAACGCGAGATACGGCCGGCAGATCCCGATCGTCGGCGCGGAAGGCATGGAGCGCCTCCGCGGGACGACGGTCGGCGTGGTCGGCTGCGGCGGTCTGGGGACCACGTTGGCGACCTCGTTGGCCGCCGCGGGCATCGGCGGATTGGTGCTGATTGACGGCGACCGTCCGGAGATCACCGACCTCAACCGGCAGTTCGCGTACCGGGAGGGCACGACGTCGTCCAAAGCGCACGAGCTGAGCCGGTGGCTGTCGTCGGTGAACCCGCAGGTGGCGGTCGAGGCGCACGCAGAGCATCTCGACGCAGGGAACACGGGACTGCTCTCGGGATGCGACATCCTCGCCGACTGCCTGGACAACATGCGTTCGCGGAAGCTCCTCAACAGATTCGCGGTGGACAGCGGCAAACCGCTCGTGCACGCGGGCGTCTCGCATCTGCACGGGCAGGTGACCGTGGTCATCCCCGGGAGGACGCCGTGCCTGGAATGCCTGTTCGGCGACACCGACGACGAGGATGCGTCGATATCGGCGGCGGTGATGCTCATCGCCTCCGTCGAAGCCATGGAGGTGCTGAAGCTCGCCGCCGGCACCGGCGAGCCCCTGGCCGGCCGGATCCTGACCGTCGACCTCGGCGGCAACGCTTTCGACGTCACCGAGGTCCGCAGGGACCCTTCCTGCGCGGTCTGCGGGCACCTGCGCGACCGGTGACGGCGACGTCACCGACGCCGTCCGCAAGTCATTTATTAATACACGGTCGCCCAATCGTGTCGCCATGCAGCATGTGATGACCGGCAAGGTCAAGGAAGTGTACCTGGTGGACGACGAGACCCTGGAGTTCGCTTACACAGACAACATCTCTGTCTTCGACAAGATCATCCCGTCCAAGATCCCGCACAAGGGCGAGACCCTCTGCAGGACCGCCAAGCACTGGTTCGAACTGCTGAACGCCGAGGGCATCCGCAACCACTACATCGACGAGCCCGCTCCCGACAGGATGAGGGTGAAGCGGGTCGACATCATCCGGGATTACAGCCGGATCGACGGCAGCACCGTCGGTTACCTGATCCCGCTGGAGGTCATCTGCAGGCATTATGTCGCCGGTTCGCTGATGGACCGCATCGAGGCCGGCAGGATCACCGCCGCCCAGCTCGGGTTCCCCGAGGGGCACGAGGTCAGGTACGGCGAGAAGCTCCCGCGCCCGTTCATGGAGTGCACCACCAAGCTCGAGGATCACGACATGCAGCTCACCGAGGCCGAGGCCAAGGAGATGGCGGGCCTCTCCGATGCGGAGTACGCCGAGATGATGGATACCGTCCTCAGGATCGACGCGCTCATCGAGAGGGAGGTGGCCGCACGTGGCCTCATCCACTGCGACGGCAAGAAGGAGTTCGGATACGACGAGGAGCGCAGGCTGATGGTCGTGGACACCTTCGGCACCCTGGACGAGGACCGCTGGTGGGATGCGGAGGAATACGCGGAAGGCAACATCGTCGAGCTCTCCAAGGAGTTCGTCCGCAAGCACTACCGTGACACCGGTTACCACGGCAGGCTGATGGAGGCCCGCGAAGCGGGCAGGCCCGAGGAGGACATACCCGCCTTGCCGGACGGGCTCGTGCGGCAGGTCAGCGAGCTGTACACCGGCATGTACGAGAGGATCACCGGGGAGAGGTTCTGATTCAGAGCATCCTCACCGAGACCATGTCCTCGCCCACGGGGCACTCCAGGTCCTCGCCGACCTCCTCGACGGAGTACTTGCGTCCGTCCTCGGCCCCTATCGGGAAGCAGAGCGCGTGATGCGCACAGCCCGGGTTGTTGCATCTGGGCAGTTGCACGGTGATCACGCTCCCTTCCATGGCCTGCTTCTTGGGCACGGCCGCCGGGATGGGGAGCCGCTCCACCTCGACGACGTGGACGAGCCCCTCGCGTTCGATGCATTCATGGGTCTGCCCCCTCAGCTTGGTCACCTCGTAGAGGCCGCCGGGCTCGAGATTGAAGCAGACGTTGCGCAGCTTGCATTCCCTGCAGTCGGTCAACGGGCCCAGGTAGTAGAATCGGTTGCCGACCCTGGCCGTCGGCTCGCCTATCAATGTGATCATCACCATATCATGCACCTCTCAGATGACGCCGGTCGAACGCGCCAGGTTCTCGGCCGCTTTCTCGGTCAGGCCCCAGTCCCCGAGGATGGTGAACCTGTCCTTCCTGATGTCCTTGGCCGCGACCAGGGCATCGATCACGTGTTGGTCGGGTATGCCCAACGCGGCGGCCGTCGTCGGCGCGCCGATCCTGGCGAGGGCGTCCCGGACCATCTTCCAATCCCCGCCGTGGAGCTTCATCATCATCATGGTCCCCAGGCCGCATTGCTCCCCGTGCAGGGCGCTGCCGGGGTGGAGCAGGTCCAGGGCGTGCGAGAACATGTGCTCCGAACCGCTGGTCGGCCGGGAGCTCCCGGCGATGCACATCGACACGCCGGAGGCGATGATCGGCCGCATCACCATCCACACGCTCTCCTCGAAATGGGGTTTGATCAATCCGGCGCTCTCGATGATGTTGTCCGCCGCGAACTTCGATATGTAATAACCCGAGCTGCTGTACTCCTCGTTCCTCATCCTGACGGCGAATTCCCAATCCATGAGCGCGGTCAGGTTGGAGATCACGTCGGCGCAGCCCGCCGCCAGGTACCGGTACGGTGCCTTGTTGATGATCGCGGAATCGGCGATGATCCCCATGGGCGAGGCGGCCAGGACGGACTTGGCGCCGTTATCGGTCTTCAGGGACGCCCGGTCCGAGGCGACGCCGTCGTGGGACACGGAGGTGGGGATGCTCACGAACGGCACGTCGAGTCTGGAGGCGACGATCTTGGCGATGTCGATCTTGCTCCCTCCGCCCACGGCCATGATGAACCGGCACCCGCATTCTCCGCAGATCTCGGTGGCATCGTCCACATTCTCGGAGGTGGCGGCATCCGTCTCGATCACGTGCACTTCATGCCCCTCGTCGGCGACCAGCTCCTCCACGGTCCTGCCCGCCGCCTTGTAGGTGCTGCTGCCCGTGATGATCGCCCCCGGCCCGGTGAACTGGAGATCGGAGCAGATCTCGCCCGATTCGAGGATCTTGTCATGGCCGATCCTGACGCTCCTCGGGAACTCCATGTTCTTAGCTTTCCTGAATTCACCCATGTCCCATCAACCCCCGGATGTATCCCTCTAAAAAGATATAAAGATACTATACCCTCCGTCGGATGATGGATATCCTCATTCTCAGCGGCGGCGGGAGCTCCGACGGGACGACGGCAGGGCTGGCGGAGATGGCCGCTGCCGGATTCCGTGCCGAGGGAGCCGACGTCGGGATCGTCGACCTCGCGGCCTGCGACATCGGCTACTGCACCGGCTGCAACGAGTGCCGGGACACCGGGCGCTGCCGGATGAGGGACGACATGGACGTCCTGATCCCGAGATCGGCCGCATGCGATGTGCTGGTGATCGCCACGCCCGTGAGGTTCAACGGCTCCTCGTCGGTGACCAAGCGCTTCGTCGAACGTTTCCAGCCGTACTGGTTCGCCGAGCATGCGGAGCATCCCGGGACGATGACCGCGATCGTCTGCGGCGGTTCTGCCAATCCCAACTTCAAGAACGTGGTCAGCGAGTTCAAGGCCCTGCGCTCGATCCTCGGCCGCCGCTGGTCGGAGGAGCTGAGGATCGCCGCGACCGACGACAACGGCCTCGAGGCATACAGGGACGCCTGCACGTCCTGGGCGCGGGACACCGTCCGCCGACACGGAGGTCAGTGATCGACGATGACATCGTCGAAACCCAGGTCCTCGAGCCCGGGCACGTGCTTCCTGACGTAAGGCACCGTCCCCGGATGCCTGGAGGCGATGTACTTCCAATCATCGATGCCGAGCGAGTCGTCCGTGTCGAAGACGATGACGGCGGCGAAGCCGATGTCCTCCATCAGGCCGATCGTGCCGTACAGCCCTTTGCGTCCGCCGACGGACAGCACCTCCCCCTTCTCGACGAAGAGCACCGGCACGCAGCTGTCGGAGAGCGCGTGCCCCTGCACCAGCACCTCGTCGGATTCGACGTTGTGGTAAGGGATCAGCAGCCGCTCCCCGTTGGAGAGGAAGCCGTCGAAGACGTCGTCCTCGTTCTGCACGTGCGTCATGTACCAGATATCCGACCCCGGTATCCTGATCCTGTGGGTGCTCTGATCCATGTTCCGCCGCTGCATCCCGCGCACGTCGACGACGACCGCCGTACCGCGTTCGCGCGCGTCCCTGCGGACCGCGTCCTTCAGCGGCACGAGGCCGCCGGTCAGGTACGGCACGCCGTCCCTCAGCTCCGCCGGGCCGGTCATCATGACGCCCTTGCTGGACCTGACGTAGTACGCATCAATCATCGTGATGCGGATACCCGCTGCCCCGATTTATTGATTGCCCCGTCCGTCGGCGAGGCCCGCTTCCGACATCATTAATTAATCAGCGCGTCGATACTGCGCCGGTGAATCACACAATGGCCAAGAAGAAATTGTACAAATGCAAGATCTGCAAGAAGGTCGTCGAGATGGTCTATCCCATGAGCCCGCCCACCGTATGCTGCAACGAGCCGATGAGCGAGCTGGTGCCCAAGACGCAGGACGGGGTCGAGAAGCACGTCCCTTACATCGAGAGGAAGGACGACGGCGTGCTCGTCAAGGTCGGCAGGGACGAGAAGCACCCGATGAACAAGGACCACTACATCGTGTACATCGAGATCCTGGCGGACGGGGTGCTGATGAGGCAGTACCTCGATCCCGACGGCGAGCCCGAGGCGTTCTTCAAGACCGACGCCAAGGACATCGTGGCCTGGGAATTCTGCAACATCCACGATCTCTGGACCTCCGGATGAACCTGTCGGGGAGACCCGGCAGGACGCCCGACAAACATTTTACCATATAATCAGCTCACATCCAAAGCAGAGGGCCCCGTCCGGCGATCCCGCCCGGCGGGCATCCTCCTTCCATCGGTGACCGCAATGTCGAAACAGAGAAACCCCGCCGGAACAGGCAACGGAAAGTACGAACCCAAGGCGACCGTCAGACACGAGAAGATCGCCAAATCCAAGAAGACGAGGCTGCAGGAATCGAAGCAGAAGCTCATCGACGACAAGCACTTCGCCAAGAAGGAGGAGGCACGGCGCCGCAAGGAGATCAGGGAGCTCCCCCGGGACGAGCGGGGACCCGCGACGGAGCGGTTGAAGGCGGACATCAGGAAACGGAAGGAGGCGCAGGCGGAGGCCGAGGCCAGGTACTGGGAGGAGGTCGAGGCCCACAAGGGCAAGCCGGCCGAGATCAGATTGCCGAAGCTCGGTGCGCTCGCGAAGAAGACTGCCGAAGCGCCGTCCTCCGCGGACATCCCCGCGGAAGCGGAAGAGGACACGGCGGCCGGGGGGATCGGAGAGGCGGACACCCCCGACGAAGCGGAGGATGCCGCCGATCCTTCGGAGGACGGGCCGTCCGCTGTCGAGGCGGAGTCTCCGGCCGACGACGATCCGCAGGACTGACAGGGTCCGCATGCGGCGGCCGGAGCCGGACAACCTCTAAAACGATATATACACCCAAGTCGTGCCAGGCATCCAGTGCGCCCGGCCTCCCGCCGGCACGCGGCGAGGAGGGTGTTGATCATCGACAGGAGATTATCGGCTGTCTTGCTGGCAACGGTTGCGACGCTTTCCGTCGCGGGCGGGATATACCTCATCCTCGACGAGGGCTCCGACGGCCTCTACCATGTTATGTACTCCCATGACGGGCAGACGATCAAAGAGGCTTCCGCGGGAGGCCTCGTCTGCTTATGGGATCCCGATCCCGCGTATTTCACCGACCGCACCTTCTTCGGATGGATCGCCGCGGAGCTGTCCGGCGACCTGTTGCGCCCGGGCGAGCAGGTGCGGGTCACCGGGGACCTATCCTTGTGCACAGCGACCGTCGACGGGAACATCGTCTTCCTGCCGGGCAACGGCGTGGGCTTCGATACCGCACGGATCCCCGCGGACGGGAGGATCGTCGCCGACTTCAGGTACATCGACGGCGATATCGGGTATGTGACGGTGTCCGCAGGCACGTTGGCACTGACGGGGCCGTCGCAGGCCTCCCTGTCGATCCTGTTCGCCGACGGGACCGTGCTGGAGTTCGACGGGCGGACCGTGGCGGACATGCGGGATATCTCCGCGGGCAGAGCCGTCGACATCGGATTCGAATGGTCGGAGGACGGCCTCGACCTGACGATCGCATCGGGTTCCGTACGGCTGACGGAGATCTCCGGGGAGATTTCGGCGATCCTGCCTCTGGACGCACGGAACGCGTCGGCGGTCAAGGCGTTCAGCCCGTCGGACGGCAGGGGACACGAGTTCGAAGCCTCCGTGCGCGGCGACACGGTCTTCCTGAGCACGGACGAACCGGGATACAGGTTCGCCGTCCTCTTCGGAGTGGAGGTGCGCGATGACCGGGGCGCGCTCATGGCCGAGGATTCGGAGCACTACCCGACACTCGTCTCGGACTCGGAGGATTACGAGGCCTGGGGCATGTTCGCGGCAGGAGACGAGTTCATCGTCACCGGATCCGGGTACAGGTTCGGGGCGACGGGCACCGATTGCAGGGACGGGGTCCACAAGGTCGCCGGCCGGGGCACGGTGGTCCTGTCGGCGCAGCCGGGCAGCTACATGCACAGGGTGATCCTGCCTTCGGAGCAGATCGGGTACACGCTGACCGCCGACGTGCTCGAAGTGCCCGACGGCGGAAGATGCACGATCAAATACAGTCTGATCCCGGGATACGCCGACGGGGAGAAGGTCATCAGGGTGAACGGCAAGATCGTGGAGTTGGACGGATTCAACAGGCTGATCCTGGACGACGTGAGGTCGGACCGGGTGATCACGGTGTCCGGGGTCCAGGATGGCAGGACGTACCAGGTGATCCTGCCCGGCGAGACGGAAGGGTACATCGTCCAATCCACGAAAACCGGCGTCAACCACGGCAGCTCGTACACGCTGACCTTCTCGCTGCTGCCCGATTACGAGAAGGGCCCGGGATTCGGGCTGCGCATCAACGGCGAGGAGCAGACCCTCGTATCGGACTCGGTGACCGTGGAGGATGTGACCTCGAAACAGGAAGTGACCGTGACCGGGGTGAGGCTGATCACCTACAACATCTCCTCGGGCAACAACGTCGTCCTGAAAGTGGGCGGATACGTCGTCGACCGGGCGACCTGCAGGGACGTGATCGAGTTAGACATCGCCGACGGGTACGAAATGCCGGCCGATTACAACGCGACGCTGCCGGTGACGATCCATACCGAAGGCACGGGATACACCGTGTCCGGGGATTCCGACTTCCCGGGGATATCCAAACTGATTGTTGGCAAGAATATCATAGTTAATTCAACTGTAGAAGGAAACCATATTTTTGTGTCTTCATCAGGATTAATCAATATATATCCAGCAATCGGATATGAATTACCTGACACATATGCTAATGATTATTCGTCATTAGGGGGTGTGACCGCATCCAGTCAGGGATTTTATTTCACATCAGATATTTCTTTAATCTCAATATTCAAAGTTGATTATCTTGGATTCAATGGATCTGTATATGATACAGTATGCGTCTCTGATGGAAATTATATAAAAACTCCAGAAAAAGATCCAATAAAGAGCGCGTACACATTCAATGGGTGGGAGATAAACGATGGATTAAAGGTTTATGAGGACAAAATTGTAAACTCAACATGGGTTGCAAATCAATATCCTGTCTCATTTGGACCGAATTTAACAATTACAATATTTGGTCCGTCTTACGACACGCAAGTAATTCATACAGGTACGAGCGAGGTCACTATCGCTATTTATGCTGATCAAAAAATAGAATTGAAGTATGGAGATATAATTTTAACGCATCTCAACTATACTTCGGTATTTAACGCGTACTACGCCCAATATTATTACACCATAACAGGTCCAAATGTTATATTTCCTGGCATTTCAGAGATCGTATATCATAGTGCCATCAATGAATCAACGTATTCAGAGTTTGCAGTATATCACAAAACACATAATCTCAGTGAAGTTCCAGTCTGTAGTTCAGAAAGTAGTGTGTTTGTGGGATGGGCATTAAAAGATGATCCCGATTCACAGGTAGATAGAATCAAATATGTCGATTCTCTGAAATATGAATTGATAGAACTGTGGTTCACCTCTTAAATCCCCAATCTTTATATAATGTCTAATTAATGGACATACACCGTCAGAGAGGATTGAAATGATCTTCGACACAACCGCTGGAATCCTACTTCTTCAGTAATGGTAGTGGTAGCAATGACGGTTTGGGTGGTTTTATGAAAACGCGACAAACCAGTGAAAGCGCTAAGAAATTGGAAGACATGCTCGCTATAAGTCCGTACAATCAGCTTGCGCTCTCCGGTGTGGGCCCAATAACGGACGTGAAGATCTTCGACACCACGCTGAGGGACGGTGAGCAGGCACCCGGCATCGCGCTGAGCCAAGAGGACAAGATACGCATAGCGATGGCACTCGACGACCTCGGCGTCGACATGATGGAAGTCGGCTTCGCCGCTTCCGGGGAGATCGAGAAGGAGACGATACGGATGATCAACGATCTGAACCTGGACGCGACCGTGTCGAGCCTGGCCCGTTGCGTGCGTTCGGATATAGACGCGGTCATCGACACCGGCGTCGATTATGTGCACACCTTCATCGCCACTTCGGAGCTGCATATGAAGCACAAGCTGAAGATGGAGCCCGATGCGGTCAAGGCCAGGGCGGTCGACACCGTCGAGTACGCCAGAGAGCACGGGCTGGAGGTGCAGTTCTCCTGCGAGGATGCGACCCGGTCCGATCTGGAGTTCATGAAATCCGTCTGCATGGCGGTCGAGGATGCCGGAGCCTCCGCCATCAACATCCCGGACACGGTCGGCGTGATCATACCGCCCGCCATAAGGTACCTGGTGTCCGAGATCAAGGACGCTGTGGGGATCCCGATCTCGGTGCACTGCCACAACGACATGGGCCTGGCTGTGGCGAACACGATCGCCGCGGTCGAGTCGGGGGCGACGATCTGCCACGTGTGCATGAACGGCATCGGCGAGCGGGCGGGCAA
>JAAYAP010000003.1 GCA_012719315.1 Methanobacteriota archaeon
GCCGATGGATTGGATGTCCAGACCCAGTTCCCCGATGATGCCATCGCGCTCGCCGTAGGCCGATATCAGCGACGCATAACGCTGGTCTCGGGCATGGTCGGCCAATTCCGGGAAATGCATACCGTACCATTCGTGAAGGCGTTCGTTGAAGAGGTTGGAGGTGACGATGAGATCGTCGAGGCTCCTGATGGCCTGCACGAGGCTCCTGTCGCTGGGGATCGGTTCCGAGGTCCGTAGCCTGCCCAGCTCCATCATGGCTTCGCGCATGAAATCCGCATCGAAACCGTGGTCTTCGGGCGTTATCGACGAGGCGTCGTAATACATGGGCCTGCCCAATTCCGACTGCCTCCGGTCAAGGACGCTCAGTCTGGGGGACGCGGCCGCCAGTTCCCGTTCCTCTGGGAGGATGCCTCCCCGTTGCATGCATGCGAGTTTCGCCGCGGTCTCGACGGGATCGCGCGGTATGAGCCTGCTGTCGAGGATCCGGCCCGTGTCCTCATCGACGAGGAAGACCCCGAACCATTTCGTCACCAGTATCGCCATCAGAGCCCCCTGATCCTGGCGATCTCGTCCCGCGGGAGTTCCTCGGCATCTCCGACCAGATCCTGCAGGGCCGCCTGGAATTCCAGCTCCTCCATCCGGTTGTACGCCTCCTCCAGCGTCCTGCCCTGCGTCAGCGCGCCGTGTCTGCTCATGAGCATCGCGTTGGATGCGGCATGCTCGACGATCTCGTCGACTAGCTCCTGCGATCCCGGGGTGTGGTAGCCGATCATCGGCACGTCGCCCAGCAGCAGCACCCCTTCCGGGGTCAGCCCGGTCCTCAATCCGGCGCCCCGGACGGCCAGAGCGACGCAGTGGAGCGGGTGGCAATGCACGATCGCGTTGACGTCGGGGTTCTTCCTGTAGAGCCCGATGTGGAAACGGTGCTCTATCGACGGCTTGCCGTCGGACAGGATGTTGCCGTCGAGATCCATCTTCACCATCTCCTGGGGCGTGAGCATGCCCTTGTTCCTGCCGGTCGGCGTGATGAGCATCTCGTCCCCGTTCAGACGGATGCTCATGTTGCCTCCGGCCGAGACGGTGAGGTCGCGATCATACAGCTTCACGCAGATCCGCGTCAATTCGCTGCGGGCATGGTCCTCGTTCAATCCATCACCTCGTGTATCCGGTCGTGGGTGAGGATGCCCTTCTCCGTTATGTAGCCGGTGACGAGCTCATAGGGAGTCACGTCGAATGCCGGGTTCAGTGCCGGCGATCCGATCGGAGCGATCCGCTGTCCGTATATCTCGGTCATCTCCTGCTCCGACCGCTGCTCGATCTCGATGCCGGCGCCGTCTTCGGTGGTGAAATCGAATGTCGACAGAGGGGCCGCCACATAGAACGGGATGCCCAGATGCTTCGCCGCGATGGCTTTGTCGTACGTCCCTATCTTATTGGCGAAATCGCCGTTGGCCGCGATCCGGTCGGCTCCGGTTATGACGAGATCGACGCCGTCCCTCATGTAGTGTGCCGAAGCGCCGTCCGGTATGATCGCATGGTCTATCCCCTCCTGGTTGAGCTCCCACGCGGTGAGCTGCATCCCCTGGAGACGGGGACGGGTCTCCGAGACGTAGACGAAGAACCGTCTGCCGTCTGCCCAGGCTTGTCGCATCGGAGCGAGCGCGGTCCCGACATCGACGGTGGCCAGGGCGCCGGCGTTGCAATGGGTCATCACCTTCATCCCGTCCTTCACGAGGGTGCCGCCATGCTCGCCGATCGCGGTGCATCTGTCCACGATCCCCTGCGCGTAACCGTCGGCCGCGGCCACGGGGTCCTCTCCGGCCGACAACCGGTCGAGCATGTGGTCGACTGCGTAGAACAGGTCGTTGGCGGTGGGCCTGGCGCTCTTGATCGTCTCCGCGGCTTCGGCGAGCCCGTCGCCGGCGAGCGCGGCCAAGCACATGCCGTATGCCGCTGCGGCCCCGATCGACGGGGCGCCCCTGGTGGTCATATCCCTGATGGCCGCGGCGACATCGCGGTGGTCCGTGAAATCCGCGACCACGATACGATGGGGCAGTTCCCGCTGATCGATCATCCTCACCACGCCGTCCTCGAGCCAGACCGCCCGCATATCCCTGATCCCGTCTTCCATTCTGATTCTCATGTGATCCTCCGCGGGGTGCCTTCAGGCCCCCTTATCCTTGGAATCCCCGTGCAACGGGGTGTAAGTCAGCACGGCGCCGTCTCCCAGGACCTCCGCGCTGTCGAGCTTTAATTTAATCCCTCCTCCCGAGATCCATCCCTCCCCGTCCACCGGCGTGGGGGATTCCCTCCCGCCGATGATCAATCCGCCGACATACACCGAGTACCTGTCCACCAGGCCTTCCCTGAAGAAGGAGGCGATGGTCTCTCCGCCGCCTTCGATCAGTATGCTCTCGATCCCTATGTCCTCGGCGAGCTCTTCGAGCAACCGCGCGAGGTCGATGGTCTTCCCGGTGACGATCGTCTCCTCGCAGTCGAAATCCTTGCGGCATCCCTCGGTGGTGACGATGATCGTCGGCGCGGCCTCGTTGAGCACCAGGGCATCATCCGGGGTCCTGCCGCGCGGATCGATGACAATCCTCACGGGGTTCGAATTGTAATCCAGCCCCTTCACGGTCAGATGCGGGTCGTCGGCGATGATCGTGCCGACGCCGACGAGGATCGCGTCATACTTCTTCCTGAGGGCTTTGACGCGCACCATGTCCTCTTCGGACGAGATCCTGACCTGCGTCCGGTCGACCCCGGCGATCTTGCCGTCGGCGGACATGGCGCAATTGACATGGATGAACGGCCTCAACTGCAACCACCCGGGTTGATCGAGAAATGGAAGCCGTTGCTCTTGCGTTCGACACCGAATCTGACATCCAAGAACGATTCCAGGGTGTCCATCTGACTCAGCAGGTGCCTGCTGATCCGGGAGACGACGAACTTGCTGTGCCCTTCGGCCATCGCCATGTACAGCAGCAGCTGGTCGGCCGTATGGCTGTCGACCGTGGCGCCCGTGCCCATCTCCGTGATGAGGTCGTTCGCGACATCCTCCCCGGACTGCTCGGCCGTATGGCCGCGCGAGGTGAGGACGTTGCTGGAGATCATGCCGTTCTCGTATTCGGCGACGAGGACCATGCCGGCGCCGCGGGAGTTCCCCACGCTCTTCTGCATCTCGATGTCGACATCGTATCTCGGCGCAAGGGCCCTCCTGCAGGAATCGGCCAATTCGGTGCCGATCCGTTCGGGCAGATGTTGGACGAACACCCTTCCCCGTATGCCTTTGAACTCGCCCAGGTCCGTGAGCATCAGCGGGCGGATCTTGCCGATCGGCTCCAACGTGGTCACCACACGTCCGCCGCCGAGCGGGTAGAACCCTCTTTCCCTGATCTCGGCCTCCGCTTCGATTCCCATCCGGCGCATCAGCGGGAACAGCACCATCTGGTACGAGTCGACCGGAGGCGCCCACATGACGTTGGTGCCGCCGGTTATGTCCAAGGTCAGGCGCCGCTTGTGGTTCCTTGCGGCCAGCAGCACCGCCTGCATGACGAGGCTGATGCTGCCGGCGGTGCCGATATCCAATCTCAGATGGTCGAGCTGCTCGGTCCCGGGTTCGATGGTCAGTTCACTGGACCCGACATAGCTGCCGGTCACCTTCGACCCCGTCATCTGCGCCACCGCGTCAACGGCGGTGGTGTGCTGTTTGGATAGGCCGTTCGTGGGCCGGTTCTCGCGGATCCGCGTAAGCCTCGTGGGGACGACCGTGATCGCGGACATGGCCACAGACGTCCGCACCATCTGACCTCCACCTTCGCCCCTGGAGCTGTCTATCTCTAACATGTGTCCACCTTATACGGTCGTTTAATAAAATCTTGTCTGACACACGCATAGAGTACACGTTTGAGCGGAGAAGTGCGAATGCCGGGATTTGAACCCGGGTCAGAGGCTTGGGAAGCCCCCGTCCTAACCGCTGGACTACATTCGCCTGCATCCGAGGCGATGGTTAGACTATTATATAATAACTGAGCCTGCCACTGTCTTTTAATATCTCATCGGTAATCACGCTAGCACAGGACCCGTGGTCTAGGGGTTATGACGTCGCCCTTACAAGGCGAAGGTCGCTGGTTCAAATCCGGCCGGGTCCACCACGCGTCATATCATGTGTTCTCCTGCGGATGACGGCCGCGTCACGGCTCCTGCCGGACGCGGGGCATCCGCGGCGGGGCCGTTCGGACGGCCGGCGCCGTTCATCCTCCGCATCAGTCGAGAGGTTCGAAATCCTCTTTGCCGACGAAGCAGACGGGGCATCGCCAATCGTCCGGTATGTCCTCGAACGCGGTGCCCGGCGCGATACCGCTGTCCGGGTCCCCCGCTGCCGGGTCGTAGATGTACCCGCATGCCGTGCATCTGTATTTCCTCATACGATCATCTCCTCACAACCCGGCTATGGTCCGTCCGAACTCCTCGGCCGCCTCCTGTGCGGCCCCGTCGGGGTTCCAGTTGTTCCTGTAGCCCTCGGTCGTGACTTCGAAACCGGCTTCGGACATTAAATCATTTATCACCTTGACGCCCTCTCCGCTCCATCCGTAGCAGCCGAAGGCGGCGGCTTTCTTGCCTTTGAACCGGAATCCCTTCACCATCTGGATGAACCCGGCCATCGTATGCAGGATGTTGTTGGAGACGGTCGGCGATCCGATGACCGCGGTCTTCGACTTGAAGATCTCGGTGATGACATCGTTCTCGTCGCTCTTCGCCAGATTGAACACCTTGACGACGACGTCCGGATCGGCCTCGCGGATGCCTGCGGCGATCCTCTCGGCGAGCGTCCTGGTCCCGTTCCACATCGTCTCATAGACCACGGTGATCTGATCCTCCTTGTAATCGTCCGCCCATGCGGCGTACTTCTCGACGATCTGCATCGGATCGTCCCGCCAGACCACCCCGTGGCTGGTGGCGATCATGTCGATCGGCAGACCGAGCGCGGAGATCTCCTTCAGCTTCTTGGCGAGCATGGAGCTGAAAGGCGTCAGGATGTTGGCATAGTACTTGATCGACTCGTTGAAGAGGTCGCATTGGTCGACCTGGTCGTTGAACAGCTTCTCCGTGGCCAGATGCTGTCCGAACGCATCGTTGCTGAAGAGGATGTTGTCGCCGGTCAGATACGTCGCCATGCTGTCCGGCCAATGGAGCATGGTCATCTCGACGAAGACGAGCTCCTTGCCGTTGCCGATGTCGATCCTGTCCCCCGTCTTGACCACACGGAAATCCCAGTCCTCGTGGTACTGCCCCTTCAGGGACTTGACGGCGTTGGCGGTGCAGTATATCGGGGTCTCCGGTATGCATTCCATCAACGCGGGCAGCGCGCCGCTGTGGTCGACCTCGCCGTGGTTGACGACGATCAGGTCGATGTCCGCTAGGTCGATCCCCTTCTCCAGGTTGTCGACGAATTCGTCGGCGAAGGGGGACCACACCGTGTCGACGAGCACGGTCTTGCCTTCTTTGATCAGGTAGGAGTTGTAAGTGGAGCCTTTGCGGGTCGTGTACTCGTTGCCGTGGAACGTCTCCAGTTCCCAGTCGACCTTGCCTACCCAGTGCACGTTGCCTTTCACATGTTTCATCATCTTGGATCGCACTCCTGCCGTATGCGCCATGCACCGGCCGTATGGACAGGATGTGCTTCCGCATTCATATAAAGAAGGTCGGACCGGGACGTCGTCGGCCGGCGTGCGCCGACCGGGACGGGATGGTGCAGAATGGTGGACCCGGCCGGATTTGAACCGGCGACCTTCGCCGTGTGAAGGCGACGTCATAACCCCTAGACCACGAGTCCTCAGGAGCACGATAGAGTATTTTCATATTTAACGTTCGTCGTCAGAATAAGTTTTAGATACTACGTGTCTTACATATGCTCCATGAAGGATTCAGGCAGAAGAGAGGCATTCGACGCCGCGGTTTTCGAGACCGCTCTTCAATCGGTGCTGCAAACGGGCAAGAGGGATTATCCATCCTATATCGGCGGGCTGAAAGTGGCATCCGGCAAGGACCGTCCGCTGCTGAGCCCGGTCGACAGCAGCATACGTTTCGGGACCGTGCAGGAACCGGAGGAAGGCACGGCAGATCTGGCGGCGCAGGCCGCGCACGAGGCGTTCCGCACCTGGTCCGCCAAAGCCCCGTCCGAGAGGGCGGAGGCGGTGCGCGGCATCCACGGCATGCTGGAGGCCCAGAGGTACAAGATGGCGGCGACGGTCGCCGTATCGGCGGGCATGATCGGATCCGAGGCCCTGGCGGAAGCCGATGCCCTGCTGGACATCGTCGCGGAGGCATTGGACGAGCACGACGGCGTCTCGGGGAAGCCAATCGGCCCCTGGGCGGTCATCACCTCCCACAGCTCTCCGCTGGCCTCGCCCATGGGGTATGCGCTGACGGCGATCCTGGCCGGCAACACGGCGGTCGTGATGCCCAGCAAGCATTGCCCCGTGCCGGCGTACATGGTCTTCGAGATCTGCGTCCGGTCGGGATTGCCGGACGGGGTCCTCAACGTGCTGGTGGACCAGAGGGATGAGACGCAGACGGACCTCGCCAACAACGAGCTCTTCTCGGGCGTGGTCGTCTCGGGCACCGGCAGGTCGTTCGAGGAGATGATGTTCCTGATGGTCGACGACGAGCTGAGATTCTACAACGAGTTGAAGGGGATGAACCCCATCATCGTCCACAGGCCCTCCGATATGAAGAAAGCCGCCAAGGACGTCCTGGATTCGGCATTCAGATACGCGGGCCAGGGGTTGTACTCCTCGTCCAAGGTCATAGTGACCGCCGATGACCGCAATCGGTTGTTGGATGCGATCCTGGAGCAGGTCAAGGGGCTCTGCATCACCGATCCGCTCGAGGCCGATGCGTTCAGCGGCCCGCTGATCTCGGCGGATGCGGGTGCGGAGTTCGGCGAACTCGTCAAACGGGTCTCGGGCGGCACGGTCTACGGAGGACAGCCCGTGGTCTCGGAATTCACCGGCAACGGCGTCTACGTCACGCCGCTGATCGTCACCGGCCTGGACGAGGAAGCCGAGGAATCCTACATGGACTTCGGACTGCCGATGCTGTACATCAAGGCCGTCGCCGATACGGACGAGGCTCTCGAGGAGCTCGTGTACACCGAATGCGGGTTGTCCGTGGGTGTGTACTCCCGGGACCGGGAGCTCATCGACAGGGTGAAGGCGGAAGCGGATGCCCCGCTGATGTTCGTGAACGAGTCCAGTCGCGGACTCGCGCCCGGGATCCACGCCAGGATCGGCAATTTCCTGAGATGAGGTCAGATGTCCGCGACGCGGACATCCCTCACGAACCTCTTGGCCGAAGCGCCGAGCTCGGCCAGCTCCCGGTCCGAATACGGTTTGAGGCCGATCAGGGCGGGATCGTCCGTCTTGCGGGGATCGAATCTGACGATCCTGTACCGGTGCCCGGGCCCGATCGAGGCGGCGATGCCGGCGATGCTCTCCGCGTCGACGATCCCCGGCACAGCCACGGTTCTGAACACGCAGTCGATGCCCGACTCCTTCACGATGCCGATGCTCCTCCCGATCGGCCCGACATCGGCGGAATCGCCGGCGATCCTGCGGTAGGGCCCGTTGTCCAATGGAGCCATGATCTCGATGCACACGCTGTCCGCGTATCTCGCGCCGATGAGGTCGTCGAGCGCGTCGGGCTGCATCCCGTCGGTGTCCAAACGGATCTTCAGCCCCCTCCTCCCGACCTCTTTGAGGAATGGTATCAATCCCGGCGAACCGAGATCGCCGGCGCAGACGATCATGCCGGCCAGACTCCCGCCGCGATCGTCCAGGTACTCTAGAACCGCCTGCCGATCGACATCCGTCAGATCCCGGCGGCGGGTATCCGGGCGCGGGGACCTCAAACGGCTCCCGTCGATGAACACCTTGCAGGAGCCGACGCCCTCCCACTCGTCGAGAGTCGTCTTGATGAAGCCTGCGATGCGCATCTCAACCGAGCCTTCTGATGCCCTCGAGCTCGTAAACGCCACGCAGGTCTTTGTAATATCCCTCGATCGTCCCGGGCAGGTCCTCGAAGCTCACGCAGGAATCCTTCATATCCGCGACGATCTCGAGCGACATCGCCTGATAGGCGATGACGATCTTGGAGAACACCGAGATGAGGTTGATGTTGGCCGCGGCGACGATCTCCAGAGCCTTGTTGATGCTTCCGG
The DNA here is from genome assembly GCA_012719315.1 of Methanobacteriota archaeon. Classification (GTDB taxonomy): domain Archaea; phylum Thermoplasmatota; class Thermoplasmata; order Methanomassiliicoccales; family Methanomethylophilaceae; genus Methanogranum. The sequence goes on from JAAYAP010000003.1 coordinate 8,222, forward strand.
GCCGATCCGGGATCCGCATGTTGACCTCGATGAGGTTCGTGTCCTTCCTGAAGAAGACGATGGACACGATCCATGAGCTCATGTCCAAGGTCAGCATGACCTCCGTGCCTTCGATATCGGTCAGGATGTCCCCGTACTCCGCGGACAGGTCGAAGGTCCCGTCGGTGAAGGTGACCGGCGCTCCGTGCCTCAGCTCCTCCTTCACCGTGCCGCTGTCCGATTCCTTCCGGAAGATGCGGCCGATCTTCGCCGGTTTGATGCTGATGTACTTGATCTTGTCGACCGAGGGGTCCCCCATCGCCTTGAGGGCGGCGAACCGCTCCTTGATGATATCCCCCTCGCCGGCGAAGTTCAGCTCGGCCATCAGGCTCCAGATGATCGTGGTATCGGAGATCCCGTTGAGGGAGACCGAGTTCAGCACGTTGACGCCTTGGTCGCTGAGGAATCTCGCCGACTGGACGGTGGAGCCGGGGATGTCCTCCATGAAGATGTTGACGTGGGTGAGGGTGCGGAAATTCTCCTGCGGATACATCGAGAGGAGGAGTTCGTACCGTTTGGGGCCCCCTTCCGGGTATTTGAAGAGGGTGCTGTAGATGTACCCTCCCTCCACAAGCCCCATGACGCTTGCCAGCCAACTGTCGATCCTGATCTTGTTATCGACGATCTTCGTGAATTCCCAGCTCTTCATGCCGTCCCCTTCCGCCTCCAATCATTAACCTGTCATATATCTTTTCGGGCCTCGTTCTTGATCGACACGGTCGGCCTGGTCCAGAGAGGAGGCGTCTCGTCCCCGGATTCCAGATCCCGGATCAGATTGACGATGCTGCCCGCATCCTCGTCGGCATCCGACAACCGCTTCAGGGCTTCGACCGTGCGCTGCCCTCTCGACTGCAGATCGGTCATGCGCATCGCCCGCTCCACAAGGTCGGCGGCTTCTCCCGCTTTCAGCTGCGCCCGTCTCAGGATCCTGATCCGCCTCTCCGTATCCGAGGTCTCCCCGCCCTCCGCGGCGGAGAATCCGTATCTCGCCGGCATGAGCTTCTGCCGGCCGATCGTGTACGGGCACACGGTGCAGCTCCGACTCGCTTCCACCAGCTGCCCCTCCAGCGTCATGCGCTTGACCGGATGCATGACGTTGCCGCAGACCGGGCAGGCCGTCGGAGGATCCCCTGCCGACCTGCAGTAGTCGATGGAGACGCCGATGAGGTTCCTCTCGATGCCGACCCTCCTGACGCGCTCCCCGCTGACACGGTACAGGGGGTCCGTCTTCGCCAGCTCCCGGTTCACGCGTTCGGCCAGCTCCCGTTGGCTGCCGATGCTCGGCGTGCGCCCGAGCGCGGTTCTGATGGCCTGCGAGAGAACCTCCTCGTCGGGGATCCGGTAGCTCATGGTAAGAGCATGGGGGACCGAGCCTATTAACTGTGCGTACCGTATGTCTTTTTAAATATCTGGGAATCAATCGCAAACACAGGGCGGAGGTAGCCTAGCTGGCCAAAGGCGCGGGACTTAAGATCCCGTACTTAGTGTTCCATGGGTTCGAATCCCATCCTCCGCACCATTGCCGTCACCGTCCGCGGATCCGGTCCTATGTCAAGACTTAAAACACATGACGGGATTCACGTCCATGGACTGGGATCTGTTGAGCATGATCTTGTACGTCGCCGTCGGCGGGGCGATCGGCGCGACGCTCCGGTTCCTGATCGGGCATTCCGTGGAATCGTCAGGATTCCCCTGGAGCACGTTCATCGTCAACATGGCGGGGTGCGCCTTGGTGGCGGCCCTTGCGTTCTCTGTCGGCGACGTGCTGTCCCGCAATGCGATCGTCTTCCTGTTCATCGGCGTGTTCGGCGCTTTCACCACGATGTCCACCTTCACCCTGGAGACCGTGACCCTCTTCCATGACGGCGAGGCGATGAAGGCCTGGGGGAACGTCATCCTGAACGGGGGCGGATGCCTGCTGGGCGCTTTCGTCGGAAGGTACCTAGTCCTGTTCTTCTGAGCGGTTTCCGCCGGCATCGATCGCCGATTCCGCAGGATGCGGGTTCAAACGGCGTCCGTGTTTTCCGACCGTATGCATCTGGTATAAATAACCAGGTACGCGATATATATCCCATGGAAACAGCACCGGCCATAGAGGTCGTCGGATTGACGAAATCATACGGCGGGTCGATCGCCGTGAGTGATATCGATCTAGAGGTGGACAGAGGAGGTTTCATGGGTCTGCTTGGCCCCAACGGAGCCGGCAAGAGCACGACGCTGAAAGCCGTGACCGGTCTGTTGCGGCCCACTGCCGGACAGATACTCGTCAACGGCATCGATGTGGCACGGGATCCGCGTTCGGCGTTGTCGGGCGTGGGCTGCCTGATCGAAACGCCCGAGTTCTACAAGCGGTCGACTCCGATGGACGTGCTCGGATACACGGGCAGGATCAAAGGGCTCGGCAAGAGCGACATCCAGATACGTTCCAGAGCGCTCCTCGAGGAGCTCCGCATCTACGAGTGGAGGGATAAGAGGATCGAGTCCTTCTCCAAAGGGATGCGGCAGAGGGTCGCCTTGGCGCAGGCGTTGCTGGGCAACCCCTCGCTGCTGGTCCTGGACGAACCCACCACGGGGTTGGATCCGCGAGGGGCGGTGGAGTTCAGGAACATGCTGAAGGACCTCAGGCGGTTCGAGGTCAGCCTGCTGCTGAGCACGCACAATCTCAGCGAGGTCTCGGCCGTGTGCGATTCCGTCGCCATCCTGAGGAAAGGATCGGTGGTGGCGCAGGGAGGGGTCAGGGACCTGATCAAGCGTTTCGCTTCGGACAAGAGGACCGTCTCCGTCAAGACGGCCAATCCGATCACCGATGCCTTCCTGGAGGACGTGTCCCGTATCCGGGGCGTGCAGGGGACGGTCAAGCGGTCCGATTTCGAAATCGCGGTCGAGATCCGCGAGAACGGCGGACAGCAGACCGAACTGGCCGACACGGTGATGCGGTACGGTCTGGGATTGATGTCGATGTCGGAGGACGGGGATTCGGACCTGGAGAAGCTCTACATGAGCCTGTCGCTGGACGGTGATCCGAGATGAGTCGCAGGAGCAAGGCGCAGATCTCCGAGGTCAGGTACGACTCCGAGCATGTGCGCATATCGGACGAGGAGGCGCACAGGGGCGTGGTGTACCGGACGCCGGGGTCGCTCTCGCAGTTGTCGACCGTCTACCGTCACCAGATGCATCGGTACGCGGCCACCGGGGTGTACATCGTGCCGTTGGTGGCGATCCTCGTCGTGCCCGTCCTCGGCATCCTGCTGCATGCGGCGCTGGGCATGGCGGATGTCGGCGTGGATTTCAGCTCCGAGTCGTTCCCCGCGATCCTGTTGACGTTCATGCCGTTCGGCATAATCTTCTTGGTTTCGAGGTTCTCGTCGAAGACGGTGTCCGCGGATTTCTTCGAGAAGACGGGGTACATCAATCTGACGCTCCCGATGAGGAGGTCGGTCAACATGGCCGGCAGGTACCTGGCGGCCGTCACCATGTGCGCCTTGGCGCTGGTGCTGCTCTATGCATTGGTGGCCGCGCTCACACACTATTATTATGGCGCGATCCCGCCGGGGTTCCCGGAGTCGTACGCCGTCGCACTGGTGTTCGCCTGCGCTTACACGGCGATCAACATGGTGTTCAACACGATGTTCAGGAACCAGGGCTCCAAGCTGTACGGTCTGCTGTTCATCGGCGTGCCGGCGCTGTTCCTCCTGCTGATCTACTTGGGGTATGCGCAATTCTCATCGCTGCAGTACATGTTCCCGCTTTCCGACACGATCACCGCCGTCATGGGCACGGGATTCGGAGGCGTTTCATTGTTCACGATGGTGACCATGTTCGTGCAGGTGCCTCCGGTGTCATTGCAGACTGTTGACGCGATACTGCTGGGGGCGGCCTGGAGCGTGCCGGTGCTGGCTCTGGCGATGATCCTTTACAGAAGGAGGGAGATGTGAGATGCAGACGATCGGGAAGAGGATGGCAATGGCATTGGTCTCGATGATGGTTTTCTCCCTGCTCGTCGCGGCTGTCCCGTATCAGGCGGACGCCGACTCGGTGCAAACCATCAGGATCGACTTCGGAGAGGATCCGGCCGATAACGAGGCATTCCTGGACGGGATCCGCGGAGCGGGGGATGATATCGACAAGAATCTGACGGAGGGTGTGATGGCGGCACTGGTCAGCGAAGGCTTCGAGTACGTCGAAGACACGCTGTCCCTCGGTAAGGGCCATGTCTACCTGGCATACAAGCACGCGGACGACGGTGCGGGCGAAGTAGGATTCAAGATAGGTCTGGATGCGAGATTGAAGCTGGGCTTCGAAGCGATCGCGACCTACCCGATCCACACCGTCGGCATCCCGGTGGACATAAACGATCTCGACGAGTTGTCCATGTTCATAGCCATCAGCAATCCTTCCGCATTGGGGCTTCAGAACGTGAACATCGCCGCGGGTACCGTGTACGATGTCGTCGTGGAGGCGGATGTCCTGCTCACAGCCGACATCCGCAGCGTCACGAGCACGATCGGAACCGAGGCCGGGGACGGAGTCAGCGCTTTGAGCAATATATCCGTCCGCGCCGACGGGACCTTGTCGGTGAAGATGACGCCGAAAGACGGTGGTGCACCGATCGATACACATGTCGGCATCAGATTGGACCTCGGCCTGGAAACCGGATTCGAAGGAGTGTACCAGGACTATGAGGACGCCTACGGCGAGTTGTATGTGGTCGTCAATAAACTCGGAGTGACGGCAGCTTATTCGCTCAACGGCAGATCCACCTCGGTGGAGCCGGCCGGCACGGTCACGACGCTGATCGGGGTCAAGATACCTACCGGGGAATCCTACTATCCGACTCAGGGCCTTCTCGGCAATCTGGAATCCGATCTCCTTCAAGGTCTGGAGGAGTTCATCGGAGATGCCGACATACAGGGCTTAGCGGCCTCCGACGAAGCAGAGGACGCCGATGAGCTGATCGCTCAGATTGAGGACGCTCTCGTGACCCGCGCTCCCGCGGAGTTCTATGCGTATTCGGCGGCGTTGATCGTCGCGGGCATCATCGGATTGGCGTACGTGATCGTGAGGAGAGGGTGATCCGGGGCGGTTGTCGGGCCTTCAGAACAATCTCCCGATCAGGGCGAAGGGCGGCGCGATCAACGGCTCGACGAGTCTCCGCCCGTGCCCGAGTATGAAAGCCAGGCGCAAAGGCCTCTCCGACGTCACCTCGGGGAAGAACCCGGCCACCCTTCCGGGGGCCAGACGGGCCGCGCCGGTCACCGATGCGGCGGGGATGCCGGCGATCCCGCTGCGCATCCCGGCTTCCTGCATGCCGACTGCGGTCCGCACGGCATCTGTAGGATCATCGGAGAAGATCAGCAGCAGCTGTTGGCCGGTCCAAGGTCTCGCAGATGGCACCAAGGGCTCCATCAATCCGCGCAGGTGCCCGTAGGCTCCGAAGGTCGTGGCGGAAAGCATGCCGTCGACGATGTCACGCACCAGCTCCATGAACGCGTCGAGACGCTCCCCGTCGATCAGGAGGACATCCGCGTCCCCGCCGGATCGTCGAGCGGTATGCTCCGAGAGCTCGGCGAACTCGTCGGATGTGACCATCCTGCCGTCCAACCAACCCTTCCTGCCGCCTTCTTCGAACCCGATCGCGCCCTTCGGGCAGATCGAGATGCAGTGCGAGCATCCCAGGCATCCGGTGTTCTGCTCCACCGCCTTCTTCTCGATCACTTCCAGATTGCCGGTCGGACATACCCGGACGCATCGGCCGCAACCCACGCATCCGTCCGCATCGATCCTCAGATGGCCCATCGTCGGAGCATCCCCGTCTCCCCTATTAAACCGATGCTTCTGCGCATCATCGGCGGATCGGCCGTCTTGTGCACGTCCGCGATCACTCTTGCGTGCGCGGAGCCAAACTTTTTCAAACACCATGCGGATGGCCGATGCGGGGATCATGAGCAAGCACGTCATGGAAGCACTGGGGATGTCCAGGGTCACGATCGAAGAGGGCGAGGTGGTGGAGGTCACCGAACCCAGGGTCAAGTACTGCCCTCTTTTCAAGAAATACCAGAACATCGAGACGATCGACATGGAAACGGTCAGGGAGAACATGGGATTCCGCATCCGGGATTTCGGCATGTGCACGGATCGTCGCGAGACGCGCATGGATTCGTTCCTGAGCTTCGGCATCTCCGAGTTGTTGAGCATGGCCTGCAGGGACGGCATACTGGATGCGGCCGTGATCGCCGCAGACGGATGCGGCACGGCGATCCTCGAGGATCCCTGCACGATCCAAGGCATGGGCGGGAGGATCTCCGCGATAATAGAGACCTCTCCGTCATCCAAGGTCATCGGGGATCTGGGCGTCGAAAGGGTCCTGGATCCGGAGACCGCCGCCATCGATCAGCGGGCCGGCGCCGAGAAGGCGTCGCAGATGGGGTACTCCCGCTTCGGAGTCACCACGGCGTCCGCGGAGGATGCCCGGTTCCTGCGCGGCAGATTCGGGGACAGGGTTATGATCCTCGGCGTCCACACGACGGGGATCGCGAGAGAGCAGGCGGAGATGTTCTTCGACAACGCGGATATAATCACCTCTTGCGCGTCCAGATGGGTGCGCGAGTTAGCCGAGACGAGGGCTTTGCTCCAAGCCGGCACCAAAGTGCCCGTGTACGCGATCAGCGAAGCCGGAGTCGATCTGATGATGGCCAGGCTGAAGGAGTTGGGGCGGGAGCCCGATAAGGGTCTGACCGACAGCCCCTACCCGCTTCTATGATCCCGTGTCTGGGGATCATCGGCGCAACAGGTCCCGGAGTTCTCTGACCGACAGCCCGCATTCTCCGGAGATCCGCTCCAGATCATCGAATTCGGGCTTCTCCTTGACGATGCCGAATCCTTCCGAGGTCTTGATGCGGACCGCGCCGTAGGGAGTGTCCTCGATCCTGGAGGAGGAGGTCATCTCATGCCTTCTGCCTTCGAACACCCTCAATCCCGTCGTGGAGGTCCCCTTCAGGATGATGCCCGACAGCCGATCCGCATCCTCGTGGCGGCAGATGCAGGCGAGCATCGAACCCAACCTCCCCTTCTTCATGACGATGGGGGCGGTGTAGGCATCCAGGGCTCCGCCCGCAAGCAGCGATCCCATGACGGACGCGATGTCCTCCGGGCACATGTCGTCGATGTTGCAGACGATCTCGCAGATCTCCGGCATCGGCCGGGCCTCGTGCCCGAGGTACGCCCTCAAGATATTGGCGATGGGGAAATCCTTCCGACCCGCCCCATAGCCGACCCTGTCGAAAGTCATTGCAGGCAGGTGTTCGAACCGATCCGCGAAATGCTTCAGGAGGGCAGCGCCCGTGGGCGTGCAGAACTCTCCCTCGATGTTCCCGGCGTAAACCGGGACATCTTTCAATATCGATACGGTGGCGGGGGCTGGCACGGGCAACACGCCGTGAGCGCAGCTCACGTGTCCGGTGCCGAGACGCACGGGCGACGACACGACCGTGTCCGGATCCAAGAGCTCCATGAGCCTGCATACGCAGACTATGTCCGCAACGGCATCGAGCATGCCCACCTCGTGCATGTGGATCTGAGCCACATCCTTCCCGTGGACTCGGGATTCAGCCTCTGCGATGAGGCGGTAAACGGCCATGGCATCATCCTTGACGCGGTCGGATACGCTCAGGGAGCCGATCGACCGTTCCACATCCGACATGCGCCTGCCGTGTCCGTCATCATGATGCCGGTGATCGGATTCCTCCTCTCCATGCACTTCGACGACGATCCCGGCGCAGCGGATACCCAGCTTCTCCCGGTATCCGAGCGATACGACGGTATCCTCCAAGCCGATCCCGTTCATCTCCTCGATGAATCCCGACGGATCGGGAAGGAGATCGACCAGGGCGCCGGCCAACATGTCTCCCGAGGCTCCGGCGGAGCATTCCAGGTAGAGCGTCCTCATCGGGGCTCACCCGCGTGGTTGATCATACCGGCGATGTAGCCTGCTCCGAAGCCGTTGTCGATGTTGACCACGCTGATCCCGTTGGCGCAGGAGTTCAACATGGTCAACAATGCGGAGAGCCCTTCGAACGAGGCGCCGTATCCGACCGAGGTCGGCACGGCGATGACAGGCACGGCCACCAGGCCGCCGATGACGCTCGCCAAAGCCCCCTCCATGCCGGCGACCGCGATGACCACCTCGGCTCCCATGATCGTGTCGAGGTTCGCAAGCAGCCGGTGCAGGCCCGCGACACCGGCATCGTAAACCCGTTCGACCCGGTTGCCGAGCGCCTCCGCCGATAAAGCGGCCTCCTCGGCCACACGGGCATCGGACGTGCCTCCCGAGACCACGGCGATGTATCCGTTCCCCGAGGGCGCGGGCGGATGTCCGACGATGCACACTCCTGCGGTCTCATGGTACTCCGCATCCTGCAGCTCGTCCATGATCCTCAGCGCATGCTCGCGATCCAATCTGGTGATCAGGATGCAGGCCGTATCCTTGCGCAGGGCTTCGATGATGCCGAGGATCTGCTCGCAGGTCTTGCCCTCTCCGTAGATGATCTCGGCAACACCCTGCCTGAGGACGCGATGATGGTCCACCTTGGCGTAACCGAGGTCCTCGAAAGGCTCCTTCCGGATCATGATGGCCGCTTCTTCGGGAGCGATCGTCCCATCACGCACATCGTTCATTATTTTGATGAGGTCCATTTTACCCTGCCTAGGTATGCGCTTCCTATCCACGCAATGGGGCTTCTCGGATAAAGTCGTTTCAATCCGGTGATGCGGAGATGCGCGATCCGTCTGAGGGCGAGCGGATGCGTCTCTCAGCGGATCCGCAGCCGTCTGCCCGGCAGATTCGGAAAACTTAATACGGCCAGATTCGGATTCGAGACAGGATATCATGTCTGACGTGAAATTTAAAGTACAGTTGTTGGAGGCGATGTCGTCCCTGATCATCGCAGCGTTCGGTCTGGTTGCGGCACTCGCATGGAACGGGGCGATCAAGGCGATGATCGAGACGGTCTTCAAAGCGGAGGACGACCTGCTCGGCATGGTGGTCTACGCTTTGGTGGTGACGGTCCTCGCCGTCGCCATGACGATGCTGATCACCAGGGCCGTCAAGAAGGCCAAGCAGGCGGCAGAAGACTCCGATTGAACGCCGGTCCGCTTCGTCAAACGATTTAAACCATTTCCTTCATCCGTCTCCGGGATGCATCCCCGGCGGAGACCTCCGCGAAGTTCATCGCGGAGTAAGGAGGTTGGTCCGGGACGGTCGTCCCGGCAGGTGTTCTCAGAATTCCTTCCGGATGAACTTCAACCAGGCCGCGGTCAAAGCCACTCCGCCCCATCCGACCAGCACCAGGCTCTCGCGCCAGACAAGGGGGGACTCCAACGGGGTCAGGAAGCCCATCATGTTGGAGGCGACCATCCTCTGGATGAACTCGATGCCGAAGTATATGCTGGGGTCGTTGGCTTCTACCAGATATTCCAGGATCATCTGCAGCTGGTACACCATCATCTCGATGTTCTCATTGTACATGCTCACGTACTCGGGTATGCCCGTGAGCATGCTGTTGCCGGCCGTGTCCAGCATGTACCAGGTATTGCCACCGATCATCATGGTGATGATCGGTATGACGATGGCCATGACCAGGATGGACATGATGGTGCAGACGCTGCCTCTGTTGAACATCGTGCTGATCA
>JAAYAP010000024.1 GCA_012719315.1 Methanobacteriota archaeon
AGCATCGTGCCCACGCCTCTGCCTTTGTGACGGTCGTCCACCGACATCGAGTCGAAGAGCCCGATCAGGCGCTTGGACTCCAGCAGCCTGCGTTCGGGCCCATCGGGCAGGCGGAGCCGTTCATCCAGCTCGCCGGGTCCGAACACGTGGCAGATCGAGAAGCCGATGACGGCGCCGTCGCCGTCGCGTGCCACCATGCAGAAGCTGTCTTCGGAGCCGAGGGTCTCCCGGAAATCGGATCCGTCGATGTAATCCGCCCCCAGTTCCTTCAGGGATATGCGCAGTGCTCCGGGTATGTCCTCCTCCGCGAGACGGCCGACCGTCGGCATGATGCGGGTCATCCCGGATTCCAGTGCATATCCTATATGTTAACATGTCGTCAGCGTTATATCCTCGGAAATCGGTGTACCGTCCATGAGCGGCACAGTCATCGCGGTAATCATCCTGATCCTGGCGATCGGGGCCGTCGGCATGATTTTCCTGAGGAAGGAAAAGAAGATGCTCTGAGAGCACGGGTCGCCCGTGGAGGGCGCGTTTATATTATGGTCCATGCAGATGTTGCATCATGCAGAGGAGACCTGACGGCTCATACATCCCCAAGACGGGGATCTCCGTGATCTATCTGGCAGGCGGATGCTTCTGGGGGTTGGAGAAGGCGTTCGCCGGCATCCACGGGGTCACCGACACGGAGTGCGGCTACGCGAACGGCCGCGGCGGGGCGGTTCCCGACTACGCGACGGTCTGTTCGGGCAGGTTCGGGTACAAGGAGGCGGTACGGGTCGAATACGACTCCCGGGTAATCGGACTGGAACGGCTGCTCTTCGCATTCTTCTCGGTCATCGATCCCGGATCTGCGGACCGTCAGGGCAACGACAGGGGTGTGCAATACGGCACCGGGGTGTATTGGATCGACGAGGATTCGGCCGCGGCGGTCGTGTCGTACGTGGATGCCGAAAGGCTGAGGCACAAGGTCTTCCGGACGGAGATCGGGCCGCTCGAGAACTTCTTCCCTGCCGAGCCCGAGCACCAGGATTACCTGGACAGGAATCCCGGCGGGTACTGCCACATCCCCTGGGAGATGATACGCGACCTCAGGCGTCTGTGATCCGCATCGCGGTCGCGGCGACGCGTACGCGGCGGACCGCCGAAGCACATCGAGAAACGAGCCGCCCGGTCCGTGCGGGACCTGCGGGATCGTCCGATCCCGCGAGCGGTCGTGAAAAGTATGGCGCCGAGGGAGAGATTCGAACTCCCGAGGTCAGGGACCAGTGGTTTTCGAGACCACCGCCATACCGGGCTTGGCTACCTCGGCTTGTCAGAAACAACCGGCTTTAGGTATTAAAGCGTTTTTCTCCCGCCAAACTATTATTCTATGAACAGGATTCGGGTACGAAGGGATATGGCAGACATCATCACGCAGATCAGGGACGCCAAGCGAGCCGCGTTGGAACTGGCGGTCGCCGAGACATCGGTCAAGGACCGTGCGTTGGAGCTCATGGCCGACGCATTGGATGCCCACCGCGATGCGATCCTCGCGGCGAACGCCGAGGACATGATCGCCGCCGAGGACATGATGGCCCGGGGCGAGATCACCGGGTCGATGGTCAAAAGACTGAAAGTGGACGATGACAAGATCTCCGGCATGATCGACGGAGTGAGGGATGTCAGGGGATTGGACGACCCCGTCGGCGAGACCATGTCCTCATTGGAACTCGACGACGGCCTCATGCTGTATCAGGTCCGCTGCCCCATCGGGTTGATCGGGACCATCTTCGAATCGAGGCCGGATGTGGTGCCCCAGATCCTGGCGCTGTCCCTCAAGAGCGGCAACGCGGTCGCGTTCAAAGGCGGATCGGAGGCTCATAATTCGATAAGGGTCCTCTTCGACGTCCTGACGGAGGCGGCTGCCGCCGCCGGCATACCCCGGGAGGCCTTCGTGCTCATGGAATCCCGCGAGGACATCGCCTCGATACTCTCGTTGGACGGTTTCATCGATCTGTTGATACCGCGCGGCTCGAACGAATTCGTCTCATACATCCAGAACAACACCCGGATCCCCGTGCTCGGGCACGCCTCGGGCATCTGCCACGTCTACGTCGACGCCTATGCGGACATCGACCTGGCGCTCGCGGTCGCCCTGGATTCGAAGATCCAGTACACCGCGGTCTGCAATGCGGCCGAGACCCTCCTAGTCGATGCCGCGATCGCCGACGCGTTCCTGCCGCGGATGGCGGCGCTGTTCGCGGAGAACGGGGTCGAGATGCGGGTCGATGAACGGGCCGCGGGGATCCTGGAAGGTTTCGCCGTCGTCCCGGCCGCCGAGGAGGATTGGGACGCCGAGTACGGCGACCTCGTCATCGCGATCAAAGTGGTGGATTCCCCCGAGGAGGCCATGGACTTCATCAATGCGCACGGATCGCATCACACCGATGCGATCATCACCGCCGACAGGGACCGGCAGGCGGCATTCGCCAAAAGGGTCGATTCCGCCGATGTCTTCATCAACGCCTCCACCCGTTTCGCCGACGGCTACAGATTCGGCAAGGGGGCCGAAGTGGGGATAAGCACCAACAAGATACACACCCGCGGGCCCGTCGGCATGGAGGGGCTGATGATCTACAAGTACATCCTCGTCGGCACCGGGCAGGTCGTCAAGGATTATGTCGGCCGGGATGCCAGGAGATTCAAGCATACGCCGTCGGACAGGGATTTCGGATTGTGATCGCATGACCGCACGCAAGGACATCCTGGGTGACGCGGACCGCATCGTGATCAAGGTGGGCACCTCCTCCATCACGATGGGCGGGGACACGGCCTCGCCTCTGTTCATGGACTCGGTGGCCGACCAGGTCAGCAGGTTGAGGGACATGGGCAAAGAAGTGCTCATCGTCACCTCGGGGGCGATCGGTATCGGCCTGCGGGCGATGGACGCCCGGCCCAAACCCAAGGAGATCCCGATCAGGCAGGCGGCGGCATCGGTCGGACAGAGCCTGCTGATGCAGAGGTGGAACGAGAGCTTCCAGCGCCACGGCATCGTCATCGCGCAGATCCTGATAACCTTGGACGACTACACCAATCGCGAGAGGGTCAACAATCTGAACAACACCATCGACACGCTGCTCGACCACAAGGTCGTGCCGATCTTCAACGAGAACGACGCGATCTGCGTCAAGGAGATCGGCCCGGTCTTCGGTGATAACGACACGCTGTCGGCGGTCATCGCCAGCAGGATGGACGCCGACCTCCTGGTCATCGTCTCCGATGTCAACGGCCTGTACGACAGGAACCCCAAGCTCCATGCGGACGCCCGGCTGATCCCGACCGTGACCGAGATCACCGACGGGATCCGCAAGGCCGCCGGCGGATCCATCTCCGGGATCGGCACCGGCGGCATGGCCACCAAGCTCCATGCGGCCGAGATCTGCAGGGATGCAGGCTGCAACATGATCATCGTCTCCAACGAGACGGAGGACATCCTGATTAAGGCGGTCGTCGGCGAAGAGGTGGGGACGGTGTTCGTATCCGATTCGCGTCTGAGCAAGAAGAGGCGCTGGCTGAAGGCGGCCAACCCCTCCGGCACGATCGTCATCGACGAAGGCGCACTCAGGGCGCTGGAATCCAACAGATCGCTGCTGCCGGTCGGCGTGACCGACGTCGCCGGGAGCTTCCTCAAGGGCGACGTGGTCGCGGTCGTATGCAACGGCGTCGCCGTGGCCAAGGGGATCTCGAACCACAGCTCGGAGGAGATCCGCCGCATCCGCGGCCTGCGCAGCGACAGGATCCACGAGGTCCTCGGCAGGAAATCGCACAGCGATGTGATCCTCAGGGAGAACATCGTGCTGCTGTGAACCGGGATGATGCCGACGACGAGAATGGAGATGGTGGGCCCGGCCGGATTTGAACCAGCGACCTCCACCATGTCAAGGTGGCGTCATAACCCCTAGACCACGGGCCCTTCAAGCCTTGTATCCCCTTATGATAATTAAACCTTATGAATTCGGCTCCCGTCAGACGCCTTGTCCCGTTCCGGGCACGGGGAGCGGCGGGAGAGCCGATCAGTCCCCTTCCGCTGCCGTCCTCTCCGTTTCCGATCTGAGGAGCAGGATGCATATCAACGACGCCACGCAGGTCAGGGCGCAGATGACGAACGCCATGGTGTAATCGCCGTCGGCCGCGACGATGTTCGAGACGAACGGGAACACAAGCGCCGATGCGCCGAATCCCAGCATGACGAACCCGTAGTTGCTGCCCATGTTCTCCGTTCCGAAATGATCGGAGGTGACCGTGGCGTAGATCCCCGCCGCGCCGCCGAACGCGAACGCTATCATCGCCAGGCACGCCACGAACAGCAGGCCTTCCGCGAGGATCGTCAGGAGGACCCCCAGAGAGGTCAACCCGATGATCAGGAGCAGCGAGACCATCCTGCCGATGTGATCGGACATCCAGGTGATCGCCAGCCGCCCCGATGCGCTGCAGATCCCGGTTATCATCACACCCATCACGGCAAGGGACTCCGACAACCCCCGTTCGATGCCGAGGCTGACGAACAGCGGATTCAGGATGAAGTACGCCGGGAGGACGAAGAACAGGGACAGGGCGATCAGGTAGAATCTCCTGGTCCTCAGCATCTCCCTCGGCGTGTACTGCCTGCGGGGGCACGCCGACGCCTTCCCCGGCGCGGGAAGGTAATCCGCCGGAGGCTTCACGATCGCGAAGGAGCATGCGGTGCAGACGACCAGGAACGCGAGGCCGAAGAAGCGGAAGGTGGAAGGGACGCCGACCTCCGCCAGCAGATAGCTGGCGAGAGGCGCGAACAGGACCAGCGAGAAACCGAACGCTCCGACCATCACCCCGGTGGCGAAGCCCCTCCTGTCGCAGAACCATTTCTGGATCGTGGATACGGTGCAGGTGTAGACGGTGCCGACCCCGAATCCGCCGATCGCCCCGTAGGTCAGGTAGATCAGGCAGGGGTCGGAAGCCGTCACCAGGGACGATGCCAGGATCCCCGCGGACATCATCACGCTGCCTGCGATGCAGGTCTTCTTGGGTCCGATGATGTCCATCACCCTGCCGCAGATCAGGATCCCCGTCACGAATGCGACGAGCATGACCGAGGCGGTGAGCGCGGATGCGCCCGCATCCCAAGCGAGATGGTCGGCGACCGGCTGCTTGAAGACGCTCCACATGTAGATTATCCCGGCGCACAGCTGTATCGCCGCTCCGGCGATCAGGATGCGGAGCCGTTGACCAGATACACTGCTGCTCATCTCGGACATGGCATCATCCGGGGTGATTATACATGGAGCCTATTTGAATGATGGGGCAGTGTCCGTCCTCCGCCCTGGAGACGCGGTCCAGACCGCACGTCCCCAGTCATGCGGCCGGCCGCTGCGATCCCGCATCGTGCACGGTCGGGTCCATGTCTATATAGGATGAGTTCTTCGGATACGCAACAGGAAGTGAAGGTTAGTGGCGGAGTCAAGGAGGTCTGTCGATGTCGCCGTCCTGACGGGCGATCCGAAGAAGGCGATAAGGATGATGTTCATCCCCATGACCGTCGCCCTCCTGGTCCAGACGATCAACAACGTGGTCGACACCATGTGGGTGACCGGACTCGGCCCCGATGCCTTGGCGGCTCTCGGCGTCACCTTCCCGATCTTCTTCATTCTGATCGCCGTGGGCAGCGGACTGGGCGTGGGTTCGTCGCAGGCCATCGCCAGGAGGATCGGTGCCAAGGATTCGGCGGGTGCCGACAAGGCCGCCGTCCAGGGGTTGGCGATGATCTTCGTGAGCGGGATCGCCATGACCGTCACGATGTCGCTGGTCGCGCCGACGCTCATGGGGATGATCGGCGGCGAGGGCATCGAGACCGAGTGCTTGGCATACGCGATGCCGATCATCATCGGCTCGACGATCCTGTTCCTGTCCAGTTATTTCTCGAGCCTGCTGAGGTCCGAGGGCTCCGCCAAACGGTCGATGAACATCCAGATCCTGGGCGCCGGCGTGAACATCGTCCTCGATCCGATCTTCATCTTCACGTTCGGCTGGGGGATCGCGGGCGCCGCGATCGCCACGGTCGTGGCCATGACCATCCCCGTGATCATCAGCCTGTACTGGTTCAAGATCAAGAAGGACACCTATCTCAAGCTCTCGTTCAAGGGCTTCCGCTTCGATCCCGTCATTATCAAGGACATCCTGAAGGTGGGCATACCCGCATTCATGGAGATGGTCCTGGTCGCGGTCATCTCGATGTTCATGAACATCATCATCTTCGGCGTCGGCGGGACCTACGCGATCGCGATCTACACCAGCGGATGGCGGATCATCGAGATCCTGATGATCCCGCTGATGGGGATCTCCTGGGCGATCGTCCCGGTATGCGCCGCCAACTACGGCGCCGACAACTACGACGGCCTCAAGACCGCATTCTACTATTCCATCAAGATGATGGTCGTGGTGATGACGGCGATGACGATCGTCTCGTACGTCTTCGCCGATACGCTGTGCATCCTCTTCTCATACTCGGAGAGCACCGAGGTGCTCAGAAGCGATATGGCCGACATGCTCAGGGTCATGGTGCTGTTCCTCCCGTTCGTGGCGGTCGGCTTCATCGGCTCCGGCTTCTTCCAATCGCTGGGCCTCGGCATGAAGTCCCTGGTGTCGACGGTGATCCGCAATGTGATGCAGATCCCGATCTGCCTGTATCTGGCCACGTTCGGGATCCTCTCCTATCTGTGGTGGGGCATAATGGTGTCCGAGGTCGTCGGCTCGCTGATCATGGGCCTATGGAGCATGCTCATCCTCAGGGAACTGCTCAAGACGAGAGCGGTCGCCAAAGGCAGGCGCGTCTGAGCGTCCGCGTTCCGCCGGAGGGTCAGGTATATATCGCATCAACGGAATCGACGCTGCAAGATGATCACGTTAGGCATAGAGGGCACCGCCCACACGCTCGGCGTGGGCATCGTGGATTCCGACGGGAGGATACTGTCCAACGTGTTGGATATGCACAGACCTCTCTCGGGAGGGCTTCATCCGCGCGAGGCGGCGAACCATCATGCGGATGTGGTAGCCGATGTCATCTCCAGGTCCCTGAAGGAGGCCGGACTGACCCTCTGCGATGTCGATCTGGTGTCGTTCTCCATGGGGCCCGGCCTCGGACCCTGCCTCAGAGTGGCCGCCACGGCCGCCCGGGCCCTGTCCAGCATGCAGGACATCCCGATCATGGGCGTGAACCATTGCATAGCGCACATCGAGATCGGCAGCATCACCACCGGTTGCGGGGACCCCGTCCTGCTCTACGCGTCCGGAGGCAACACGCAGGTGATCGCGTACTCGGACGAGAGATACCGCATCTTCGGCGAGACCCAGGACATCGGCGTCGGCAACATGCTCGACAAACTCGGCAGGGAGCTCGGTCTCGGATACTACGCCGGGCCGGCGATCGAGCGGCTCGCGGCGCAAGGGGACAAGCTGCTTGACCTGCCCTACTCGGTCAAGGGCATGGACGTCGCTTTCTCCGGCATGATGACCGCCGCCTTGGCGTTGCACAGAAAAGGGGAGCGGATAGAGGATATCGCCTTCTCGGTGCAGGAGACCGCCTTCGCCATGCTCACCGAGGTCACGGAACGTGCCATGGCGCACATCGGCAAGGACGAGGTGCTGCTCGGCGGCGGAGTCGTCCAGAACATGCGCCTGCGCGAGATGGTCGGCATCATGGCCGAGGAGCGCGGAGCGAGGATGTTCTGTCCCGACAGGAGGCTGTGCATGGACAACGGCGCCATGATCGCCTGGCTAGGCAACGTCATGTACGCCTCCGGCGTGCGGATGAGGATCGAGGACACAGCGGTGAGACAGCGGTTCAGGACCGACGAGGTCAGGGTCGTCTGGCGCTGATCTGCCTGCCGATGATGCTGTCGAGGGTTTCGAGGAACCGCTCTGTTTCGGAGGACGCGAACGAGCCTCCGCTGGCGATGCGGTGACCTCCGCCGCCACCGCCGACCGCTCCGCAGGCTTCGGACATCGCCGCCGCCAGGTCGATGCCGCGGTCGAGCTGCTCCCAGGTGCTCCTGGACGAGACCTTGGCCTGTTCCCCGGCGAGGTTGATGCCGATCATCGGCTTCGCCGGATCGCCGAGGTACTGCATGGCGATGCCGCAGATCATGCCGGTGAACCCGGACGAGGAGCTGTCGAACCATTGTATGTTGGCCATCTGCTTCAACCCCCGCTCCTCGACGGCCCTGACGCCCTGCAGTACCCGCATCCGCGACTCCTTCTCGATCCGCTCCGCTTCCTTCAGGCTCTCCGGGTCCCCGAGGCCGGCGCTCACGCCCAACCCGGTCAATCCCATGCGTCCGCATCCGTTCAGCAGCGAGGACAGGCTTTCGGCGTCCATACTCCAATCGGCGAGCAGGTACCTGGTGCGCAGCAGCTCGTCGAGGGTCCTCAGCGGCACCCCCTGCCCGATCAGGCGCAACGCGATCAGCGAGGTCAGCTTCCGGCATCCCTCCTCGGAGAGGCCGGACTATGACCCGGCGGGGTCCGCCCCGGCTTCCGCGAGGAGCGCCAGGACGCCGGCCTCGTCGCCGCTCACGCCGCTGATGTAAGGCTCGGACGAGGTCAGCAGGTTGTCGCGGAGCCCGCCGGGCGGTATCAGCGAGCCTTCGGCCGCTTCCAGATGGCCTCTGTCGACGCCTTCCTCGAGGAGGTGGACGTTCAGGCCCGTGAGGCCGTTGACATGCTGACGGTCGCCGGCGATGCCGGCGAAGGCCACCTGCACCAGGTCCCAATTGCCCTCGTCGAGGGCGATCGCGAACAGGAAGGCCATGGTGGCTCCGCAGCCCGCGACCATGCCGTCCATGCCGTGGAGGTGCGGGTTGACGTAGCAGATCCGCTCGGCATCGTCGATCACGGTATGATGGTCGAGCACGATCACGTCGCACGCCATGGCGTCGAATTCCTTTATGTAGGACGCGCCCAGGTCGGTGACGACGATGCAGTCGGCATCGGTGTCGCGGATGACGGACATGCTGTCGTCATCCAGGGTCGTGAACAGCGTGACCCTGAAATCCCGGCCGTCCCGCAGCAGCGCTTTGGCGACGATCGCGGCGGCCGAGATCCCGTCAGCATCATAATGCGAGAACACCTGGATGAAATCGTGGCCGCGTACCAGATCCGCGGCTTTGGATAAACGGGTAAGCAGTTTGGGAGGCAGGACGCCTTCGTCCATGGATCCTCACTTGAGCATCAGTTCCGCGTTGGTGAGCGAATACTTCCAGCTCTGGGGGAGGATGCCTTCCTTCTTGTAGTAGCGTTCGAGCCTTCTGATCCTGGCTTCGATCAACAGGAGCCCCCTCTTGTTGGCGACATCCCCTCTGTGCTCTTTGACGTGCACATCGAGTGCGATCGCCCGCCTCATGAGGTTGGAGAGGTCCTCGGGCAGCGACGCTGATACATCGTGCTCTTCCATGATCTCGGTCACACCCTTGCCGGTTGCCAGCTTGACGCTGGGGATCCCGTACTGGTCTCTGAGGACCAGGCCGATCCTGGCCGATAGCATTCCTTCCTTGGCGAACCTGACTATGAGCTCCTCTATCTCGGTGGCGGTGAGAGGCACCCATTCCGGGTTCTCATAGATCATCGGGCGCATCGAGGAGGATTTGCCCTTTCTTCTTGCGTGCATTCTTGCCATGTATTGATTCTCCGATCATTTGTAGGCGGCGAGGCTTGGAGAGACCAAACGATACCAAGTATAAAAGGTTCTCCTCATCACGGCCGGCGGCCCGCGGCCGACCGTCGGCGCCGTTCCCTGAAGACCGATTCCGCCCAGGGGACCGTGTCCTCGTACTCCGCCCGCTCGAAAGCGAGCTCCGCCGGCAGCTCGGTGAAGAAGCCGGCCTCCATCTCGGGGGTCTCCGAGACCTGTCCCGACAGCATGCACGCGCACACATGGCAATGGCCGAGGTCCCTGGTCGCCAGCACCTCGATCGAGTAGCCGGATTCCTCCTCGCATTCCCGGGATGCCGCCTCCTCCGGCGTCTCTCCGGGCTCGATGCTCCCTCCGGGCATCTCCCATCCGCCCCTCTTCCGGTTGTGGACCATGAGGAATCCCGCGTCGCCGAAGGCGATGGAGTACACCGTGCCCGCCAATCAATCGCCTCCGAAGACGATCATCCGGTGCGAATCCTCGAAAGGATCCAGGTCCTGGCGGTCGATGATCCTGAATCCCCGCTCCCGGAGACGGGCCTCCGCGGCTCTGAAGACATCCCGCGGATCCGCGGTGATGTCCTCCGACCTGGCCTTCACGGCGAGCATGCCGCGGCTCGCCCCGAACATCTCCATGTTGTCGGCGACGATGTCGGCCTGGTTCTTCTGAGCGACGTCGGCGTACACGACATCCACTTCCCCGACGGCGAACCGGTATTCGGACGGGGAGGCCGCATCGGCGATCATCGGGATCATGTTGGGCCTGCGCTCGCAGGTGCGCACCAGGTCCCTGAACATCCTGGGCGCGAACTCGATGCAATGGACCCTCCCGTCGCCGACGATGTCGGAGATGTGCGACGCGGTCGTCCCGCTGGAGGCGCCGAGGTAGAGCACGGTCGAACCCTCGCGGATCGGGACCGAGCGTCCGCCCTTGGCGATGTAGGCGGCGAGCTTGCTCCTCCGCGGCGACCATTCCCGGTATTCGATGCCTCCGACCGAGACCAGCCTCTCGCCGTAGACCCTCCCGCCCGGGTCGGCGGAGGCGGTGTACAGACGTCCCCGGTCCGAGAACACCGGTGCCTCCATCCCGTCTATCCGCTTCACGGTATCCGCGATGTGTTGCCGATATAACAATGGTGCCCCGCCCGCATAAACCCTTAAAGGACTGAAACCCATGCGGGTCCTATATGGATCTGTTGGAAACCCTCTCACATATCGCGGATGCGGCGGAACAAGCCTTGGCCAAGGTGCCGTCGCTCGAGAGAGGCTGCTGCCTGGGTCTCGGTGCCGACGGCACGGACACATCCCAGATCGACAAGGTCGCCGAGAACGCGATCCTCGATTACATAACCAGGCACGGCGTGCCGCTCAACGTGCTCAGCGAGGAGATCGGGTATGTGGACAACGGCGCCGAGGACGTGCTGGTCCTCGATCCGGTCGACGGCACCACCAACGCCTTGGCGGAGGTCCCGTTCTACGCGATATCCCTGGCGGTGGGCAGAGGCAGCCTGGCGGGCATGCACACGGCGTATCTCCGCAATCCCGTGACCGGCGATGTGTACACCGCCGAGAAAGGCAAAGGGGCCTTCAAGAACGGCTGCAGGATCCGCGTCAGAGAGGATCCCGACCTGGACGGCCTGCTTCTGGCCGTCTACCTCGGCAACGGGGCGCATCCGGACAGCTTCTCGCTCGTCAAACGGACGCATTCCACACGAGCGTACGGGTGCGCATCGTTGGAGATGGCCCTGGTCGCCGAAGGCCATGCCGACGGCTACGTCATGAATTCGGAGAACTACTCCCGATCCATCAGGGTGATCGACATCGCCGCCAGCCTCCTCATCCTCAGAGAGGCGGGCGGGGAGGCCTTCGATCTCGAGGGCAACCTGCTGGACATGCCGCTCAACCTCGACGTGCACGCCAACCTGGTGGCTTTCGGCGACAAGAAGGTGTACGATTTCATCATGAGGAAAGGCAAACCCCGGGATCTCGTCAGATACGGCATATGCACGAACATCGAGGTCCCCAGCGCCCAGGAGTACACACGACACGTGATGGACATCCTGAAGGACGAGGAGATCGTCCTGGACGAGCCGATCGCCACGGAACTGGGTCTGAACGGCAGCCCGTTGGACGAGATGAAGGTCGATGTGATGCTGACGATCGGAGGCGACGGCACGGTCCTGCGGGCGCTGAACAACAATCCGGCGCCGCTCATCGGCATAAACGCGGGAGGCGTTGGGTTCCTCGCCGACATCGACGTCAAGGACATGCGGAAAGGCATCGACAAGCTGCGCAGAGGCGACTACACCATCGAGGAGAGGGCGAGGATCGCGGTGCGTTACGAGGGGAGCCATCTCGCCGACGCCGTCAACGAGGTCGTCGTCCACACGGACACGATCGCCAAGATACGTCATTTCAAAGTCTACGTGGACGACCACCTGATGACCGAGGTGCGCGCCGACGGCATCATCGTGGCCACTCCCACGGGATCGACCTGTTACGCGATGAGCCTGGGCGCTCCGATCATCGATCCGAACGTCAACGGCATGGTGGTGGTGCCGATGGCGGCGTACAAATTCGCCTCCAGGCCGTTCGTCGTGCCCATGGGGTCCAAGGTGACGGTCGAATCGATGACCGACAGGGGCTGCATAATCGTCACCGACGGCCAGGAGGAGTTCAAGATGGCGGGCAAGTCGTCGGTCGACATCAGCCTCTCGGGCCGCAGATCGAGGTTCATCAGGTTCGACAGGGATTTCTACAAACGCGTGCGCGACAAGCTGGTGAACACCATATGAAGCGGATATACGGGGTCAGCGTCGATTTCATCGACGGCTTCAACCAATCGGCGCGTTCGGTCCACCCCGACGAGTTCATCTGCTACCATCGGGCGGAGGAGGGGGTGATCACCGAGATGATCCTGGTGCCCGGCACCATATACGGGGACAGCCACAGCTTCATCAGCGAGTGGATGACGCCGATCGACCTCAGCAGGGCGGGCAGCGCCCATTCGCATCCGGGGCACTCCAACGAGCCGTCCGATGCGGACCTGACCTTCTTCAGCCAGATGGGCGGGGTCCATTTCATCACCTGCCTGCCCTACGACAGGAGCAGCTGGAAGGCATACGATTCCCGCGGCAGGACAGTGGAGCTGGAACTGGTCTTCTGAGTTCACATGCACCGGCGCACGAGGTCCTTCACGGACTCCATCAGGCTGAGGGCGTAAAGGCCGTCCGCCGATTCGGAGGTCACGTTCACGTGACCGTGGTCTCCTCCGACGGAGACGAGGAACCAACCGTTCCTCATGGTCACCCGCCAGCCGCCGATCTCGATGATGCTCTCCGCTCCGATGTCGGCGAGCGCTTCGGCGAGCCCTTTGTTGAAGGTCTCGACGTTGCCGGTCAGATGCAGCGTCTCACTGAACATCGTGTACTTCGGGAACGAGGAGAGCACATCCTTGATGCTGCAGATGCCGGCGATCTCGGAGAGGATGGCGCAGGCGCGGATCGCATCGGGGCAGAACGAGGATTCCGGGAAGATGAACTCTCCTTCGGAGGTGATGCCCAGTCCGTCGTCCGCATCCCTGAGCGCATCAACGGTCTCTTCGAGGGTGCCGCCGGTCCTGACGACCTTCCCGAATCTGGACGTCTCGGCAGGCTCCTCGCAGATCCTGCCGATACTCCCGTGGAAGGCATCCTCCACCAGCGAGGACATGTCCATCGGCAGGACCAGCACGGACGGGCGCAGGCGCATCGCGATCAGGGCGGCGACCTCCTCCGCGGAGATGCGATCCCCGGATTCGTCGATCGATGCCAGACGGGTGCCGTCGCCGTTGAGCGCCAGACCGATGCTGCCGGGATCGTGTGCGATCGACTCCTGTATGCGCAGCATCTCGGGTCCCGACACCCCCGGCGGCCGCGGCCGATGCAGTGTGTCGGAGTGGGTGTCGTTGCAGGTGATGTCGCAACCCATCCGCGAGAGCACGTACGGTGCGCAGAGCGCGGCGCTGCCGCAGCCGCAGTCGAGGAGCACGGGGGTCCTGGCACCTTCGTATGCCTCGGCGACCTCGACGATGTACCGCTCGGCCACCGCATTCATCGGATGCATGCCGCCCACCCTGTCGTACGGCTGCAGCGCGATCTCCCCGTCGTTGTAGCGGCCGACAGCCTCCCTGAGGGCTTCCAGCCCGACGGGGCTCCCGTCGCCGTTGAACGCCTTCCACCTCGGCAGATTGCCGACGCTGTCCGGGTTGCCGACCATGATGAGCATGTCGCAGTCCTTGGATGCCGCGGCCGCGGCCGGCGCGGGCATCACGCCCGCGTCCCGGACCTCCGTGCCGACCGACAGCAGCCCCGCGATCAACGCGTTGCACATCATTCTGCTGCCCGGATCGCAGTCCCTTCCGACGACGATTTTCCGTCCCGGCCCGCCGAGGGCCTGTCCGAACCCGGCGATCTCCGCGGGGCCCTTGCAACCCTCGCACAGGGAACTCAAGTCGAGGCGGCCTTCGTCATCCATGCATGATGTATGGCACAGAGGCATTGATATCGTTTTTCATGCGGCGGATATCGACCGCGATACCGGCCGAACGCCCCGGAACGGACGCGTCGCTGGATGCATCCGGGGTTTTTCCAGACAACATTTAAATATCGAGCATCTGGATATTTCAGCGGACATGCCAGCGGCATGAGGTGAGAGGCTATGGCCATGGAGAAAATCGATTTATCCAAAGCGAAGAAGATTGCAGAGAACTAGGGATTGAAACCGGGCAAGGTCAAGGGGACCAGCGGGATCCAGTTCACCAAGGGCACGAACAACAGGCTCGACGTCATCGGGTGGGACGAGTTCGAGAGCATCCTCAAGGCAAGGGGTCTGGCGGTATACGAGTCCGGCGGATGGATGAAGATAATGAAGATGTGATGCGTTCTCCGGTCATGATCTCTTGATTCTGTTGCCCTCTCCGGACAATCAATTTTATCTATGATGAAGCAATAGGCGTACCTATCGCAAGGGTAGTCAAGCCTGGCCAACGACGTTAGGTTCAGGGCCTAATCCTTAGTGGTTCATGGGTTCAAATCCCACCCCTTGCACCAGACTCCCCCATTATACCGTACGTCCTCCCGAGGACGGCGTTCGAGATCCTCCGCAGGCATCGGAACGGCGGCTCCGGCGCGACGGCCGAGCCCTTCAGAAGACGAGACGGGCCCTCAGCGGTTCTCCATGACATATCTGGCGTAGGAGCAGCCCGGTATGACGATCAAGCCCTTCTCCTCTGCCATCTGCAGCACGGCATCGACGAGCAATCTCCCGTAACCACGCCCTTCGTGCTCTTTGAGCACCAGGGTGTGGTCGAGATTGATCATGTTCTCGGAGAGCCTGACGAAGGTGGCCTTGCCGACCCTGACGCCGTCGACGGTGAGGGTGAAGCATCCTCCCGAATCTGTGTCGTCGTAGATCAATTCCTGCGCCATGGCACCACATCCGCCGTACTCATCACGGTTCCGGGGATCGCATGCTCTCGCATGCGCCGGGACGGCTGCCGCCGTCGGCGGCTCCGCGAGGAGCCCCAAGACCCTGTTCTCAGAATACGTCAGGACGTATATAATCTCAGATGTAAACCGATACGGCTACCACCAGCAGGATCACGCAGATGAGCACCGAGGCGATCCGGGTCCAGAACCGGTCCCGTTCGGACATCAGGGCGACGGCCGTGACGAACACGCCCGTGAGCGGTGCCAGGATCAGCAACAGCACGCCGAACCAGAGGATCCTATCGGAATCTCCGCTCTCCGGCATCAGCAGGCCGATCAGCAGAGTGACCACGCCGGCGGCCAGGAAGATCCGCAGCGTCATGGCCGTGGCCCTGGAGGCGTTCAAAGGATCCCCCCCGCTTTCAGGAGGGCACTGGCGGCGACCGCGATCAGGATGAAGGCGAGATACTTCCGCAGGGACGCCGATCTGACCCTGCCCGAGATGAAGATCCCCAGCATGGAGCCCGCGAACGCGCCGATGGCGACGCTCGCCGCGTAATCCAGCAGGACATAGCCGTTGATGAAGAAGACGAGCACCCCCGCCATGGCCGTGATCCCGATCATGTAATTGCTCGTGGCGCTGGCCACTTTGATCGGTATGTGCATGTGGCTGTTCATCAGCGGCACCTGCAGGCTCCCGCCGCCGACGCCGGTCAGCGAGGACAGGACCCCGATGCCGCCGCTCCAGGCGAGGCCGCTCCCGATGTTCTCCACTTTGTACCGTTGCCTGGTCCCTTTGTCATCCGTGTAGGCGAACACGAGCGGATCCTGGTCGTCATCCGCAGGCCGTATGATCCTCTCCTTGCTCCGGAGCATGTTGACCGAGCTGTACAGCAACACGCAGGCGAAGATGCTCAGGAGCACCCAATCCAT
The DNA here is from genome assembly GCA_012719315.1 of Methanobacteriota archaeon. GTDB lineage: Archaea > Thermoplasmatota > Thermoplasmata > Methanomassiliicoccales > Methanomethylophilaceae > Methanogranum. The sequence continues at coordinate 16,104 of JAAYAP010000024.1, forward strand.
CAGGATCCCCGCCAATGTCGCACCCAACAACGCCCCGAGGGCAGTGGATATCGCCAGCAGCAGCCCCAATCTGATGTTGCATTTCCCGCATTTGACGTAAGAAGACGCCGCCCCCACGGAGGAGGCGATGATGCCGACCAGGCTGACTGCCACGGCTTCGCCGGCAGACAGACCGAAGACGATGGTCAGCACAGGTATGAAGATGATCCCCCCGCCCATGCCGAACATCGCGCCGATCACGCCGGCGAACACGCCGACCAGGATCAACGCGAGCATCAGATGAGGGTCCATGGCGGAGATGATGCGCATGCCATTCTTAAAACTTCAGATGGAAACCCTTAATAGCAGGCAGATATAATCGCAGGCCGTGACGACGATCCTCATAAGGTACGCCGAGATCGGCCTCAAGGGCACGACCGTCAGGACGAGATTCGAGAATCGCCTGATGGACAACATCCTGACGATGTTGGCGACCGACGGCGTCGAGGCGATGGTCAACAGGGGCGAGGCCCGGTTCTTCGTCGAAACCGAGGATGTCGACAGAGCGGTCGCATCCCTCAGAAGGGTCTTCGGTATCGCCTCCCTGTCGGTGGCCGAAGTCGCCGGTGCCGGCATGGAGGAGATCTGCGCCGCCGCCGCGGAGTACTCAAAAGGCAGGATAGCGCCGGGGCAGTCGTTCGCGGTCAGGGCCAGGCGCGAGGGCAGCCACGCTTACACCAGCATGGACGTCGGCCGTGAAGCGGGTTCCGCGATCTTCGAGGCCAACGAAGGATTGAAAGTCGACCTGACCCGCCCCGACAAGGTGTTCTACATCGAGATCAGGAACAACCGCGCCTACATCTTCGACACGTACATCAGATGCCATGCGGGCCTGCCGCTGGGATCGCAGGGCAGGGTGCTGGCCGATGTCGACGACGACCGCGGCATCCTCTCCGCCTGGCTGATGATGAAACGCGGATGCAAGGTGATCGTCAGGAGCGACCGATCGCCCGGTGCTCCGCAGATACGATCCCGAGCTCAAGGTGATCGATGCCGGGCAGGACGTGCCCCGGAGGGTCCACGGCATCGTGCTGGGGACGGCATTGGCCGATCTGGAAGGAGTCGATGTCGCCGCATACGACCTTCCCGTGTTCTTCCCCACGATCGGCATGACCGACGCCGAGGTCGACGCCAGGATGAGGATCGTCCTCGAGACCGATTGAATCGGGATGCGGCCGCCGGACGGCGGCACATGATAGAATGTAATAAGGCCCGTCGTCGCGACGGGCCTGAATGGTTTGGTTGCAAGCTCACTTCTTACGGTACTGCTTGGATCTGATCGAGGGCCTGGACTTCTCCGCGCCCTTGCCCTTCTTCCTGAGTCCGCGTCCGTCGACACCGGCTCCGGTGAGCCCGCGGTACACGCGGTTGGTGTGGACGTTGTCGCAGATCCAGTTGATCTTGGGGTCCGCCTTGATCACGGGGTGCGAAGGATCCACGAGTATGACCTCGTACCATTCCTGCTGCCCGTCGGCTCCCACCCAGTAGGAGTTCAGCACCTCGAGGTTGGGATACCTTTTGGCGGTCCTCTCCTCGGCCATCCGCTGGAGGCTCTTGCCGACGGTTATCTTGTTGATACCGCGGCGTTTCGCCCTCCTGCCCGCAGTTATGGCCCTCTTGTTGAAGGAACCCTTCCTGACCCTGGCCCTGACGACAACGTAACCCTGCTTGGCTTTGAAGCCGAGGGCTCTGGCGCGGTCGAGGCGGGTGGGTCTTTCGATGCGGAGGAAGTTCTCCTCGCGTCTCCACTGGATCTTCCTCTCGTGGTTGAGGTCGCGGACATAACCCTGGTCGGGGTTCTTCCAAGCCTCTGCGATGTAAGAATACATGTTCTTCCCGTTGACGGGACGTTTTTCCTGAGTCTCTGTGCTCATCATCATCACCTATCCGGATTCACCTTACACAGGCACATTTCCGTCAGAACATCGTGTTCTGCAGAGGATTGAATCATCAGCCTCTATATAAACAGTCTCATCGGCCGCGCGCGTCAGAGGAAGTCATCGAGGCTCGGTCTCTTACGATCGCGGTCGCGCGGGGCCGCAGGTGGCGCGTCCTTGCGCGGACCCGTGCTCTTCCGCGGGACGAAATCGTCGAAGAGGGTCTTCTGCTGGCTTCCGAGCAACAGGTCCTTCTCCTCCCATCCGAACACCTCTGTGACCCTCGCCGCGGTCTGCGCAAGGCGTTCGGCGTAGTAGCGGTAGTCGGGCGCGGCGGTGAAATCGATGCCGCTGACGTAGGGTTCGACCTCCTGCGGGGTCACCGAGGCGTCGGTGACGATCCAGGAGACCTTCATCCCCGGTATGAAGTTGTATCCCATCCCGACCAGCTTCCTGGCGGCTTGCACGTTGGCCATGCGGTCGGGGTTGGCGTAGACGCCGTCCAGTCCCTTGCAGGTCCTGGAGATCACCAGCTCGGACGGGTCGACATCCCCCGCGAGGACCTCGCGGACGACTTCCCTGACCAGGGCGACGGCGCCCTCGTCGTCCTCGTCCAGGATCAGCTCGAACACGCGCATCAGCAGCTCGCTCTGGAGGTCGAACGAATCCGACCTCCGGATCTCGTAGCCTCTGACCAGCAGCTCGTCCTGCGCCTCCGGCCAGACGACCTTGCCGACGTAGCGTTTCTTCTTGCCGTGGGTGAACAGCGGCTCCATGATCTTCTCGAACTCGAGGATGCCGCCGTCGCGCGAATACCGTTTCGAGATGCTCCTTCCGAATCCGATCGACCCCTCCAGATCGTCGTGGGGGGATTGCAGGAAGATCGAGTCGGTGTCGGAGTAGATCACGGACACCCCCTCGGCCTCTACCTCGCGGATGATCGTCTTGACGTTGTCCCGCGCGAAAGCGGTGATGGCGGCGCCGATGCTCTTGTCGGTGAATCTGTAGAACGACGACGCGAAGACCCCGTAGAAGGTGTTCATGAGGATCTTCACCGCCGATTGCAGACCGTCGAGGTACTGCTGCTCGTGCGGATCCGTCGCATCCTTCAGGCTCCCCTTGATCTCCTCACGCTGATCCAGCAGGCTCTTGAGGATGCCCGGGAGCAGTCCCACGCGTATGTCCGGTTCGAGGAATCTGGCTCCCGACGGGCTGACGATCCCCCCGTCCGGGGAGATGGTGGTGAAGCAGATGTTCTTGGCGATGATCAGCGAGGGGTACATCGATTTGAAATCCTCGACGCAGACCCAATGGTAGAGCCCCGGTTTGATCGTATGCACGTAACCGCCTTCGATGTGGTCCCCGTTCGAGGCTTTCCGGCCCATCGACGGTATCCCGATGCCGCTCCGGTCGGCGACGCGTATGAGCAGCGAGTCCGCCAGTTGCGACGATCCCGCGGTGAGCACGTCCTCCAGGGGGAGTCTCGCCACGGCGGCGAGGTCCATGCCCTTCCTCAGGGTGTCGACGGCGAGCAGGATCCTCAGAGCCAGCTCCGCGTCCCTGGTGCAGTACCTGATGACGCGGGCGCGGTCCTTCGCCCATTCCTCGTCCATATCCTTGGGATCGAGATCCAGCTTCTCCTCGCCGAGGAGCAGCTTGGACACGGCGTTCAAAGTCTCCTGCTTCGGACGGATCTCCTTCTTGGCGGCCCACCAGGCGTCGGCGATCATCCGGCCCTTGACCCTCCAGAACCTGTCGCTGACGGCCTTCGGCTGCCCGCGGTCCCGTCCCCAGGGCAAGGCGTCGGCGAGGCCGTTCACGGCGGCCCGCTCGATGATCTTCTTGATGTCGTAGTTGTCGATGTTGTATCCGGTTATGACGTCCGGATCCTCTTCACGGATCAGATCGGAGAATCCGCGGATGATGTCGGCCTCGATCCCGACCAACGGTTCGCATTCGCGGATCGCGCCGTCCTCCTCGATGACCGCGCAGATCGTGTAGATCGTATCGTGGGCGATGCTGTTCTCCAGATCGAACGAGAGCACCTTCAGGCCCGGATCGAACGGCGGCAAGTCCTCGAACCCCGTCATCCTGACCACCAGGTCGGTATCGTAGGCGGCATCCGCGACGATCTCGCCCGTGACCCTTATGCACGATCCCAGATCCATGTCGTAGATGAAACGGTGATGGAACGGGACATCCGCGTAGAGCACATCGTATCCGAGGCTCCTCCAGCTCTTCCTGTGCTCGGACACGTTCCAAGGGAGTCTGACGGTCACCTTCGCGGCATCACGGTACGCGCCTTTGTGGAACAGTTTGCAAGGGGTGTGCGCGACGACGTCCGCATCCTTCTCAAGGGCCTTCTCGGCATTGTCGTCGGGGTCCAGCAGGTAGTAGTATGCGTTGTATCCGCCGTACAGCACGGTGATGGACTGCTTGTCGCGGGTCTTCCCGAACATCTCCGCGAGCACCTCGTCCCCTTCCCGGCCCCCGGTGTAGGAGGCGCTCAGGAGCCTTACGTCCCATGTGCTCATATGAACCTCATCTGTTGGCCACGATCCTGATGACATCCCCGTCCTGCAGGACGTAATCCGCACCGACGGTGCGTTTCGTCCGTGCGTTGACGGCTCTGATGAATTTGTCTCCCAACTCGGTGTGCACTTTGTAGGCGAGGTCCCTCGCCGTCGATCCGCGCGGCATCAGGAAGCAGTCGGGCAGCACCCTGCCCTGGTGGTCGGTGTACCTGTTCTCGTCTTCCACCGGGTACACGGCGATGCGATCCAGCATCCCGAACACGCACTCCTCCAGGCACCTCTGCACACCCGTGCTCCCGTACCTCTCCAGATTCGCGGCCATGTAGTCCAGGGCTTTGCGCTGCGACTCGTTGACATCGCCGGACAGCCCGAAGGACGCATCCCCGGGTAGGTAGTCCACGATGCCGGCCGCTGCCGCCTTCTTCAAGGCCAGCTCCGTCTCGGCCAGCACCGGTACCGCCGGGTCGTCCATGGCGCCGACCTTCCCGATGTTCCCCTCGGGGGCGAGGTCCGCCTTGTTCATGGCGATGATCATCGGCTTCGACAGGATCCTGATCTCCCTGCACAATCCGGCGAGGGTGTCGTCGTCCCACAGGGTCGGGTCGGCCGGCAGCGGGACCCGCTTCAGGGCCTCCTTGATCTGACTTTCGGTTATGTTCAGGCCGGCCAGGCGCTCCTGCAGCACGGTCTCCTGCTTGGCATCCTGCATCTTGGCCTGTCTGGCAATCCTGCCGAGGCCGTTCTTGATGATCTCCCTCATCCACAGCTCGATCTCCCTGCGCAGGAAGACGACGTCCTCGGACGGGTCGTGGCTGCCGGGTCCGACGCTGTTGCCTTCGATGTCGGTCGAGCCGCTGATGTCGACGACGTTGATCAGCGCGTCGGCTTGACGCAGGTCGTCCAGGAACTTATTCCCCAGGCCTTTGCCGTCCCAGGCTCCGGGCACCAGGCCCGCCACGTCGAGCAGCTCCACCGGGACCAGCCTGACGCCCGCTTCGCAGAGGGAGTTGTGGGGCGTGCATTCCACGCCCAGGTCCTTGCACGGACACGGCGTCCGCACGTGCGCCACCCCCTTGTTGGGTTCGATGGTCGTGAACGGGTAGTCGGCGATGTTCACCGGGGCCAGCGTGGCCGCGCCGAAGAACGTCGACTTGCCCACGTTCGGTTTCCCTACTATGCCTATCTGCATGCGATCTCCAACCCCCTTATCGGCGAGGCGGTATATCGTTGTTCACGCCGGTCTCTTCACGAACTTGGCGGAGGTCTCCATGAAGTCGGGGTTCGGTATCGAATCGTCCTTGTCGGCGCCCACGGGGCAGACCTTGATGCAGATGCCGCACGGAGGTATGCCCTTGGCTTTGAGCCCGTCGGTGTAACCCACGCACAACGGCTTCTTCGTCAGTCCGGCGGGGTAGACGGCGTCGGCGACCGCGTTCACCGGGCAGGCCTTGGTGCACTTGCCGCAGTCGATGCAGAGGCTCTCAGTCATGGGTTTAGAGGACGGCATCTCCGCCGAGGTGATGATCGAGGTGAACCTGATCCTGGGGCCGTACTTCTCGGTCAGCACCGTGTTGTTGTAACCGAACGTGCCCTGGCCCGCGAGGTAGGCGGCGTGCTTGTGGGAGAACATCGATTCCGGATTCTCCTTGAGGCCGCTCATGCCGTGGTATCCGTCCCTGGGGACGTACACCGCCTCGTGCCCTTCGATCTTGAGTTCCTGGGCGATCCGCTCGGCCGCCAGGTCCAACGCGAAGTTGACCGTGTCGTAATGCTGGAGGTAGTACAGCGACGGGGCGGTCTCGAGGATCGCCTTGCTGATGGGCATGCCGATGACGATCACCGAACGGGCCGCGGGCATGATGTCCTGGGGGCGGTACCCCTTCTTGACGCGTTCCTTGACCATGGGGTCGGTCTCCCAGAGGTCGACGGAGGCGACGGAGATGTCGACGATCCCCAGGTTGCGTGCCAGTTTCTTGATCTCATTGAACGTTTCCTGTCCTTTCATGCATCCAAGACGCCATCCGAGGTTATTAAACAATCCTTCAACGGATGCGGTTCCGCGGCCGCGGAGGTCAGGAACGGGTCTCCGCCCGCATGCGCGAGAGGTGCACGGCATCCGCCACCTCGCCGATCTCGACGGGCCGCAGATCCTCGATGCGCGCATCCAGGTACGGGATGTCGGCATCCCTGTCGATGAGGCCGGCCGACCTCAGCGAGGTCCCGATCTTCTTGCGGCGGTGGTTGAAGGCGGTCTCCGTGACCTTGAAGAACATGTCCTCGTCCAAGACCCGGAACGGGGCGGGCCGCGGGACGATCTCCACGATCGCCGAATCGACCCGGGGAGCGGGGTCGAACCTGGAACGGGGGACTTTCTCCCGCACCCTGCATTCGGCGCGGTAGAACAGGTTGACCGTCAGGCGCGAGTAGTCGGGGCTCCCGACATCGGCGACCATCCGGTCGGCGAACTCCTTCTGCACCATGACCACCGCCTTCCTGAAGCTGTGGTCGAGCAGTTTGAAGATGATCGGGGTGGAGACGCTGTACGGCAGATTGCTCACGAAGACGTCGAACGGCGGGAAATCCACCTTGACCGCATCGCCCTCGATCAGTTCGATCCTGTCGCCGTGGGTCTTGCGCATGTAATCGGCGAGGATCCGGTCCAGCTCGATGCAGGTCACGTCGTCCGAGGCTTCGATCAGCTTCCGGGTCAGTATGCCGAACCCGGGCCCGACCTCGAGCACGCGGTCGCCCTTCGCGATCCCCGCATACCCCACATGGCGCTCGGCCACGCGGTCGTCGACGAGGAAATTCTGGCCTTTGCCCTTCTTGGGGACGATGCCGGTCTCGGCGATCAGCCCCCGCGTATCGCTGCCGGTCATCTCGACACGAAGAGATAGCGTTTCATCGAGGGATCCCTGATCTCCTGCAGCACGCGCGCGGCGATCAGCTTGTCGGGGTTCTTCACCTTGGCCCGGTTGGCGAGGTCCTCGAAGTCCTCGAAGGCGCCGTTGCGCCTCTCGTCGATGATCGCCTGCAGGGTCTTCTTCCCGAGCCCCGGCAGCTCCTCGAGGAGGTGCTTGCGCAGGTTGATGGCTTCGGCCTCGTTGTAGAATCTTATGAACCTCTCGGGGTTATCCGCGACGATCTTCTCGACGGCGAAATCGAGTTCGGCATCCGCGGTCCTGGAGAGCTCGCTCGCGCCGATGCGCCGTTTGACATGGTCGATCTCGGCCCTCAGCCCGCTGTCCTTGCCGATGTACACACGGTCTCCTACGAACACGCTCTTCCTGGGGACAAGTTCGAAGAGCTTGAACTCCTCGTCGCCTATGGCATAGCACATAGGCTCCTTCTTGGTGTAACTGCCACCGGGTATGCCTTGCGGCAAATAATCTAAGATATAAGCGTATTCTTCCACAGCGATCCCGGCGGAGTATGTGGTTACAGGTATTTAGCGACTATCTCGATCACGCTCTCGGTTTTAGCGGCATCGAGACTGATCCTCTCCTTGGAGAGTATGGCGCGGATATCCTCTGGGTACTGTGGGAGGATGTCGGCGATCTTGGCTGCCACGGGTGCGGTGATCTCGGGTATCTCCGAGACCTCCCTGACGATGGCCTCCGCCTGTTCTACGGTGATCGGCGAGACGGCTCTGGCATGCTCCATGGCCGCCCTCTGCACGCTGAGGAGCTCCCGCTGCTCGTTCTCGGCGGTCAGCAGATCCCTGACCTCGGCCAGGGTTATGTATCGTTCGGACACGTCGATCCCCGGTCACAGCCTGTTTCTTACGAGGTGCTCGGGTCTCGCGACGACGGTCTTGGTCTTGTTGCCGTCTTTGACGCTGACCTCGTACGCGGCTCCCCTGGAGCCGACGACGACTCCCGTGAGACCGTGGAATCTCGAGAAGGGCATGCCCTTGTGGACGCTGGGGTCGATGACGATGTTGACCTTCTCTCCGCTCTCGAAGATCTGGAACGCCTTCGTTATGGGCGACAGCCCGCGTGCCCGGGGCTTCTTCTGGAGGACCTGCCGGGTCTTCGTCCTTGTTCCTTTGGATGCTTTCATGATTAATCCCTCATTGATTGTTCTTGGTAGTCGATCGCCAGCACGTCAAGGGCTTCAACTCTGCACGGGATGCCCAGTGCATCGGAGAAGTTGGGCACGGTCCTTCCCT
>JAAYAP010000025.1 GCA_012719315.1 Methanobacteriota archaeon
CTGACGAACAGGAAGGACAAGGCGTGCTACCAGTCGGTGCTGAAGCTCCTGGTGATCGTGATGATCGTCGTGGAGTCGGTGCCGCAGGTCTTCGGCTACCTCGTCCCGTCCGATTCATTCACCTCGGCCCTCGGCCTCACCGGCGCCAGGGCCGCCATCGTGCTGCAGCTGTGCATCGGATCCTATCTGGTGTTCCTCTTCGACGAAGTGGTGTCGAAATGGGGTATCGGCAGCGGTATATCCCTGTTCATCGCCGCGGGGGTCTCGCAGGCGGTGTTCACGGGAGCGCTCAACTGGTATCCGATCTCGTCGTCCGACGCGATGAGCCTCTCCAATCCTCCGGCGGGGACGATCCCCAAGGCCATCTACGTGTTGATGAACACCGACTCTGCGCAGATGGCGGGCGGAGGCTACGAGATGATCTTCCTCGGCGAACCCAATCCGATGATCGCCCTGGTGGGGACGATCGTGATCTTCCTGGTGGTCATCTACCTGGAATCCAGCCGCATCGAGCTGCCCTTGTCGCACGGCACCGCCAGAGGCGCCAGGGGCAGGTACCCGATCAAGCTGCTGTACGCCAGCAATATACCCGTCATCCTGATGTCGGCGCTGCTGGCCAACGTCAGCATGATCGCGCTGCTGCTGTACACCAACGATTTCCTGAGCGGGATCCCGCTCATCGGCGGCAACGCCGCCGTCGGATCCTTCGAGGAGGGATCCACCGTCGCCTCCGGGGGTTTGGCATGGTACCTGTCGGCGCCCAACGGCCTGACGAGTTGGCTGATGCCGATCCTGGATCCGGCGAATTACGGCAACGGCCATACGGCCCTGCAGAACCTCTCGCGCGTGGCCATCTACGGATCGGTCATGGTGATGGGTTCGATCATGTTCGCCAAGTTCTGGGTCGAGACCACGAACCTCGGCGCGGAATCCGTCGCCAATCAGATCCAGCGCAGCGGCATGCAGATACCCGGCTTCCGCCGGGACCCGCGCGTGCTCAAGCGCGTGCTCGAACGATACATACCGACGATCACCATCATGTCGGGTGCCTTGGTCGGCGCCTTGGCCGCGGGGGCCGATATGATCGGCACCACGGGTAACGCCTCCGGTACCGGTCTGCTGCTGGCCGTCGGCATCCTGATCCACTTCTACGAGGCCATCGGCCGCGAGCAGATGATGGAGATGAACCCGGTCATGAGGGGCTTCTTCGGAGGGGAGGACTGAGATGGCCAATCCAGGCTCGCCCGGGCAGATGCAGCAGAACATGCCGGCCATGCCCAAGGGCACGATGGTCGGCATGATGTTCGCCATGATGGTCATGATGATCGTCATGATGTTCAGGATGGAGATCGGCCAGGCGCTGAACTACGTGTTCCGCGCCATCGATTTCGACGGCCAGTCGCCGGTCTTCTCGCTCGTCATCGCGGGCACGATCATGATCACCCTGAGCACGGTCATCAGGGGTTTCATCTCCGATCCCCTGGAGCAGGCGAGGATCCAGCAGGAGCAGTCGGCGTTCAACGCCGAGATGCGGCAGGCGCGGCTGGAGAACAACCTCTTCAAGCTGAAGAAGCTCCAGGAGCAGCAGCCGGAGATGATGGCCAAGTCGATGAAGATGAGCACCGATCAGATGAAGATCATGCCCGTCACCATGATCGTCATCATGCCGATGTACACCTGGATCTACTATTTCATAAGCAACACGGTGCCCACCGAGCTCCTGTTGATCGACATGCCCTGGGGAGTGCTGAACCTGGTCGACAAGGCGATGGGCTTCATGCCCTACTGGATCGTCATCTACACGATGATCAGCCTGCCGATCGGCCAGTTGGAGAACAGATTCGTCCGGTACTACCTGCTGAAGAAGCGGTTGAAGGAACTGGACGCGATCCACTGAAGGGCTGAGGATGAGGATAACCATAAGCGGCCCCCCCGGGTCGGGGAAGACCACCGCCTGCCGGAGATTGTCCGAGGAACTCGGCTTGGAAGCGGTGGTCTTCGGGCAGCTCTTCCGCAGGATGGCGGCCGACAGGGGACTCTCCCTGATCGAGCTCGGGGAGCTGGCCGAGGTCGATCCCAGCATCGACGCGGCGATCGACCTCGAGATCCTCGAGGTCGCCCGCGCCAATCCCGACATCATCCTGGAGTCGCGTCTCTCCGCCCATCTGCTCTCGCGGAACGCGATCCCCGCTTTCAAGATCTACCTGGATGCCGATCCCGAGGTGAGGATGTAGCGCATCGGCCTCCGCGAGGAAGGCTGCGAAGCCGCTGCCCGGGAGACCTTGGAACGGCAGGCGTCCGAGGCAAGACGTTATAAAGCCTACTACGGCATCGATATAGACGATCTCAGCGTGTACGACCTGGTGCTGGCGACCGACCGGATGACCCCCGAGGAGGTCATCTGCGAGATCGCGGAGAGATCGAAGGGATTCAAATGCTGATCAAGGATCCAGATACCATCCCGGACCGATGGGGCAAGCGGCCCTCGGACCGTTCGATCGGCGAGTTGCTGCTCGCCGGCGTCATCGCCCTGGACAAGCCGCCCGGCCCCACGTCGCACCAGGTGACCGCCTGGGCCCGGGACGCGATCAAGGCGGAGCGGATCAGCCACGGCGGCACATTGGATCCCCATGTCAGCGGCATACTGCCGATCTGCACAGGCAAAGCGGTGCGTCTTACCGACATCGTGCTGTCCTCCGACAAGGAGTACATCTGCCTGATGAGGCTCCACGCGGACCGTCCCGAGCCCCGCATCGGGGAGGTCATGGGCAGGTTCCGCGGCAGGATCTACCAGATGCCGCCGGTCAGGTCGTCGGTCAAGAGGCAGCTGAGGATCCGCACCGTCCGAGAGCTCGAGATCCTGGAGATCGACGGCAGGAAGGTGCTTTTCAGGGTCTCCTGCGATGCGGGCACCTACATGAGGACGCTCTGCACCGACATCGGCGAGGCGCTGGGATGCGGTGCGCACATGGAGGAGCTCAGGCGCACGCGCTCCGGGCGGATGACCGAGGACGGTTCCGCCACCCTGCACGACCTCCGGGACGCGTACGTGTTCTGGCAGCAGGACGGGCGCGAGCAATGGCTCAGGAGCATGGTCCGTCCCATGGAGGTCCTGGTCGATCCCCTTCCCAAGATCGTCGTCAAGCCCACGGCGGTCGACGCGGTCTGCCACGGAGCCGACCTGAGCATCAAAGGCATACACATGCTCGACGGGGACATCCGCCGCAACGCGCTGGTGGCGATGATGACGGCGAGAGGGGAGCTGATCGCGATCGGCCGCATGCTGATGTCGTCGGCGAAGATCATGTCCGCCGATCAGGGCAAGGCGGTCACGACCGAGCGCGTGTTCATGGACCGCGGTCATTATCCGAGGATGTGGAGATTCTCCACCGATCTCGATCCCGTCGACGACGATGCACCGCCGCCGAGCGGATGAGGGATTGCTTATTATCCTCCAACCCGTTGAGGGGCAGCATGGCGATACCGAGGATCCTCAACAAGAAGACGGAGGTCTTCTCCGTGCGGCAGATGCGGGTCGGTGATTTCGATCCCACCAAACCGGGGTGTTACGACAACGTCAAGACCTTCCCGATCGAGGTCAGGCCCCAGAGGGCGCTGTTCTTCGAGATCGTCTCGGATGTGCCGATCTCCATCGCCTTCGCCAACAGCGACAACTCCTCCGTGTACCACAAGGAGGACATGACCGATTTCGGATACGGTCCGATACCGACCGGCCGGAACCGGGAGATGGGCATCCTGCTGGGCGTGTACCCCGGCGACAAGGCGACGATCGACCTGGATGTCTGGATGGAGAAGGCATGAGCCACCTGGAACAGGGACGCAGAGGCAAGTACTGGAAGGACGACCTGCCCGAGGGGCTGTCGCTCGTCCGCCGTTCCGACCGGATCGTGTCGGTCATCATGGCGGTCACCCTGGCGGTCGCCGCGATCCTCGTCGTGCGCAGCATGATGGGCGGCACGTCGCTGTACCACACCGCACCGTTGCTGACCGCCCCCTTCTTCACCTGCGGGGCGTACTACATGATACGCACCAGGCTCTGGACCTTCGTGGCCGTGGCGATCCTGATGGCCGCGGTCTACTTTCTGGGTCTGCCCGAGGGGGTCCTGTACCTCCTGCTGTTCGTCACCGTGGGCGCCACCGGTTGCGTGGCATTGGTCAATGTCTTGCAGAGGATCATCTTCTACAGGGTCGTGCGCACGGTCGAGTACATCAACATCAAGGGCAGGCTGGGGATCTGGGACCGGGCGGTGGCGTTCATCTTCAACATCCCCGGCGATCTGGACACCAGGAACATCGTGATCGATTACGATCTGCGCCGGGACAAGCTCCCCTGGAGGGAGATGAGCGGCACGATCTCGCTGGCGCTGATGACCGGCATGCTCCTGTGGATCTACATCTCGATGAATCCCGCCTTCATCGGGAATGCCTCCGGTTACAACATACCCGTCTACGTGTTCTCGCTGGTGCTGCTGATCCCCCTGCTGGTGTTGCCCTGGTCGATCTTCAAGTCGTTGGACGTGAGGATCGAGACCAATTACCGCGACTACAGGATCTACGACGGCATCAAGGCGACCCTGACCAGGATGGCCCTGCCAGTGTTCGCGGCGCTGATCTTCGTGATGATCGCGATCAACAACACCAGCATCTTCATCGTCCTGGCGTACATACTGACCTCGGGGATCACCATCACCCTGGTCATCATCTTCACCTCGGTGATCTACTACGTCAGCTTCGAACCGGCGACGGTCGACGACATCAACTCCAAATGGAAGGTGTTGCGCCCGGCCCCGTTGCTCATGGGATTGGACCGGGAGGACAAGACCGATTTCGACAGGCTCCCGGGGACTCCGGTCAGGGACAAATCGGATTTCGGCAGACTGAACGTGCCCAGACGCTGAGTCTCATTGGTACCGGGCGTTGAGACGGCCCGGCGAGCTCAGGGACTCGGCTATGGGGTTGTAGATGGCCCCGGCGGACATCCCCGGCGTCTTGCGGATGCCGATCAGCTCGGGCTCGTCGTCGTTGGAGAAGATGATCAGGAACCGCTGTTCACGGTCTTCGACCTCGATCAGCGGGTGCTCGCTGCCAGTGACGATGCCGAGGGTCACGTCCGCCATCATCTGGATCTGCTCGGGGGTCAGGTCATCCGGCACTTCGAAGAAGAACGTGTTGTACTCGGTGGTCCCGTTGATCATGAACTGTATCTCGGACCGGTCCAGGAGCCCGGCGTACTCCTCGCGGTGCTCCTCGTCCGCAAGCTCTCCGAACATCTCCTTCGCCGTTCTCCCGATATCGAGGAAAATGGTCTTCCTGCCAAGCACCTTCCACATGATCGCTGTGATGCGTCCCATCGATATAAACAGTTTCACTGCTGCCGTCCGATTAGAAACATTAAAAGCGATGTTGCCACTACTCGTTCCGAATCGATTATGGAAGAGGAATTCAAGGTCACACCGTGGGAGGTCTCGGGGGAGATAGACTATGAACGTCTGATGCAGAATTTCGGCACGACGCCCATAGACGAGGCCCTCCTGCGCAGACTCGGCGGCTACGGCGAGCTCCACCCGATGCTGAAGAGAGGGATATTCTACTGTCACAGGGACATGAATCAGCTCCTCGACCGGTTCGACCGCGGCGAGCGGTTCTTCCTCTACACCGGGAGAGGCCCGTCTGGCAACACCCACCTCGGGCACCTGATGCCCTGGATCTTCGCCAAGTGGCTGCAGGACACGTTCAAGGTGCCGTTGCTGTTCCAGATGACCGACGACGAGAAGTTCCTCTTCAAGGACCTGTCGCTCGACGAGACGCGCAGACTGTCGTACGACAACGCCTTGGATTTCGTGGCACTCGGATTCGACCCCGACAGCACCGAGATCATCCTGGACACGGAGAACATCCGTTCGCTCTACCCGATCGCCCTGAAGGTGGCCAAGAAGGTGACGTTCTCCACAGCCAAAGCGGTGTTCGGGTTCGACAACTCGGCGAACATCGGCGCGATCTTCTTCACTACCATCCAGGCGGCCCCGGCGTTCCTGCCCACCGAGCAATCCGGTGTGCAGACGCCCTGCCTGATCCCCTGCGGCATCGACCAGGATCCCCATTTCAGGGTGGCGAGGGACGTGGCCCCCGGGCTGGATTACCCCAAGCCCGCGATGCTCTACTGCAAGATGTTCCCCGGACTGGGCGGAGGGGACAAGATGTCCTCATCCGATCCGATGTCGACCATCTACACGACGGACGGTCCCAAGGATGTCCGCAAGAAGGTCGGCCGTGCCTTCACGGGCGGATGCGTCACGGTGGAGGAGCAACGGGAGAAGGGCGGCAACCCCGAGGTCTGCGCGATTTTCAAGTACAATTACTACCTGTTCGAAGAAGACGACGGGAAGATCAACGACCTGGCCGGCAGGTGCAAACGCGGAGAGGTGCTCTGCGGGGAATGCAAAGCCGCATTGACCGATAAGATAAACCTGTTCTTGGAAGGGCATCAAGCCAGACGGGAGCAGGCACGGGAGGTCGTGGACGGCATGACCTTCGAAGGATTCGAATGGTGATCCCATGGAGATGGCGGAGATCCTCGAGGGACTGAGCTACAACGAGAGACGGCTGCTGATCGCATTGGATCCGGCAGGGGGCGGCAGCTCTCCCGCGGATCTGATCGCCGCCGGGAGGTTCGACCTGGAGGTCGAGATCATGGGAGCGGCATCATGGCTCTCGTCCAAGGGGCTGGCGGTCATAGAGGAGGAGGTCACACGCTATTTCGAGCTGGCCGACCGCGACGTCGTCGCTTCCGGCCTGCCCGAACGGCAGGCGATCGGGCTGATCGCCGCCAACGGCGGGCGGATGAGCATGGACATGCTCTCGCAGAGCATGCCCGACGGCGAGGACAAGATCGCCATCGGCTGGCTCAGGAGGAAGAAGCTGGCCGACATCGTCAGATCCGCGGAGGGGAATCTGCTGGTGCTCACGGAAGCCGGCAACAGCGCCGTCGACGGCGCCATGCCCGACGAGCTGCTGCTCGAGCGCATGGCCGCCGGCCCGGTGGAGGAGTCGCAAGCCGACCCCCGCATCATCGCCGACCTCAAAGGCCGTCAGGACCTGATTCGCGAACGGCTGGTGACGGTCAGATCGATCTCGCTGACGTCTGCCGGCATCGAGGCCGTGGCCGCCGGCATCGAGGCGGTCGAGCAGGTGGCCGACGTCACCGACCGCATGATCCAAAGCGGCGAATGGAAAGAGGTCGAATTCCGCAGATACGACGTGCAGACCTTCGCGCCGACCGTCGCTCCGGCGAAGAAGCACCCGCTCTCCAGGCTCGGCTCCGAGATCAGGAGGCTCTTCACCGACATGGGGTTCACGGAGATGGGCTCGGATTACGTGCAGTCGGCATTCTGGAACCTCGACGTGCTGTTCACGCCCCAGGACCATCCGGCGAGGGACCTCCAGGACACTTTCTATCTGGAGAGCCCCGCTTCCGTGGAGCTGACGGACGAGGCGCTCGTCGACAGGGTCAGGGCCATCCACGAGGACGGCGGAGGCACGGGGTCGACAGGGTGGGGCGGCAGCTGGTCGAGGGAGAAGGCCGAGAAAGCGCTCCTGAGGACCCACAGCACCGTCAGCAGCATACGTTACATCGCGGAGAACCCGAAGGCGCCTCAGAAGGCGTTCTCGATCTCCAGGATCTTCAGGAACGAATCCATCGATTCCACCCATCTGCCGGAGTTCACCCAGATCGAGGGCATAGTCATCGACGAGAACGCCGATTTCGATATGCTGATCTCGATGATCAAGGAGTTCTTCACCCGCATGGGCTTCGATCAGGTGAGGATCAGGCCCGCATACTTCCCGTACACCGAACCGTCCTTGGAGTTGGAGGTGTTCTTCAACGGCAAGTGGATGGAGCTCGGCGGCGCCGGCATCTTCCGCCCGGAGGTGGTCGAGCCGTTCGGCGTGGAGCACCCCGTCCTCGCATGGGGCTTCGGGTTCGAGAGGCTCGCCATGCTGAAATGGGGCATCAAGGACATCCGTGAGCTCTACATCTCGGATCTCGACGTGCTCAAAGGCAATCCGGTCCTCTGATCACAGGAACGTGACCGTCCGGTCGTCTTCCCCGACCCGCGAGGCCAGGCTTGCGACCTTCGATCTGCGGGAGTCGCTCCTACAGGACCTCAGGGCCTTGCCGAGGTAGCTGAGGCATTCGTCATCCCGTCCGCGGTTGAAGGCGACACCCGCCCTCAGAATCATGATCTCGTCCATGCGGCCGACATCTCCCGCTTCCATGAACCGGCCGATCGCCTCGGTGAGGAACATCTCGGCCTCGTCGAACCGCTGCAGACTGAACAGCGCCTTCGCCTTGACCAGCGCGAGGCTCGGCGTGCGATGCTCCGCATAGGCCGCCGAAGCGTCCGCGAGGGCGGTCTCCGCCCTACCGTCGATGATGTCGGCCTCGGCCCTGACGACCACGGCCTTGACCGACCTGTATTCATCCAACCTCTCCGCGCAGTGCCTGGCATCCTCCGTGTCGAGGCAGTGGATCGCGACATCGGCACGGATGTCGAGCACATTCTCATCGTATTTCGGCGATACCGCTATCCTCCCGATGGTCTGCAACAGGTCCTCGTTGGGGTTCTCGAGGAAGACGTCGGCGTTCCTGATCAGATGCCTGGACGCTTCGAGATGCCTTCCGGAGGAGCAGAGATGGAACAGCCGTTCGTGGGCGTCCCCTCCGTTCTCCAGGTACCAGTCGGCAGCGCGGCTGTGCCAGGCGCGGGCATCTTCGTCACCGGCCAATCCGAGGTACTTCTTCCCGACCTCGGCGGATATGGCGGTCATCCCGGCGAAATCCGCGGGGATGACGCCGGTGCTGGTGGGCGGCAGGGTGCTGCGGGGCACCGACTCTCGGAAGATGCACGCGAACCCGAAGGTGTCGCGGTCCTCGGGGCTCAGGGCGTTCCACATGACCTCGGGGTCGCACCGTTTCATATCCAGCAGGCTCTCCACGGAGATCCCCTCCGTTGTCAGCCTGCTCCGCAGGGAGGCTGCCTCCCGCACGCCCTCGGGCAGTAAGCAGTAGGCTTTCCTCTTGGTGCCCGAGGCCCGTATATGCGCCAGCCATTCGGTGACCTTACCTGATTCCCTGAGCTTCTTGAGTTCGAGGGAGGTGTGCGCCCGGGAGATCCCGAGCACGGAGGCGATGCCGTCCTGCGTGAGATCGAACGGAACATTGTAGATCTCGTCGGGAGTCTGTTCCGGGAACCGGCCGAGGTGGAGGAGAAGGCGTTCCCTGATCGTCACACTCTCGGCAGACATGCTCTCGAAATTGAAACATGCTTTATATCTTCTTCGCATTGGTACGATACGGATAGCATGTCGAAGTTGTTCATCTGCAGCGAACCCGACCTTCCGTCGGTGAATATGAGGGCGCAGCTCCTGGATGCGGGCGGATGGGAGGAGATACCAGGAGACGACGCATGCACCCTGCATCGGAAGGAGGATGTGTACATCATGTCGGTGCCTGGGCTGCACATACGCCAGGACCGCATCGACGAGACCGCCGCTGCCAGGGGCATAGAAGCGGACACGGTCGTGTTCATGTCCAAACATGCGTCGGCTTCGGGGGATCCGACGCTCACGGTGCATCCCATCGGGAATTACAACGACAACCGCCTCGGCGGCAGGGAGAGGACGCTGGTCCCGGCCGATCCTCCGCTGATGACGGACGCGTTGCGGCTGATGGACGCCTACTGTGACATACCGGGGTTCGCGGTCTGCTTCGAGGTCACGCATCACGGCCCGTGGTTGGATAAACCGACGTTCTTCATCGAGATCGGTTCTGATGAACGCAATTGGGGCGACATCGGCGCGGCCTGCCTGCTGGCGAGGGTCCTGACCGAGATGCGGGAGAACGACTACCCCGACGTCATCGGCGTGGGCGGGGGGCACTACGCGCCCCGGTTCACCGAGATGGCTCTGAAGCACAAGGTCAATTTCGGCCATATGGTCCCGGGGTACCAGCTCGAGGGGCATGACGACGAGGACATCCTGAGGATGGTCGGCGACGCCGCGGCGATGACCGGGACCGATGCCGTCTACATCCACCGGAACTCGCTCGGCAAACCGATGCAGAGGCGGGTGCACGACCTCATCGTCGGCGCAGGGTACGAGATCGTGAGGTCGGCCGACCTCGATCCGCTCAGCCCTTCCGATTCGAATCGATGAGCGTCCCGTTGATGCGGTTGCCGAGGATGGCGTTGCCGAGGTCCTCGAGGTCCCTGCCGTTGACGACGGAGATGTCGATCCTCTCCTCGGTGGCGATCCTCACCCCCAGCGGATCGAACACCGACGAGCGCCCGGCGCCGTGATCATCGTACACGAGCTCCTTCAGCTGGGCGATGGTCAGCTCGGTGTAACGCACGGCATCCCCGTCGCTGCGAGGGTCGGAGGAGTAGACGGCATCCACCGAAGTGGCGTTGACGATGCGTTCGGCGCCCATCTCCCGGGCGACCATGGCGGCCACCGCGTCCGTGGTGTGTCCGGGCACCGTCCCTCCCATCACCACGACCCTGCCCGGGACGCTCTTCGCGGAGGCCTCCTCCGCGGTGAGGGGCAGGCCGGGGACGGCGGCATCGCCCAGGGCGAGCCTGAGGAGCTCGGCGTTCAATCTGGTGACGCCGATCCCCAGCAGGTCCTGGGCTCCGGTGTCGGCGCCCAGGGCCGCCGAGGTCCGCGTGTAGTAGCGGGCGATCTTGCCGCCCCCGCACACGATGACCATCTGGACTTCGTCCTTCAATCGCACGATGAGGTCGGCGAGCCTTTTCATGAATGCGGAATCGTCGTTCCCGGGAACCAGTATCGACCCGCCGATCGAGATAACAACCTTGTTCTTGCTCATGGAGAATACATTTAATACGTATGCGCAATTTGGATAAATATATTGGTGAGCCGAATGGGTGAGATAAACGCTGCGGACAAAGCACGATACGATTTCAAGAAGGCGATGCAGGAGATAGTAGAGTACAGGGGAAGGGGGACCGAGCTGATCTCGGTCTACGTCCCCGAGACCAAGCTCATCTCCGACGTCATGGCCTACCTGAGAGAGGAGCAGTCGCAGGCGTCCAACATCAAATCGAAAACGACGATGAAGAACGTCACCGGCGCGATCGATTCCATCATGGCGCGATTGAGGACATATAAGACCGCACCGCCGAACGGCGTGGTCATCTTCTGCGGCGAGGTGCCCCGTGCCGGCGACCAGACCAGGATGGTCCAGTACGTGGTCAGCCCGCCGGATCCGGTGACGGCCTTCCTCTACAGATGCGACTCGGAGTTCTTCACCGAACCGCTGGAGAGCATGCTGCTCGAGAAGAAGTACTACGGGCTCATCGTCATCGACAGGAAGGAGGCGACGATCGGGATGCTGTCGGGCAGCAGGATCAGCGTGCTCAAGCACTTCGATTCGCTGGTGCCGTCGAAGCACCACCAGGGAGGGCAGTCCTCGGTGCGTTTCGAACGGCTGATCGAGATCGCCGCCCACGAGTTCTACAAGAAGGTCGCCGATAACGCGACGGTCGTGTTCCTCGACAGCGTGACCGATCTCCAGGGGATCCTGGTGGGCGGACCCGGTGCGACCAAGGACTTCTTCATCAAAGAAGGGTACCTGCACCACGAGTTGCAGAAGAAGGTCGTCAGCCCGCTGTTCGACACGGGCTACACGGACGAATCCGGGCTCAAGGAGCTGGTGGATGCCGCCCAGGGTGCGATCCAGGACATGCAGCTCACCGTCGAGAAGGAGTACGTCCAGAGGCTGTTCGGGGAGATCAGGAAGCCCGACGGAGGCCTGTCGGCGTACGGCGAGGAGGAGGTCCGCACCGCGGCGAAGATGGGTGCGGTGGACACGCTGCTGATCTCCGAGAGCATCGACAAGAAGCGCGTGACCGCGTCCTGCTCCAACAACCATACGCATACGCTGACGGTCAACGACGACGAGGCCCCAATCCAATGCCCCGATTGCAGACAGCCGCTGAAGGTGACCGGATCCCAGGACCTGATCGACGAGTTCTTCGAGATAGCCGATTCGTTCAACACGCGTCTCCAGCTGATCTCCGGCGATTCGGAGGAAGGTGACATGCTGCTCAAGGCCTTCGGCGGCATAGCCGCGATACTGAGGTACAAGGTGGCTTGAATGAAGATACGCAACCGTTTCAACGCAGAGGTCCGGGCCGCGGTGGGATCCGCGCTCGCCGAGCTGGGCTGGCAGGACGAGGAGTTCCAGACCGAGGCATCGGACATGGCCGATCTGGCGGTCCCGTGCTTCGCCATGGCCAAGACGCGGAGGCTGCCGCCGAAGGAGATCGCGGCGAGGATCGCCGACAAGGTGACCGTCGGCGGCACGGTCGCGGCCGTCGAGGCGGTCAACGGCTACCTCAATTTCACCATCGACCCGGCCATGCTCGTGGAATCCACGCTGACGGAGATCGTCGAGCGCGGAGACGACTACGGCTCGCTGCCCGCCAAGGGCATCAAGATCAATGTGGAGCACACCTCCACCAACCCGACCGGCCCCATCCACGTCGGCAGGGCGAGGAACCCGATCATCGGCGACACCCTCTCCCGCTGCCTCGCCAGATGCGGATACGAGGTCGAGACCGAATACTACGTCAACGACGTCGGCAAGCAGGTCGTGATCCTGACCTGGGGCATCGACAACATCCCCGACGGGGAGGTCGAGCGCAAGGAGGAACGCGACAAGCCCGACCACAGGCTGGTGGCTAACTACCGCCATGCCAACAGGATGATGGAGGAGGATGAGGACGTGCGGGAGCGGATCTCCGAGATGCTGCGCAGGTTCGAAGCGGGGGACGCGGAGGTCATCGGCAGCGTGAGGAGGACGACCGAGCTCATGCTCGACGGGCTCAAGGAGACGCTCTCCGAGATAAACGTGGTCCTCGACCGCTACACCTGGGAATCCGACTTCATCGCCGACGGCTCCGCGAGGGACGTGGTGGAGAGGCTGAAGACCTCGGAGTACGCGGGGCAGGCGGACGACGGCGCCTGGTACCTGGATCTGGAATCGTTCGGGATCCGGGGCAAGAACACCAAGTTCACCTTCACGCGCTCCGACGGCACGACCCTCTACACCACCAGGGATCTGGCGTACCATCTCGACAAGTTCCGCAGGGCGGACGAGGCGGTCAACGTCCTGGGCGAGGATCAGAAGCTCGGCTCCAAGCAGCTCTGCTCGGCATTGCAGATCCTCGGCAGCGAGAAGATGCCGGATCCGATGTTCTACTCCTTCGTCTCCCTGCCGGAAGGCAAGATGTCCACCCGCAGAGGCGTGGTCGTCTACCTCGACGACCTCATCGACGAGGCGGTCTCGCGCGCATACGACGAGATCCGCAAGCGGCGCTCCGACCTCCCCGAAGAGAGGATGAGGGGGATCGCCAGGCAGATCGGCATCGGCGCGATCAGGTACAACATCGTCCGCGTCAGTCCCGACAAGCAGCTGGTGTTCCGTTGGGAGGATGCCCTGAACTTCGACGGCAACAGCGGTCCGTACCTGCAGTACGTGCATGCCAGGGCCTGCAGCATGCTCCGCAAGGCCGGGGAATACAACCATGATTGCGATCCGGGGATGCTCACCGACGAGTACGAGATCCGGTTGGTCAGGGCCCTGGCCGGGTTCGAGGAGGCTCTATACAGAGCCGGCGAACAGAGGAAGGTCAACACCATACCCGCGTACGGACACGAGGTGGCCTCCGCGTTCAACCAGTTCTATGCCGCAGTCCCCGTGCTCGCGGCCGGCGAGAACCGGGATGCCAGGCTGACGCTGGTCGAATGCACGAGAACGGTCCTGAAGAACGTGCTGGACTGCTTGGGGATGGAAGCGCCGGAGGAGATGTGAGATGGAGATCCGCCCGCTGAAGCTCAGGGATGCGGAATCCGTGCGGGAGCTGGAGATCGCCTGCATCCGGGAGTACTTCGACCAGACGCTGGAGAATCGCTGGGAGGAGCTCCCGGAGGACTGGAAGGCCGGCCTCGGCGCCAGCAGCGCCAATCACTTCAAAGCCTATCTGGACAGCGGCCTGAGCTTCGTCGCCGAAGAGGACGGCGAGATCCACGGTTTCATCTTCGCGCAGATGCTGCATCATGTGGCCAACGTCGACAACCTGATCTGGATCGAGAACATGGGCGTGCACAGGTTCGTGCGCCGCAACGCCATCGGGTACAAGCTGTTGCGCGAGGTCCTGAGACAGGGTCGCGCCATGGGCGGTAAAGTGGCGCACAGCATGATCCAGCCGGACAACGCCCCTTCGATACTGCTGCATAAGAAGATCGGCTTCTTCATCGATCGGCGCAATGTCGCGCTCATCGACCTGCAGGATCCGCAATCGAGGATCTGAGGGATCGGGGCCGCCCCTCGCGGGGCGGCGACGTCATTTCCGCCTGGAGCTGACGTACTTCAACTCCCCGGGTTCCTTCCCGGGTTTCTTCTCGGACTTCCCCGCCTCCTTCTTGGCGACGGCCTTCTCCTTCTCGAGCTCGGTGAAGCTGGCCGCTTTCGGTTCGGGTTCCTTCACGACCGCCTTGGGCTGCCCGGTCTTGTCGGCCGAATACCTCCGGCGTTCCGCAGAGGTCCCGGGTGTCCCGGCGGATTTGCCGGAACGCCGTTCCTGCTCGATCTGCGTGAACGATTGGTCCGGTTTGATCCTGGGCTTGCTGCGTATGTGGATGAAGGCCGCGATGACCACGAGCAGGGCGACGATGCCCAATGCGGCATAAGGCGTCCAACCCGACCAGATCGATTCGGTCACGGTCGCCGTGAACGTGGTCGTGTTGGCCCCGTCATGGAAGTAGATATCCGTGGCCGTGATCTTGATGTTGTATTCGCCGACCCCGCCGAGGTTGACGTAGACCGTGGCCTTGTAATTCATGGCCTTGGAAGGCACGGTTATGTTCTTGCTGCCGGCCGTGATCTCGGTGCCGTCTTTCACATAGGTGACGGTCAGGGTCAGGTTCTTCTCGGAACTATCCTGGTTCTCGAGCATGACGTAGATGTTCCCGCCGTCCGGAGTGATCTTACCCTGGCTGACGTCGGAGAAAGTCAGGTCCGCATCGGACGCCTCCTGCATCGACAACCCTGCCGCGAACGATGTCGCGATGAACAACATGGCCAATACGATGATCTTCTTGCTGTTCCTCATTTCGACAACCTCAGGTGATGATCTCCTCTATGCGTTCCTCGTCGATCGCCCTCCTGATCTCCATGGAGAGCCTCCTGCCCGTGCTCATCTCCCTCCTCCAGAGCGCGTTGCCGTAGGGGTGCCCCACGGACATGTGCACGTTCGTGCCGCCGCCGATGCGCGGTGCCACGTCGTAGACGTAGAAGTCAAGGTCCTTGTCCACGCAGGTCTGCAGGCAGAACGGTCCGATGACGCCGGGATCGTAGTATTTCTTGGTGGCGGCGACGTATTTCTCCGCCAGGTCGAAGGCCTTGTCGAGCAGTGACTCCCTCAATGTCGAGGAGTTGTGGCCGCATACGGTGTACTCGGGGATGATCCCGTCCTCTTCGAGCTCCACCTGCTGCTTGCCCGGCAATCTGCAGTAACCGTCCAAGGAGCTCTCGAACCGCCAATCCACTCCGAGCAGCTCGATCTGCTCCCCCTTCTCTTCCAGAGGGGATCTGAAGAAGTCGAGGTTGAACACCGGGCCGATGATGTACTGCTCCATCCTGGCGTCCTTCAGGAAATCCTCCTCGATGACGCCCTGTCTGATCAGTTCGCCGGATTTCTCCACGAACTGATCGTGGTCCTTGACCGTGAAGAAACCTCTCTCAAGTTTCTTGACCTTGTGATGCACTTTGACGATGGTCAGGCCGTCGATGTCCTCGGGGGAGGCGACCTTCTTGGGGAACGGCATGCCCGCCTTCTCCAGGATCCAGTAGTAATCCTTCTCGTCGCCCCTCTCCTCCGATCGGAGGAGGTTCCTGCTGCCGACGAGAGGGACCTTGAACTCGTCCTCGACGGCATCGATGCCGGAGTAGGACACGAAAGAACGGTTAGGTATGAACAGGACGTTGTTGCCCATGAGCTCCTGCTGCACCTCGGGGCGGATGACATCCCTGAATCGGTCGACCATGACGGTCTCGTCGACGACCCCTCTGATTATGCGGCCCGACGGGTCCCGTTGCGTCTTGAAATAATTCGCGAAGGTGCGTTCTCTGCCTTTCTCGCATACGGCCACCGTGCGGAAGCCCTCGGATATGGCGCCGTCGCAAGTATCAAGGGCCGAGTGCGATGC
>JAAYAP010000004.1 GCA_012719315.1 Methanobacteriota archaeon
AGTTAGTGCCCATGCTCAGATCGGTCGACACACCCGTGAAAAGGGACGTATTGAAAGAGGTGACCTTGGAATGGAAGACCGCCGATCAGATCGAGGAGAAATACGGTCAGGAAGGCAGGGACGCCATCATTTTCTTCGAGAAAATGAAACTTGTGGAGACGCGCTGGCTTTCCACCGGCGGAAACTACCCCGAAAAATCTTACCATACATACTACACTTCTTTCAACATAAACGCACAATGGCCTGTCTACGAGATCAGCGATGTCCTGACCGCGGCGATGATGGACGAGGAGGAGTACGCCGCGATCGAGGCGAAGATCATCGAGCAGGTCGGCAAGGACGGCAGGTTCTCCGGCGATGTCGCCGAGGCACTGGGCCTCTCGTCCACGATGCTGAAGAGCCTGGTCCGCAGATCGGTGAGGGTGGATTACCGCGGGCACAGGATCGAACTCATCAGAGAAGGGTAAGATGTCAGACATCTGGATAATGCGCATAGGGCACCGTCCCGACAGGGATAAGCGGGTCACGACGCACGTGGCCCTCTCCTCGAGGGCGTTGGGTGCCAAGGGCATCTACGTCGATACGCACGATGCGACGCTGGAGGAGAACATCGGCAGCGTCGTCAAGAGGTTCGGCGGGGATTTCACCATCGAGACCGGCGTGCAATGGAAGCAGGCGATCAGGGATTTCCCCGGGAAGGTGATCCACCTGACCATGTACGGCGAACGGATAGACGCCGCGCTCGGCAAGATCCCGCGCGATGAGGACCTGATGATCGTTGTGGGCGCGGAGAAAGTCCCGTTCGAGGTCTACGAGTCCGCTCACCTCAACATCTCCGTAGGCAACCAACCGCATTCCGAGATCGCGGCGCTCGCGATACTGCTGGACAGATTCACCGGCGGCGGATCGCTGTACGCCGACCGCGGCGGCGAGATGACAGTGCTGCCCAGCGAGAGGGGGAAGGAGATTGTCAGCAGGCATGCCTGATGTGCGGGAATGCATCGGGATCCTGCGGAAGGCGGGTTGCCGGCGGCGGGTGATCGTGCATTGCTGCACGGTCAAGGCGGTCGCCGACGTGATGCTCTCGCGCATCGGGTCCGCCGATGCGGAGCTGGTGGTCGCGGGGGCGCTGCTCCATGACCTCGGCAGGGCTGTGGACCACTCCATCAGCCACGCTCACGTGGGGGCGATGATGGCCGCCGATCTGGACCTCGACCCGCGTCTGGTGGAGATCATCCGCCGGCATACGGGAGCCGGGCTGGACGCGACGGACGTGGAGGAGCTGGGGCTGCCTCCCGGCGATTACATGCTGCGCACCGTCGAGGAGAAGATCGTCGCACACGCCGACAACCTGGTCAGCGACAACCGCGTCATGTCGCACAGGCATTCCGCGGACAGGCTGCGGGCCAAGGGCGCCGACCGCGGCGCCGACCGCATCGAAGCCCTGCACAAGGAGCTGTCCGAGCTCTGCGGGATGGATCTGGACACCATCAGGGACATCATCGGCGAGTACCCTGAGATCCCGGAGATCGAGTTCTGATCCCGGGCATGATCCGCTCTTCGGGGAATGTGCTCAGGATGATGATGTCGCCGACGCTCATGACCCATCTGAAAGGTATGCCCAACGAGACGCTCCCGTCGGCCAGGAAAGGATTCGCCTCCTTGACGAAGAGCTCGTCCACGCGCATGCGGGGCAGATCCAGGATCACGTCGTCCACGATCCCCACGAAGATCCCGTTGGGGGCATAGACCTCCAGGCCTTTGAGGTTGTCCACGGTTTCCAACATCGCGTCATCGATGATTCTGTAAAGATATATAGCTGACAGATGCAATACAGCCGCCATGGTTACCGAACTGACTAATCAGAACTTCGAAGAGTTCATTGGAAACAACAAAGTCGCATTGATCGACTGCTGGGCGCCTTGGTGCGGACCCTGCAGGCGAATGGGGCCGATCATCGAGGATCTGGCGAACGAATTGGCGGGGAAGGTGGGCGTGGCCAAGTTGAACACGGACGACAACGGGGCGATCGCCGTGAAATTCTCGATCAGCGCCATACCGACGCTCCTAATCTTCAAAGACGGGATACTCGTGCAGACCCTGGTAGGCCTCAGATCCAAGGAAGACATAAAGGCGTACGTCATGTCCGTCTGATCGAGCACATGAACACCGATGTATTGATAATAGGGGCCGGCCCCGCGGGCCTGCAGGCGGCGATACACGCCGCGAAGAGGAAGGCCGACACCGTGGTGATCGGGAAGGAGATGGGCAGCGCCCTCTTCGAGGCCAAGATCGAGAACTACTTCGGCCTCGCCGGCGTGACCAAGGGCGCCGATCTCCTGGCCACGGGCCAGGAGCAGGCGGAGTCCGCCGGGGCGAAGGTCATCAGGCAGAACGCGACGTCCGCCCGGCAGGAGGACGGCTCTTTCGCGGTCGTCCTCGAGTCCGGGACCGAGATCAGAGCGCGGGCGGTGATACTGGCCACGGGCATAACGCGGAAGAAGCTCAACATACCCGGCGAGGCCGAGTTCCTGGGCAGAGGCGTCAGCTACTGCGCCACATGCGACTGCAGCTTCCATCGGGACGTGCCGGTGGTGATCGCCGGCGACGAGTCGGAAGCGGCCGTATCCGCCGAGCTGATGACCAAGTACGCTTCGACGGTCTATTGGGCATCCGATTCCAGGGATGTCGATGATGCGCTCATGGAGAAGACGGTCGCGGCGGGAGTCAGGATCCTGGACACGACCATCGCGGAGATCGTCGGGACGGAGAAGGTGACCGCCGTGAGGATGGCCGATGGCACGGAGATCGAGGCCAAAGGCGTGTTCATCGAACTGGGCGGGAAATCGTCCGCGGACCTGGCGATGGACCTGGGCATCCTGCCGGAGATCGACGACACCCTCAAAGTCTCCCCGGACTGCGCCACCGAGATCGAGGGCGTGTTCGCCTGCGGCGACGTCACCGGCAAGCCTTGGCAGTTGGCGAAGGCGGTCGGACAGGGAGCCGTCGCGGGTCTGTCCGCGGCCGAGTATGCGAAGAGCGGCAGATGACGATAGAGGACCTGATCTCCAGCATGCTGAGGGAGGAAGGAGGCTTCCAGAAAGCCTTCAAAAGCATCCTCCGCGACGAATTGGAGATGTCGCTGAGCGAGTTCTGCCAGGTCTCGGGACTGTCCCAGAGCACGATGTACAAGATCCTCGAGGAGAGGCGCGAACCCAACCTGAGGACGGTCCGTCAGGTGATCAAGACCCTCAGGGTGCTGTCCAAGAAGGACAACAACCGCTTCGTGGCGGTCATCGCCTCCTCGAGATTCACCGAGGGCCTGCCGGTCCTCATGGACATCCAGGGGTTCACCTTCTCGGTGCGCGAGTACGTGGTCGCCACCGTCGAGGATGCGATCATCGCCGCGGTGCGGGCGGAACGCGACGGAGCGTCGGCGATCGTCTGCGCACCCATCATCGCGCCCACCGTCGAGAAGATCCTCTCGATCCCGGTCTCTCCGATAATGCCGTACGGCAGCGTCATCAAGGCGTTGGAGAACCTGCGCGACTTCATTTGATCCCCGTTCCCCGCGACCGGCCGCATGCTCCCGCCGACGATCGTATCATAAGCGGATCGCATCGGCGCATGCTTAAATAAATTAATATATCACCTTAATTCTTATAAGCGATCATGATCGGAGCCGTGTGAACATGTTCAATCTGCAGGTGATAAGCAACACGCCCATGGACTCGGTCTCGGATGCGGACATCGTCGCCGAGACCTTCCTGGTCCAGATAGGGTACATACCGAAAGGGTACGATCCGCGGACCGCGGCGGACGGGCTGAGGGAGAGCGTCCCGTACAGGCTGTTCATGGAATGCCTGATGCCCCATCCCGGCAAGGTCTGGGCCGTGGAGGAGCTCGCGGCCCTGCTGGGCACGACCAAGCCGACGATATACCGGCACATCAACAAGCTGAAATCGATGGATCTCCTGGAGAGCACCGACGTGGAGTTCGACGGAGCCGTCCGCAAAGGGTACCGTATCAGGTACGGGGATCTCGCCAAGGCCTGGAGCTTCACGGAGACCAACGTCAGGATGGCGATGGACAACTACAAGAGGACCGTCGAGCACCTCGGAAGCCTCGTGAAGGGACGCAAAGGATGAACCCCCCGAAGACGACCGGGTTCAACTCAGCCGTGATCGCGGCGGTCAAAGACGGGACCATCAAGGACCGCGACGACCTCCAGAGGTTCAAGCTGCGGCTGTGCGCAGAGCTGAAGCTGGCGGAGATCCCGCCCAACTCCTCCATCCTGGCAGACGTCCTGCCGGAGGACCGGGCGCTCCTGGAGCCGTTCCTGATCAAGAAACCGATGCGCACCGCGAGCGGAGTCGCCGTGGTCGCGGTCATGACCTCCCCCGCCCCCTGCCCCCACGGCAGATGCGCTTACTGCCCCGGCGGAGTCGAAACCGGGTCTCCCCAGGCATACACCGGCAAGGAGCCCGCAGCCAGGCGCGCCGAGCGGAACAGGTTCGACCCCTATCTGCAGGTCAGGGACCGCATCGAGCAGCTCGACGCCATCGGCCACAAGACCGACAAGATCGACCTGATCATCATGGGCGGGACCTTCACATCCCGGGATGAGGAATACCAGGAGCGGTTCGTGCGCAGATGCTTCGACGCGATGAACGGCGTCGATTCCGAGGACCTGCCTTCCGCACAGCTGTTGAACGAGACCGCCGACCACCGCTGCATAGGGTTGACGGTCGAGACGCGTCCCGATGTCTTCGGCCCGGAGCAGATCGAGGCGGCGATGAGACTGGGCGCGACCAGGGTCGAATTGGGAGTACAGATACTCGACGACGAGGCGCTGGCCCGCGTCAATCGCGGCCACGGCGTCGCCGCGGTCGTCGAGTCGACGAAAGCCTGCCGGGACCGCGGCCTCAAGGTGTGCTACCATCTGATGCCCGGGCTGCCCGGAGTCAGTCCCGAGCGGGACCTGGAGTGCTTCAGGCGCGTGTTCGACGATCCCGATTTCCGTCCCGACATGCTGAAGATCTACCCGACGCTGGTGGTCGCGGGAACGGAGACGTACCGGCTGTGGGAAGCCGGCGAATACGAGCCGCTGGACACGGAGGCGGCGACGCGGCTGATCGCCGAGATGAAGGCCCACGTCCCCGTGTACGCGAGGATCCAACGGATCCAGAGGGACATCCCCGTCCCCCAGATCGCCGCCGGCATCATGAAGTCCAACATCAGGCAGCTGGTCCGGGAGCACATGGAGGCCGCCGGCACCGCCTGCCGCTGCATCAGATGCCGCGAGGTCGGCCACACGGGCACGGTGCTCTGCGACCGCTCGCATGCGGAGGTCGAGACCGTGGAGTACGAGGCCGGCGGCGGCCTGGAGCGTTTCATCTGCTTCGAGTGCGGGGACGCGTTGGTCGGGTACGTCAGACTCAGGACCGATGCGACCGACACGGCGAGCATCCGCGAGCTGAAGGTCTTCGGGAGGATGGCGGCCATCGGCGCCGAGGGCGACGATTGGCAGCACCGCGGGTTCGGCAGGGAGCTGATGGCGCTGGCCGAGGCCCGTGCCCGCGAAGACGGCAAGAAACGGGTGAGGGTCACCAGCGGCGTGGGCGTCAGGGCGTACTACAGGGCGCTGGGGTACCGCCTGGAGGCCCCGTACATGGTCAAGGATCTAGATTGATCACGATCCGGCCGGATTCCGTCCGCATCCTCTCCGCCGACACCACGATCCGGCCCAGGCCGTCCACCCTCCGGACGGAGCTCATGACCGAGCCGTCCGGATCGACGAGGAGGTGGGCGACGGTCCCGTCGTCGCAATCGATAACCAGGTCGGCGAGGATGCCGATCCTGCGGCCTCCCGAGGTTAGGACCTCCCTCCCGATCAGCTCGCCGGCGAAGAACCTGTCGGTCATGGCGGCTCACCTGTAAGAGGGCAGGTCCTCCCACCTGCCGCCCGGCTTCCTGATGCTCGTGCCGATGTTCTCGTAGAAGGAGTAGGTCGCATCGTCGACCGAGGGCCCGCTGTGCTCCAGAGCGTCCATGAAATGCTCCATGCGCACGGCCTCGGCGTCCGCATCCTCCCTGTAAGCCTCCAATCCCGCCTCCCGGCAGAGTGCCGCGAGGTCGGCGCCGACATACCCTTCCGTGCTCTTCGCCAGCGCATCGAGGTCCACATCCTCGAGGGGCATGCCCCTCGTGTGTATCTCGAGGATGCGTCTGCGTGCGGCTTCGTCGGGCCTGCCCACGAGGATGAGGCGGTCCATGCGCCCCGGCCTCAGCAGGGCGGGGTCGACCATGTCCGGGCGGTTGGTGGCGGCGATCACCGACACCGATCCGCGGTCCCGCATGCCGTCGATGGAGGTCAGCAGTTGCGCCACCACATGGTCCCACACGGCGTTCGCGTCGCGGCCGCGCCGAGGGGCGATCGATTCGACCTCGTCGAAGAAGATGATGCAGGGCCGGGACCGCCGGGCCCTTTCGAATATGTCGCGCACCGCCCGCTCGCTCTCGCCCAGCCATTTGCTGGCGATCTCGGGTCCGCTGACCGAGATGAAGGAGGCGCCGGCGGTGTTCGCCAAAGCTTTGGCGATCAGGGTCTTGCCGGTCCCGGGAGGGCCGTAGAGCAGTACGCCCCTGTACGGGGTTATGCCGAGCCGCCGGTAAGGAGGCGCGCCCTCCTCCGGGACGAAGGCATCGGTCAGATCCCTGCGGATGCTCTCCAATCCGCCGATGTCATCCCAGGTCACGCCGGGGATCCCGGCGGATACGCCGACGGCGACGGAAGGCCGGATGGCCGCAAGGGCGGATCCGAAGTCCTCCATGCGGACCTCTCTGCGGGCATCCGCGTCGGCGTGCCCGCCGCCGGTCGGGCGGAGAGCCCGCGTCCCGACGCATCTCACGGCCGCCTCCCTGCAGAGCGCGGCGAGGTCAGCGCCGGTGAAACCCGTCGTCTCCTCCGACAACCTGCCGAGATCGACGACCGCCTCCAGCGGCATGTCCCGCGTGCATACGTCGAGCATCCGCCTGCGTGCATCCCTGTCCGGCGTGTCCAGGTCGATCCGGCGGTCGAACCGCCCCGACCTCCTGAGAGCGGGATCGACGGAGTCCCCGTCACGGGCCGTGCCGACCACCACGATGCCCTCGCCGGTGCGCATCCCGTCCATGAGCCCGGAGAGCGATCCCGCGGATCCGTCCTCCCGGTCCGGCACGGGCCCGGATCCGTCGGGCGCCAGGCGGTCGAGGTCCTCGATGAGGATCATGCAGGGGGCCTTCTCCCGCGCTTTCTTGAACATATCGGTCAGTTGCACCTCTCCGCTGCGGATCAGCGAGCCGTTCAGGCGCAACGCGGAGATCCCGAGCCCGTTGACGACCGCTTCGACCATCATCGTCTTGCCGATGCCGGCGGGTCCGCAGACCAGCACGCCTCTGGGGGCGACGACGCCCATGCGCCTGAAGACCTCGGAGCGTCCGAGGGATGACGCGACCGCGTCCCTCAGGCGGCCGAGCTCGTCCTCCAGGCCGCCGATGTCGGCATCCGTTATCGGGATCCCGCGGACCGTCTCGGTCCACGCGACGAGCTCGGGGGCGAGATCCAACCGCGTGTCCGCACACACGGTCACCGGCCCCTCCGGTTCGGTGCGCGTCACGAAGAACTCGGCAGGCACGCCTCTGAGGGCCAGGCCGGGGATGGCGAATCTCATCCCGGCCTTCAGCACGCGGCCGCCGATATTCGGCCCGATCAGGGTGGCCAGCCCGTCGACGGGTTCGCCCGGGCGGTCTGCGGTCCGGTCGGGCGCGATCACGACCCTCTCGGCTTCCCGGGGGACGATCCTCCGCACTCTGACCTCGTCGCCCGCTTCGGCGCACGCCTCCGATCTCGTCAGGACATCCATGTATATGCGCCCCAGGCCCTCATCGGCGGGAACGCATCCGCAGACGTTCGCCACCGCGGGGCGGCCGCCGCCTGAGATCTCCACGGCATCGCCCGGCTCGACGCCGAGGGCATCCCTCGAAACGCGGTCCATGCCGACGACGCCTCCTCCCGCGGACGAGGACGTCCCGAACGCGGCCACTCTGAGTGTCAGATGATCCACCATCGGGGATGAATCGGGGTGAGGCTATATCATCATGAGGGACGGATCCCCGGGTCGGTGGCGGTCGGCGGAAACATGATATCCCGAAACCGCCATCCCGCCCTCTGCATCCGCGGCACACGGCCTCCCGGCGACCGTTCCTGCATCGTCGCTCCGCAGGCGCGGTCCCGAGGGTGCTCGCGCGGAGGGTACCGGGATTCAACGAGGTATTATATAGGAGGAAAGGTTCCTCCCAAATTACAAGCTTTAAGATATCTAAGGGCCTGTAGCTCAGCTAGGTAGAGCATCTGACTTTTAATCAGGTGGTCAAGGGTTCGAATCCCTTCAGGCCCGCTGGTCTCTTCATGAGCGATCAGATGGCGGATCAAGTATGAGGAACGAAAGAGCTAGGGGCGTAATTCTTAAACGCATTTCCCGCTGACCGGGAGCGGGGCAATTGGCAGGTGAATTAGTTGGTATCAGACAATGTATCGTTCAATGTTCTCAGGCACGTGCTTGTGCCCGAGCATCATCTTCTGACCGAGGAAGAAGCCGAGTCCGTACTCAGCGAGAGGGGTATGACACGCGACCAGCTTCCGAAGATCAGGAGCGTCGATGCGGGCATCAAGGTCCTCGAGAGCATACACGGCCCTATCGCGGAGGGACGTGTGGTGAGAATAGTCAGGAAAAGCGAGACGGCACAGGAGTTCGTCGCCTACAGGCTCGTGACCAAAGGGTGATTCATTTTGAGGGATTTAGTAAAATTGTATTTCAAGGACAGGAACATCGTCAACCATCACATCTCATCTTACAATGATTTCCTGGCGACCGCCGACAATCCCAACAGCAGGATGCAGAGGATCGTCGACGACATCAGGGTCCCTACCGATGATGCGGATCGCGGGGTGATCGTACTCGACCCCGAGCGCACCGGCGGAAGGAACATCACGATCAACATCGGCAGGCGCAGGGCCGAGGACGGAACCATCGATCCATCGGCGAAGCCCACGATCCGCATCGAGCCTCCCAAGGTCATGGAGGCCAACGGATACAGCCACGAGCTTACGCCCATGGAGGCCAGGCTCAGGAACCTCAACTACATGTCACCCGTCTTCGTCCGTTTCGAGATATTCGAGGACGGCGTCGAGCTCGACACGCCGGAGAACGGCAACTGGATCCACGTCGGCAACCTGCCGATGATGGTCATGTCCAAGGGCTGCAACCTCAACCGGGACGTGCTCGAATCCACTCTGGAGCGGTCCCTGTCCGACGAGGAGTACTCCCAGGAGCTCGTCAAGCAGAAGGAGGACCCGCGCGAACCCGGCGGCTACTTCATCATCGGCGGCACCGAGAGGGCGCTGATCACCCTGGAGGACCTCGCTCCCAACAGGATCATGGTCGAGTACAACGAGAAGTACGGCGCGGCCGTCGAGATCGCCAAGGTGTTCTCGCAGAAGGACGGCTACCGCGCGCTGACGCTGGTCGAGAGGAAGAAGGACGGGATGGTCGTCGTCTCCGTGCCCGTGGCCTCCGGACCCATACCCATCGTGGCCCTGATGAAGGCGCTGGGGATGGAATCCGATAAGGAGATCTACGACACCATCGTCTCCGACGCGGAGATGGCCAACATCGTCTACGCCAACATCGAGGCGTCCATGGACAAGAAGGCCTCGCCGCCGAACGGATACCACTCCACCGAGGATGCGATACTCTTCCTCGAGAGGAACTTCGCGGCAGGTCAGGCCAAGGAGTACAGGACGAAGAAAGTGGAGTCGATCCTCGACAGGTCGCTGCTCCCCCACCTCGGCGATACGGCCGACGACCGCATGAAGAAGGCGATCTTCCTCGGACGTATCGCCCGCGCGGTCCTGGAATTGTCGCTGAACAAGAGGAAGGAGGACGACAAGGACCACTACGCCAACAAGAGGCTCAAGCTCTCCGGGGACCTCCTCGAGGACCTGTTCAGGACCAGTTTCAGCAGCCTCATGAAGGATCTGAAATACCAGCTGGAGAGGAACTGGGGCAGGAAACGCTCCGAGATCAACATCGCCTCGTCGATCAGACCCGACCTGCTCACCCACAAGCTGCTGCACGCTCTGGCGACCGGCAACTGGGTGGGCGGACGCGCAGGTGTCTCGCAGCTGCTCGACCGGACCTCCAACATGTCGGCGATGTCCCACCTGAGGAGGGTGACGTCCTCGCTGACGAGGAGCCAGCCCCACTTCGAGGCCCGTGACCTGCACCCGACCCAATGGGGCAGGCTCTGCCCGTCCGAGACCCCCGAGGGTCAGAACTGCGGTCTGGTCAAGAACGCGGCCCTGATCATCGACGTCTCCGAGGGGTACTCGGAGGACGAG
This sequence comes from Methanobacteriota archaeon, assembly GCA_012719315.1. GTDB lineage: Archaea > Thermoplasmatota > Thermoplasmata > Methanomassiliicoccales > Methanomethylophilaceae > Methanogranum. The sequence continues at coordinate 10,442 of JAAYAP010000004.1, forward strand.
CTGAAGATGCTCCTGAGAGGGGATTACGACCTGAGGCCCGTGAGCGAGGACGGCGTGCGCGTCTACCTCAACGGGGACCTGATCGGCACTTCCGACGCTCCCGAGCAGTTCGTCGGCAGGGTGAGGGACAACCGGAGGATCGGACGCCTGCATTACGACGTCAACATACGCTTCGACGAGGACATGTCCGAGATCATCATCAATTGCGACGAGGGTCGTCTCAGGCGCCCGCTGCTGATCGTCGAGGGCGGCAAGACAGTCCTCGACAGGAAACACGTCGAAGGCATACGCGACGGCAAGGTCTCGTGGAACGACCTCTTCAACGAGGGCGTGCTCGAGTGGCTCGACGCCGAGGAGGAGGAGGACGCGCTGGTCCTGGTCAGCCCGTTCGACCTGCCCAAGAGATGCAAGCACTGCCGCCGGGCGCTCTCGATGGCCGACGTCGACTGGAAGAACGTCGGCAGGGAGGGCGACGCCGACATACAGTGCAGATGGTGCGGAGAGGACATGATGGTGCCCTCGAAGATCACCAAGAGGCACACGCACATGGAGATCGACCCGATGGTCATCCTCGGCGTGGCCGCCGGCATCGTGCCCTATCCCGAATACAACTCCGCGCCCCGTGTGACCATGGGGGCGGGCATGGCCAAGCAGGCGCTGGGCATCGCGGCCGCCAACTACAGGATCAGGCCGGACACCAGGGGGCACATCATGCACTATCCGCAGATGCCGATGGTGCAGACGCAGATCATGGATTTCATGGGGTACAACCACAGGCCGGCGGGGCAGAACTTCTGCATCGCCGTGCTCTCGTACCACGGATACAACATCGAGGATGCGCTCGTCATGAACAAGAGCTCGATCCAGAGGGGACTCGGCAGATCGACGTTCATGCGCTCGTACCGCTCGGAGGAGCGCCGCTACCCCGGCGGCCAGGAGGATCATTTCGAGATCCCCTCGCCGGACATCATGGGCGCCCGCGCCGACATGGCCTACGCCTCTTTGGGCGAGGACGGGCTGATCTCGCCCGAGTCGGACGTCTCCGGCAGCGATGTCCTCGTGGGCAAGACCTCCCCGCCGCGTTTCCTCGAGGAGGAGACCGATTTCCTGACCCCCCAGAAACGGAGGGAGACCTCGGTCACCGTCAGGCCCGGCGAGAAAGGATACGTCGACTCGGTGATGATCACCGAGTCGGAGAACGGCTCCAGGCTGGTGCGCGTCAAGATCAGGGACGAGAGGGTCCCCGAGCTGGGTGACAAGTTCTGCTCGAGGTTCGGGCAGAAAGGGGTCATCGGCAGGCTGGTGGACCAGTGCGACATGCCCTTCACCGCCGAAGGGGTCACACCCGACCTCGTGGTCAACCCCCACGGCATACCTTCGCGTATGACCGTCGGCCACGTGCTCGAGATGGTGGCCGGCAAACTGGGCGCCATGGAGGGCCGCATCATCGACGGCACCGCCTTCTCTGGAGAGAGGGAGGAGTCGATCCGCGACGGCCTCGTGAAATGCGGTTTCAGCCACAACGGCAAGGAGATCATGTACGACGGCAGGACCGGCCGCATGATCCAGGCCGAGGTCTACACCGGCGTGATCTTCTACGAGAAGCTGCACCACATGGTCAGCGGCAAGCTGCATGTCAGGTCCAGGGGGCCCGTGCAGATCCTCACCAGGCAGCCTACCGAGGGACGTTCCAGACAGGGAGGCCTGAGGTTCGGCGAGATGGAGCGCGACTGCCTGATCGGACACGGCGCGGCGATGGTCATCAAGGACCGTCTGCTCGATGAGTCCGACGGCACCCAGCAGTACGTGTGCGGCAACACCGGCTGCGGTCACGTGGCCATCATGGACCGCCACGGCTCGCTGTACTGCCCCGTGTGCAAGAACAATTCGAACATCCACCTGGTGCAGACCTCGTACGCCTTCAAGCTGCTGATGGACGAGCTGCTGTCGCTGGGTGTCGCCATGAGGCTTCAACTGGAGGATTTGACATGATGCGCGGCATAACCAAGAGGATCGGATCGATCAAGTTCTCCTGCATCTCCCCCGAGGAGATCAGGAAGATGTCCGCCGCCAAGATCATCACCGCGGACACGTACGACGACGAGGGCTACCCCATCGACATGGGGCTGATGGACCCCCACATGGGGGTCATCGAGCCCGGATTGCGTTGCAAGACCTGCGGCTGCAAGGTCGACGAGTGCCCGGGTCACTTCGGCCACATCGACCTGGCGATGCCGGTCATCCATGTAGGCTTCATCAAGGACATCAAGACGATGCTCGAGAGCACCTGCCGCTCCTGCGGGAGGATCATGCTCTCGCCCGAGCAGATCGAGGAACGCATGCGGGACATGGACGAGATGAAGGACCTCGGCGGCGGCACCATCGAGGTCAAGAACTTCTCCAAGGTCACCGCCAAGGACGCATCCGCCAAGGGCGTATGCCCCTACTGCGGCGCCGAGCAGATCAAGATCAAACTGGACAAGCCGACCACGTTCAGGGAGGTGGACGACAACTACAAGCTCACCCCCAAGGAGGTCCGCGAGAGGCTGGAGAGGATCCCCGACGAGGACCTGAAGACGCTGGGGATGGACCCCGCGACCTGCAGGCCCGAGTGGATGGTCCTCACGGCGCTGGCGGTGCCGCCGGTGACGGTCAGGCCCTCGATCACGCTGGATTCGGGCGACCGCTCCGAGGACGACCTGACCCACAAGCTGGTGGACGTCCTGAGGATCAACCAGAGGCTGAGGGAGAACCGCGATGCGGGAGCGCCGCAGCTGATCGTCGAGGACCTGTGGGAGCTGTTGCAGTACCATGTGACCACGTACTTCGACAACCAGACCTCGGGCATCCCCCCGGCCAGGCACAGGTCCGGGCGCCCCCTGAAGACGCTGACGCAGCGGCTCAAGGGCAAGGAGGGGAGGTTCAGGTCCAACCTGTCCGGTAAACGCGTGAATTTCTCGGCGCGTACGGTGATCTCCCCCGACCCGCTGCTGTCGATCAACGACGTCGGCATACCGGTGCGGGCGGCGAGGGAGCTGACCGTGCCCGTCCACGTCAACGAGCACAACATCGAGAGGATCAGGGAGATGATAAGACGCGGGCCCGAGCCCGGCGACGAGCTCCCGTACGAACCCGGCGTCAACTACGTCATCAGGTCCGACGGCAGGAGGATCAGGGTGACGGACAGGAACGCCGAGGAGGTGGCCGAGAACATCGAGATCGATTACGCGGTCGAGAGGCAGCTGATGGACGGCGACGTCGTCCTGTTCAACAGGCAGCCCTCGCTGCACAGGATGTCGATGATGGCGCACCGCGTCAAGATCATGGACGGACGCACGTTCAGGTTCAACCTCTGCGTGTGCCCGCCGTACAACGCCGACTTCGACGGCGACGAGATGAACCTCCATGTCCTGCAGAGCGACGAGGCCCGCGCCGAGGCGCGCATACTGATGCAGGTGCAGGAGAACATCCTCTCGCCGAGATACGGCGGACCGATCATCGGAGGCATCCACGACCACATCACGGGCGCCTACTTCCTGACGCACGACAACCCGCGCTTCGACATGGCCCAGGCGATGGACATCCTCTCCAAGCTGAAGGGGGTGCCGGTGCCGGAGCCGCTGACGGACGAGGACGGCAACGCCTACTGGTCCGGCAAACAGCTGTTCTCCACCGTCCTGCCGGATGATTTCCGCACGACCTTCAAAGCCAACATCTGCCAGAACTGCAAGGCCGGCTGCAAGAAGGAGGACTGCGAGAACGACGCCTACGTCAAGATCCGCGACGGCGAGCTGCTGTGCGGCACAATCGACACGAAGGCGATCGGCAACAGCAAGGGCAAGATCATCGACCGCATCGCCCGCGACTACGGCGCGGACCGGGCCTCCGTCTTCATCGATCAGATGACCAGGCTGGCCCTGGGCGCGCTCATGAACCACGGGTTCAGCACCGGCATCGGCGACGAGGACATCCCCGACGAGGCGGCGCTGCAGATCGTCAACTACAACCAGGAATGCATCGACAAGGTGTCCGACATGGTCGAATCCTATTGGAACGGCACGCTCGAGCAGATGCCGGGGCGCTCCCTGAGGGAGACGCTCGAAGTGGGGATCATGAAGACCCTCAGCGATGCCCGTGACGAAGCCGGTCGCATCGCCGGCAAGCACCTGGGCATGGCCAACCCCGCGGTCATCATGGCCCGGACCGGCGCCCGCGGCTCGATGCTGAACCTGTCGCAGATGGCAGGTTGCGTCGGCCAGCAGGCCGTCCGCGGCGAGCGGCTGTCCAGAGGTTACTGGAACCGGACCCTCCCCCATTTCGAGAAAGGCGACCTGGGCGCATACGCCAGAGGGTTCTGCTCCAACTCGTACAAGGACGGGCTCGACCCCACCGAGTTCTTCTTCCACGCCATGGGCGGCAGGGAAGGTCTCGTCGATACGGCGGTCAGGACATCGAGGTCGGGTTACATGCAGAGACGGCTGGTCTCCGCGCTCGAGGACCTCAAGCTCGCCGCCGACGGCACGGTGAGGAACACGATCGGCACGGTCGTGCAGTTCAGGTACGGAGAGGACGGAGCCGATCCTGCGAGGACCGTCAGAGGCAAGGCGATCGACCTCGAGGACCTCTTCGCCGAGGTGCTCGGCGACGACGCGGACGAACTGCTCCAGCATATCGAGTACCGCGACATCGGCGACAACTACGGACTCAAGGAGAAGGACGAGATGGAGTACACCGAGGAGGAGGACAACGAGGAGTTCGAGGACTTCGACGTCGATTACGACGGAGGAGGTGAGTGATCGATGGCCAGGAAAGACACGCTCAACGCATTGATCAACAGGGACATCAGCGAGGAGGTCTCCAACCTCCTCCTGACCAAATACAACACGCTGGGCGCGATCGGCGCAGCCTCCCCCGAGGACCTGGTGGAACTGGGTCTGACGGAGGAGGAGGCGGCATCCGTGCTGGACAAGGTGGGCAAGAGGCTGACGCGCAAGCCGGCGGCCCGCACCAAGGCCAAGGAGGCGCCCGCGGCGAAACCCGTCGGGGACATGGAGGAGGTCTACCACCGCCGCGTGATGAGCGACACCGAGGTGGAGCTGGCGGCGTACGCCGAGACGTACGCCCACCCTCTGCCGCCGAAGATCGTGCACGACATCGCCAACGCCGTGGGCGACACGGACCTGGGCGAGGACAAGCGCAGGGAGCTCATCGAGGTGGCGCAGAGGATGTACGAATCGCACCTCATGGATCAGAACGAATCCGCGGGCGTGATGGCGGCCCACTCCATCGGCGAGCCCGGCACGCAGATGAACATGCGTACCTTCCACTACGCCGGCGTGGCCAACATCAACGTCACCCAGGGGCTTCCCAGGCTGATCGAGATCGTCGACGCGAGACGCGTGCCCAGCACACCGTCCATGGACATCCCGCTGAAGGGCATCGCCGCCGAGGACGAGAGCGTGGCGCGCCACGTGTCCTCGGAGATCGAGATGACGACGCTGCTGGACATCGCGGCGGTCGAGACCGACCTCACCAACATGAGGCTGGTCATCATCCCCGACGCGCGCAAGATGGAATCCCGCGGCATCGCCGCCGAGGACATCGTCGACAGGCTCAACAAGGTCAGGGCGGTCCGCGGCATGGTGTCGATGGAGGGATTCGACATCGTCGTCACCGCCGACGAGCCGTCCTTCAGGAAGCTCCAGACGATGTACGACGCGATTAAAGGCGCCAAGATCAAAGGCATCGACGGGATCGCGAGAGCGGTGCTGTCGCACGCCAGCGGCGAATGGATGATCGTCACCGAAGGGAGCAATCTGAAAGAGGTCCTGAAGACGGAAGGCGTCGACGCCGAGAACGTCATGACCAACAGCATCCAGGAGGTGGCCGACGTCCTCGGCATCGAGGCGGCGAGGAACTCGATCATCCGCGAGGCCATGGAGACGCTGGGAGAGGCCGGGCTCGACGTGGACATCAGGCACATCATGCTGGTGGCCGACCTGATGACCAACGACGGTTTCGTCAAGGCCATCGGCAGGCACGGGGTCTCCGGCAAGAAATCGTCCGTGCTCGCGAGAGCGGCCTTCGAGATCACGGCGGCCCATCTGCTGCACGCGGCGATGGTGGGCGAGGTCGACCGTCTCGAAGGAGTGACGGAGAACATAATCGTAGGTCAGCCGGTGACCTTGGGGACCGGCGCAGTCAATCTGGTTTACACACCCGTGAGAAAGGGGGAAGATGAATGAGCGAAGAGAGAATAGACATAAGCAGAGCATTGAAAGCAGCCATAACGACCGGTAAGGTGGAGTTCGGCGTGGATCAGACGGAGAAAGCGGTCAAAGAGGGCCGGGCCCAGATGATCATCCTCGCCGATAACTGCCCCAGCGAGGCATTGAAGGAGAAGACCGACGTGAAGACGCACGTGTACGGAGGCAACAACATGGAGTTGGGTGCACTTTGCGGTAAGCCGTTCTCGGTCTCGGCCCTGGCGGTCATCGACAAGGGCACTTCCAACATCCTGACGTTGTGAGAACCATGGCAGCGGATATCGTACTAACCGAGGACACGCTCCGTTACATCGCGCTCTTCGAATCGATCACCAAGGCGAACGCCATCGATTGCATGGACGCGGAGGACAAACTCGTGTTCGTCGTCGAGAAAGGGCAGGGCAACATCGCCGTCGGCAAGAAGGGCGAGCACGTGATCAAGCTCAAGGACAAGACCGGGAAGAACATCCAGGTCGTGGAATACTCCGAGGATCCCGAGCAGTTCGTGATGAACGTCTTCCACATATACAATCCTCAGAAAGTCGTTATCGAGCAACGCGGGAACATCACGCACGCCACCATCACGGTCGATCCGAAGCTCAAAGGGCGCGCGATCGGCAAGGCCGGTAAGAACCTCCGCATCGCCAGGGACATCGTGAACAGGCATCAGGAGATCCAGAGCCTCAGCGTCGACTGAAGGCGCACCGGCCCGTCATCCGTGACCGGCCGGATCGTCGAAACGCTTTAACCATATCACTTTTCCGCGGTTCCCGGCGGCCGCCGGCCGACCGGGACCCGTTCGACCTCGAGGCGGTCGGCCGAGGCGTACTCCTCGGACAGATAGCACTCGAAGGGCAGGTCGTCGGCCAGATCCTCCAGTATCCAGGGGGCGATCTCCACGCGCCCGGCCCCTACGCGGGCATGCATCAGCCTGGAAGGCACGTCATGCTCCTCTGCGAGCATCCTGATCGCGGCCTGCGGGTCGTCGGCGAGTATCACGCCTCTGATGAGCGTCCCGTCCTCGGTGACCACGTCGTACGCCTCGGCGATCCGGCGGGCGCGGCGCACCAGGCGTTTCCGGAGCTGCACCCCGTCCTTGAACGCCGACGAGCAGAAATGCACGGGCGCCTTCCGATTGGCGGCCATCACCCCGAGCGCCAGCTCCTCCGATCCCGAGACCGAGGATGACAGCTCGCCCTTCATCAGGTACCCCTGCCTCTCCATCATGTCCCAGTTGCCCTCGGAGAACTCCAGCTCGTTGATGTTGACGAAGGCGACGCCCGCGCCCACGGAATGCTTCACCAGGGCATCGAGCGCGGATCCCAGGCCGGGTATCGCCGGCACCTCGATGCCCACCGTCAGCCCCGGGATGGCGACGACCTCGGCCAGACGGGTCTCGTCCATCCTCTCCCACATATCCGGGTGCGGGTGGAACCTGATCTCGTCCAACCCCGCTTCTCTGAGGATCGCGGCCTTCTCGGGATCGATCTCCGATGTGTACAGGTGTATGTGGTGGCGCTTCCCGAACCTCTGCTTCAGGAGCGAGACGGCTGCGACCGTGCGCTCCATCACCGACAGCGGGTCGCCTCCGGTGATCCCGGTCCCCGTGGCATCCATGGCCTCGGCCTCGGCGACGATCTCCTCGAGGCAGGAGACCATGCGTTCGTTGGCGTAGATGACGTCTTTGCCCTTCTTCTCGGCGGACAGGGGGCAATAGAAGCAGCCGGTCGAGCATCTGCCGGTGATCAACAGGACCATCTTGGAGCCTTCCATGCAGTGCTTGCACCCTTCCGCCAGCTTCCGGCCGTTGACCGCCGATCCATATCCGAACCTCTTGATGGCCATCGCCTCGGTCATGGGCACGATGATTTAATAATCATTGGAGCCGCTTGCTCAGGGCATGAGGAAGGAAACGCGGCTGGTCCTCGCGTTGGACGAGACGGACGGCGCCAAGGCGTTGGACCTGGCGGAGGCGGTGTCGGAGCACATAGACGCGGTCAAGATAAACTGGCCGCTGGTGCTCTCGGCAGGACCGGACATGATCGACCGTTTGGCGGAGAAGACCGACGTGATCTGCGATTTCAAGGTGGCCGACATACCCAACACCGTGCGTCTGATCGTCGGGAACGCGGTGGACAGAGGCGCTTCGGCAGTCATCGTCCATGCGTTCACCGGGGAGGATTCCCTGACCGAGGCGGTCGAGACCGCCGGCGGCAGGGCCGAGATCTACGCCGTGACCGAGATGAGCCATCCCGGGGGGACGGCGTTCACCGCACCCCACGCCGAGGAGATGGCCCGCATGGGGGTCAGGTGCGGAGTCGCGGGATTCATCGCGCCGGCCACGCGTCCCGAGAGGATCAAGGCGATCCGCGCCATAGCCGGGGACAGGAGGATCCTCTCGCCGGGGGTCGGAGCGCAGGGCGGTTCGGCCGCCGCCGCTCTGAAAGCCGGTGC
>JAAYAP010000026.1 GCA_012719315.1 Methanobacteriota archaeon
CCCGCGTCTATTACATGGGCGCCGGATCGGCGTGCGCGGTCGACGTCAGCCTGCCGGCGGGCTGCATGATGGCCGTCGGCGGCGAAGGCACGGATGCGTACAGCATCGGCATCTTCTTGGACGGCGTCGAGAAGGACCGCATCTATCTGGAGCGCCCTCTGGTGCGGATCCTCGGCGACGGGCTCGATGTGCACGGGAAGTCGAGGATATCCGTCGAATGCGTGAGACTCGACGGCGTGTACGGCGTGAGCGTGGGCATCGATGATTGAATTCACGCTCTCGCGGGTGACCATGCTCGCCTGCGGCATCATCCTGATGTCGGCGGTGGTGCTGCCGGTGATGCACGGCTACGATTCGATGGAGGATGACGGCATGACCTCCCTGGCGGACGGCGTCTCGCTGATGCTCGACTCGTTCTGGGATTCCAAGGCGGACGCCGTATGCATACGCGGATGGGAGCTGCTGCCGGACCCCAGTTGCAGCCTGACGATCGACGGCCCGTATGTGACCCTCCACAAGGACGGGAGGGAATACACCTCGCTGATCGGCCATCGCAGCGGCGATTGCGCCGCCATCTCGTACAACGATGTTTTCGAGGTGACGCGCGACGGGGACCTCCTACGGGTCGTCCCTCAGTGATCGCCCAGCTGCTCCGCGACCTTCCTGACCGCGGAGGCGAATCTGCGGATGTCGGATCCGTTGTTGTAAAGGTAGGTGGAGGCGCGGGCGCTGCCCGCGACCCCTTTGGATCCGAAGAACGGATGGGCGCAGTGCATCCCGGACCTGATCATGATCGCGTCGGCGTTGTCGAGGATCATCGCGATATCGTGCGACATCAGGCCGTCGATGTTGAATGAATATATACCGCAGCGCCGGTCCGGGTCGGACGGCCCCACGACACTCAGTCCCGGGACGTCCTCCAATTCGGAGAAGATCAGCCTCATGAGCTCCCGCTCGTGGGCGACGATCGCGTCGAAGCCGATGGCGCTCAGGTAATCCAGCGCCGCCTTGGTCCCGAATATGCCCGCATAATCCTGCAGACCGGCCTCGAACCGGTCGGGGACGGGGGCGAGCTCGGCCGTGTCGTATCCCGTCCGGCCCGCCGCGCCTCCGCCGAACATGAGGGGGCGCAGCCGCATCAGCTCCTCCTCCTTGCCGTAGAGGATGCCCATGCCCGAAGGCCCCAGCATCTTATGCACGGACAGGGAGTAGAAATCGGCGTCGATGCCGTCGAGGTCGACTTTTAAATGCGGAGCGGCCTGGGAGCCGTCGATGAGGACCTTGGCTCCGAAGTCACGGGCGATCTCCGCGACCGCCTTCACCGGCGTCACGCACCCCGTGACGTTGCTGCAGTGCTGCACGGACACCAGCTTCACATCGCGGCCCATCCGCTCCTTGAACGACTCGATGTCGAACTCCCCGTCCTCCCCCGAGACAGACATCCGCCTCCCGACCCCCGACGCCTCGGCGAGCATGATCCAAGGGATGTTGTTCGAATTGTGCTCGGCGTCCGAGGTGACCACCGTATCGCCGCGTTTCAGGCCGAGGCCGTAAGCGACGGTGTTGAGGCCCTCGGTGCAGTTGCGGGTGAAGACGTAGCAATTCGGATCGTCGGTGCCGAAGAACCCCGCCAACGTCTCGCGGGTCTCGTCGATGCGGACCGAGACGGCCGCGGCCATGCCGTGGACGCTGCGGCCGCTGCATGTGGGGCACTCGGTGTAGTATTCGGTTATAGCCTCGATGACGCTGTCGGGCCTGAGCGATTGGCAGGCGCTGTCCAAATAAACGCCCTTCCCCGCTCTGAGCGTGGGGAAATCGTCGCGGGCGGTCGCTATCTTCATCACGACGACCATAGCTTAGAAGTATTTTAACCAGTTATGTCATACATGTTGGTTGATATGACTCTTGAGACCTCCGTCGGAAGAATCGAATTGGAAAGGCCCGGGATGGTCGCGTCCGGCATCATGGGCGAGACCGGCCCGTCCATGGCACGCATGATCGCCTCCGGTGCGGGCGCAGTGGTCACCAAATCCATCGGGGCCGAGCCCAAGGCAGGCTACCCCAACCCCTGCTTCACGGAGATCAAGAGCGGATACGTCAACGCCATGGGGCTGCCCAACCCCGGCATCGAGCTCTTCGCCGACGAGATGCGCATCGCCGTCGCGGCCGGACCCGTGATCGGCTCGGTCTACGGCGCGGATGCCGACGAGTTCGCGATGCTCGCCGGCCGGATGGAGGATTACGGCGCCGCGGCCGTGGAGCTCAACCTCTCCTGTCCGCATGCCAAGGGATATGGGATGGAGCTCGGCACCGACCCCGAGGGGGTCAAGCAGATCGTCGTCGCCGTCAAAGGCGCGGTGGACATACCCGTGTGGGCGAAACTGACTCCCAACACCCGTTCGATCGCCGACATCGGCCTCGCCGTCCAGGAAGCGGGCGGGGACGCCGTGGTCGCCATCAACACCCTCAAGGCCATGGTCATCTCGCCCGAGATGCGGAAACCGGTGTTGAGCAACAAGTTCGGAGGCTTGTCCGGACCGGCGGTGAGGGCGGTGGGCGTGAGGGCGGTCTACGACCTTTACACGACCGTCGACATCCCGATCGTCGGGGTCGGGGGGGTCACCGATGCGCATGACGCGTTGCAGTACATCATGGCCGGGGCGGCCGCGTTCCAGGTGGGCAGCGCCGTCGCCAAAGGGGGGCCGGACGTGTTCGACGAGATAAACAAGGGTCTTGAGAGATTCATGATGGATTACGGCTACAAATCCATCTCCGAGATGATAGGTGTCGCAAATGAGTAATTATGCCAGAATAACCGGAATCACGGTCGAAGCCTACGATACCAAGACGATCGAGTTCCAGTGGGACGAGAAGGCGCGCCCGGGGCAGTTCGCGATGGCGTGGGTGCCGGGCATGGAGGAGATCCCGATGTCGTTGTCGAAGATCGGCAGGATCAAGAGCATCACCGTGAAGAACATCGGCGAGTCCACCAACCGGCTGCATCAGCTGACCATCGGGGACACGCTCAGGCTCAGGGGCCCGTACGGCAGCGGCTACGACCTGAAGAAGGGCGTGAAGTACCTGGTCGTGGGCGGCGGCATCGGCGTCGCCTCGGTGCTGCCGGTGATCAAGGAGACCGGCGCCGACACGATCATCGGGGCCCGCACCGACAAGGACATCATCCTCTATGACCAGGCGCACCGTTACGCCTCTGACATCTGGATCTCGACCGATGACGGCAGCAGGGGCTTCCACGGCAACGCCGTGGAGCTGATGCGCGAGAAATGCGACGAGAACCGCTATGACTGCGTGATCGCCTGCGGACCCGAAGCGATGCTCTACCACCTGTACAAAGCCTGCGAAGACCTGGGTCTGGACTGCCAGATGTCGCTGGAGAGGCATATGAAATGCGGCGCGGGGCTGTGCGGATGCTGCATGATCGACGATCAGCGCGTCTGCAAGGACGGTCCCGTGTTCAACAAGGAGCAGCTGAGCGGCATGACCGAGTTCGGAGTCAGCAAGCGGGACACCTGCGGACGCCTCGTGAAGTTCGGTTGAACGCCCGGCGGCATCCGCGGCGCATCCTGCTCCGTACGCGGCTCAAGCCGAGAAGAGGTCGTTGATCGCGTCCACGACCTCGGGTACGGTGGCGCCCCACGGTACGACTGCGATGTCGCCTTTCCTGATGTGACCGTCCTTGATCTTGCAGCATTTGACGATCGTGCGCACCCCGTCGTCGGGCGCATGGTCCATCGGGCAGATGTCGATCGAACGCGGGCTCTCGCCGTACACCGTCTCGTATATCCGCTTCGACAGACCGCATCCGATCAGCGTGACCTCATGCCTCAGTTCCGGAGCCTCGTCCAGGAAATAGTACGGCATGTCTGCGCTGAGCCCGGAGACCTTGCAGGGGAACATCACCGCCTCGGTGGAGACCCGGCTCAGATGCTCCG
>JAAYAP010000027.1 GCA_012719315.1 Methanobacteriota archaeon
CGTTGACCAGATCGGCCGTGTCAAGCGGGGATCCCATGATCACGAGACCGCCCACGGTCGGGTCCTTGAGCACGGTCTCGATGGCTCCTTTGAAATACTCGGGTTTGGCATCGCCCCTGACATCGATCGGGTTGGTCGTGCCCGCGAGCGTCGGTACCGCCACCTTGAGGCCCTCGATCGTCGCGTCGGTGAGCTTGATCGCCTCGACGTAGGGTGCGTTGAACGTCGCATCGGCGGACATGACTCCGAGACCGCCGGCGTTGGTGATGATGACGATGCCGTCCTTCTTCATGGGGCTGCAGGTGCTGAAGACCTGGACGGCGTCGTAGAACTCGTCGAGGTCCTGTGCCCTGTGCACATTGAGTTTATCGAAGATGACATCGTTGACCGCGTCCGAGCCCGCGAGGGAGCCCGTGTGCGACGATGCCGCCAGCGAACCCGCCTCGGTCCTTCCCGATTTGAAGACGACCAACGGCTTCTTGACCGCCATGCCCTCGACGGCTTTGATGAATTCCTCGCCGCGGTTGATCGCCTCGAGGTAGAGGCCGATGACCTTGGTGTCGTCGTCCTCGGCCAGCAACGATACCAGATCAGCCTCGTCGAGGTCGCACTTGTTGCCGAAGGTCACGAACTTGGAGAGGCCCAGGCCGTTGGAGCGCGCCCAATCCAGGATCGAGGAGCCGACGGCGCCCGACTGCGAGAGGATCGAGACGTTCCCGTGCGGCGGGACGATGTGCGAGAAGGTGGTGTTGACACCCTGCATGGTGCTCATCATGCCGAAGCAGTTGGGCCCGAGGATCCTGACGCCGGCCTTCTTCGCGGCCGCCACGAGCTCGTCCTCGAGCTTGGCTCCCTCTTCGCCGACCTCTTTGAAGCCGGCGGTCAGGATGGAGACCACCTTGATGCCGGCCTTGCCGAGATTGGCGATCTCGGGGATGACCTGGTCGTTCCTCACGGCCATGACCGCGAGGTCCACCGGCTCGCCGATATCGAGCACGGAAGGGTAGGCCTTGTATCCCTGTATCTCCCCTCCGCGGGGATTGACCGGGTAGAGCTTCCCTTTGAATCCTGCTTCTATCATGTTCCTAACGAGCATACCGCCCAACTTCGTCAGATCGGCCGATGCGCCGATGATGGCGACCGACTTGGGTGCTAAGAAGTTCTTCATGAGAGGGGTTCATGACTGGTGCCTTTAAAAAACTTACTTTGCGAAAAAAATATTTTTAACGAATGTCGTAAATATATACTTTGAATTCGTAATATTGTTTTATTTTTTGCCATTATTCGTATTATTTCGACAATAAACATACTTTTTTCCCCTATATAGCAATTTACGATGTTTTATTTCGTTGATTGACGTACATTATCCGTCTGGAGAATCATCTTTTAAATATCACAGGCAAATACGGTCATGCCGGGTCGGCCGAGGGGCAGGAGCGGATGAATGCCATGGGCACGATGCGGCGCAAAGCGACCTCATCCCTATCTTTAGGGGCTCTTGCGGTAGTAGCGGTGTGTCATCGCGACGGTGACCGGAAGCCAACGTGGGGTCCGACAAACACTCCCGGCGTAAGTCAGTATCCGGAGGCCGATGTCATCATCGGACCATGAAGCGATTTGTTAGCGCCCGGGAGACACCCGTCCCCCGGGCTTCCGCCGTCCGGCCGGACCGCGTCACATCATGAGGTCCGAGCGCAGCAGCCACTCCTTGGCCTCGTCCGCCTGCGGGAAACCCCGTCCCCGCCCCTCGTCTTCTCCGCCGCCGTCCCCGTCGGGGTCGAATCCCCTCTGCACATTGCAGAACTGATCGTAGAGGCAGAGGTCCAGGACATGGTCGGGCACCTCCGGGCGGTCGAGATGCTTCGATATCGAGATCACCTTCATCAGCATCGAGCACGAACCCGTCTTCCTGGACGAGGCCTCCTTGCTCCAGCTGAGGTAGACCGCGGGATCGTCGTCGATCAGACCCGCTTCCAGCAACCTCCTGCGCGAATCCTCCAGGTCCTTGTGCTCCCCCGCCGTCGATTTCGTCAGATTCCTGCTCCGCTTCAGATACACGGGCTGGTTGCTGCTCGCGAACTCCGGAGCGGTCACCCAATCACGTAGCTCGTGCGGATAGCTGTCGTCCTGACCGACGATCTTCGTGAACAGCGAGTTGCACAGCGCCTTCATCACCGTCTCGGGCGCCTCGGACAGGTAATCCGAGACTTTGAAGTTCGCCCATCTGTAGCTCCTCTGCCAACGCACCTTGATGTCTTTGAAGGCCATGTACTCGGCTTGCACGTTGTCGTATCCGAGCTCCTTGCCCGCTTCCGAGAACAATGCATTCAATCTCTCTTCGGATATCATAATTCCATTTTCTCCTCACGGTCTCGCCGTGTGATACGGAGGACGCCCCGGATTCTGATTAAAAGGACAGAATACAGTTAGCATAATGCCGAAAGAGGCGAAAGGTTATCTTATACGGACGGCGATTCCGCAGGGCATGGACAAGACCGCCGAGAGCAGGGAGGCCGCGAGGATCGCGCTGGATAAGATAGAGAAGAGATACGGTTTCGTGCCCGAGATCAACAGGATCATGTCGGACCACCCCGATGTGTTCCTGCCCGCGGTCAAATACAGCAAATCCGTGCTGGAGAACCCGGACTCGGTCTTCGACGCCAAGACCAGGTACCTCCTCTCTGCCGCCGCCTCGTCGGCGCTGGGTTCGCCGTACTGCACCGACGTCATGATCAAACACGCGGCCGACAGCGGGGCCACCCGCGACGAGGTGTTCGAAGCCGTGATGATCGGCTGCTACATGGCGATGTCGCGATCGCAGTCGATCGCCTTGCGCGAATACGATAAGCATTATCCGGCCGAGGAATGACGATACCCGTTCGGTTACTTACAACATTAAATAGTTGCTAACTATTCAAAGGACGATCAACATGGTGAATATCACGCCTGAAGCAGAGAAGTTCATCGATGAGCTCATGGAGAAGAACGGGAAGGTGGGATCCGGGATCAGGATCTACCTCTCCGGCTACGCATGCTCGGGACCCCAATTCGGCATGTCCTTCCAGCAGGGAGCCGGGGAAGGGGAGACGACCGACAACTCATCCCAGAGCTTCGAGATATACTACGACAGCGAGACCGGGGAGGCCTTGAAGGACTGCGTCATCGAATTCGTCGACGACCCCAACTTCGGCACCGGGCTCAGCATCAGCAACCCCAACTTCAGCGGCTGCTCGTCGTGTGGCGGAGGATGCCACTAATCCTGCTTTCGGGAGATCCGCCGATCTCCCGGGCAGCCTTTTATCTTATTTTGATCATATCCGGATACGATGGCTTTCATCTCGCATCCCCGGATCGCCCCCGATCTGATAGAGGACCGGGGATACCAGACCGCGCTTGCGGAAGGGTGCTCGGACCACAACGCCTTGGTCATCCTGCCGACGGGCCTGGGGAAGACGGTCGTGGCGCTCCGGGTCATAGCCGATTCGCTCGGCGAAGGCAAGGTGCTGATGCTGGCGCCGACCAGACCGCTTGTGAAGCAGCACCATGATTTCCTGGCCGCCGCTCTGCCGGGGGTGCGTGCCTGCATCATCACCGGGCAGACCCCGCCCGCAGCCAGGAAGGAGGCGATCGAACGCAGCGAACTCATCGTCTCCACGCCCCAATGCATCTCCAATGACCTCCTCGCCGGCAACTACAGCCTCGACGGCTTCAGCCTGGTGATCTACGACGAGGCTCATCGCGGCATCGGCAACTACGCCTATGTCGCCATCGCGGAGCATTGCGACAGGAGCATCCGCTGCATCGGGTTCACCGCCTCCCCCGGAAGCGACACGAAGCGGATCGAGGAGATCTGCGGGAACCTCTCGTTCTCGAGGATCTACAGCAGGAGCGATGAGGATCCCGACGTCTCGCCGTATGTGCACGACATGCATGTGCAGAGGATCGAGCTGAACCTCCCGGAGGAGATGGCGGCGATCGTGTCCTCCCTCAAGGGGATCCTCGACCACTACTTCGGCGAGCTGACCTCCCTCCGCCTGACCAACCCCGGCTGGCCGGTGTCCACCAAGCACATGCTGGCCGTCGGAGGCACGCTGCAGCGGCGGCTGGCCAAGGGCGAGAAGACCGCGGTCGTCTTCAGAGGGCTCGTCGTGCAGGCGATCTGCGTGAAGCTCCTCCATGCGATCAACCTGGCGGAGACCCAGGGCATCACCGTCCTGAAGGCCTACCTGTCGAGGATCAACGAGGACGGCGGGGAGACCGGATCCAAAGGCGGACGGGAGCTGACCGGACGCAAGGACTACCGTGAGGTCTGGAGGATGGTCTCCGAGACCAACGCCGAGCATCCGAAGATCTCCAGGATCATGAGCCTGGTGAGCCGGATCGTCGCGGCGGAGCATGCGGGGAGGATCATCGTCTTCACGCAGTACCGCGACACCTGCGACCTGCTGGTCGAGCGGATCTCCGCCATCCCCGGCGCGAAGGTGGCGAAGCTGGTGGGCCAGGCGAACCGGGGCCTCAGGCAGAAGGAGCAGGTGAGGATCCTCGAGGAGTTCCGTGCGGGGGTGCACAACGTGCTCGTGTCCACCTCGGTCGGGGAGGAGGGCCTCGATATCGCCAGCACCGACGCGGTCATCTTCTACGAGCCCGTGCCGTCGGAGATCAGGACGATCCAGAGGCGCGGACGCACCGGACGCAGGAGCACGGGAGAGGTCTTCGTGCTGGTGACGAAGGGCACGCTGGACGAGGTCTTCGACGAATCCAGCAAGAAGAAGGAGGAGCTGATGCGGACCCGTCTGGAATCGCTGAACGAATCGCTGATGCGCCGCGATGCGGAGAAGCGCACCCGGGAGCTGCAGCGCAGGATCGGGGAGTTCTGAGCGCGGCCGTTCGGCAATCTAGTAATATCGACACGGTCATGCGGGACATCATGCTCTACGCGGATCTTGCGGCCCGATTCGAAGAACTGGAGGCGACCGGCAGCCGCCTGGAGATGGCATCCATACTCTCGGACTTCTTCAAAGGGATGGACGCCCGCGACATCAGATCGGTCGTCTACCTCAGCCAGGGTAAGCTGCGGCCGGATTTCCACGGCGTCGAGCTGGGGATGTCGGACCGGCTGGTGCTGAGGTCGATATCCTCCGCGGCGGGAGTGCCGCTCGGGAAGACGGAGAAGCTCTGGATCGAGCTGGGGGACCCGGGTCTGGTGGCGGAGCGGCTGATCGCCGTCAAGAAGCAGACCACGCTCTTCTCCGAGCCGCTGACGCTCGCACGGGTCATCCGCAACCTCGAGGCCATAGAGTCCGCGGACGGCAGGGACAGCCAGACCAAGAAGACCAAGCTGCTGGCGCAGCTGCTGCACGACTCGTCCCCCGTGGAGGCCCGGTTCCTCTGCAGGATCGTCACCGGCCGGATGAGGGTCGGCGCGGGCGCCATGACCATACTGGACGCCTTGGCGGAGGCTTTCGCCGGCAAGGAGGACCGCCCGCTCATCGAGAGAGGGTACAACATCACCTGCGACCTCGGCCTGATCGCCGAGACGCTCGCCACCGAAGGGCTGGAGGGCGTCGAATCGATCAAGGTCGCGGTCGGCAGCCCGCTCAAGGTGATGCTGGCGGAGAGACTGCCCTCGGTGGAGCAGATCCTGGAGCGGATGGGCGGCAGGTGCGCGATGGAATACAAGTACGACGGCATCCGGGTGCAGGCCCACATCAGCGCCGGCGAGGTCAGACTGTACTCGCGCAGGCTGGAGGACCTCACCTCCAACTTCCCCGACGTCGCCGCGGCCCTCGCGGCCGGGTGCAGGGTCAAGGACGCGATCATCGAGGGCGAATGCGTGGCCGTGGACAGGGACACGGGCGCGATGCTGCCCTTCCAGACCGTCACGCACCGGCGGAAGAAGCACGGCATGGAGCAGGCGGTCAGGGACATCCCGGTGAGGATCTTCATGTTCGACATGGTGTACGCGGACGGGGAGGACCTGACCGCACGGCCCTATGAGGAAAGGCGGAGGGCCCTGGCGGAGTCGTTCGAGATCGGCGGGCAGGTGGAACTGACCAAGATGAGGGTGGTCGGTTCGGTCGAGGAGGGACTGGCCTTCTTCAACGAGGCCCTCGAAGACAAGTGCGAGGGCATCATGGCCAAATCCCTGGCCGAGGATTCCGTGTACCGGGCCGGTTCGCGGGGTTTCCTCTGGGTCAAATACAAGCGGGACTACGAGTCGGCGCTCACCGACTCCTTCGACCTGGCGGTGGTGGGGGCGTTCTTCGGCATGGGGAAGCGGACCGGCGGCTACGGGGCCCTGCTCATGGCGTCCTTCGACGAGGACACGGGCATGTTCTGCACCGTGTGCAAACTGGGGACCGGGTTCGACGACGGGTTCCTGGCCGGGATGCCGGCTCTGCTGGACGACGGCCTCAGCGAGACCCGTCCGCGCTCGGTCGACGCCAAGATGACCCCGGACGTCTGGTTCGAGCCGACCGTCGTCCTGGAGGTGGTCGCCGCCGAGATCAGCAAGAGCCCGGTGCACACGGCCGCGAGCGCCCTGACCGGGGACGGTTCGGGGCTCGGCCTCAGGTTCCCCCGGTTCACCGGACGCGTGAGGGACGACAAGGAGCCCGACCAATGCACCAGCGTGCAGGAGATCCACGGGATGTACCTGCTCCAGGACCGCGGCGGTTCCGAGACGGGCGAGTGAGCGCTTCGCGAAATGTTTAAAATATAGATTACATTCGAGGCTGTATGCAGACTTACATTATCGAGAGAGCCGACAACAGCCTGACGATCGGCTTCAAGGATGCCAACCTCTCTTTGATAGAGCCGCTGGTCGACATCCTCGGCAGAGATGATAATGTCAGGATCGCCAGGTTCATCGAGGAGCACCCCGATCTCAAGGACCGGGCCGTGCACATCGAAGTCGTAAGCGGCACGCCCGAGGATGCTTTCAAGAATGCTTTCCGGAGCATCGAAGCGTATTTCTCCGAGATCGACGAGTGAAGCCGCATGCATTACCGGGAATGCAGGACCGCCGAGTCCGGAATCGGCATGCAATTCTACCTCACGCCGGCGGACGGCACCGGCGGACGGCTCAAGATCAGCCCCGACGACTTCATCGTCAGGGAGATCTCGTCCCATCCCGAACCCAAAGACGACGGCAGATACGTCATCGCCGAAGTCACCGCCAGGAACTGGGAGACCAACCGGCTCATCAGGATCATGTCGAGGAGCCTGGGCGTATCCAGGGAGAGGATCGGCTTCGCCGGCACCAAGGACAAACGCGCCGTGACCACGCAGCTGATGTCCTTCGAGATGCCGATCGGGAATCTGGAGCGGCTCGACCTCAAGGACGTGAGCATCCGGGATGCGTACACCGCCCGGAGGGGCATCCGCATCGGAGACCTCGTCGGCAACTCCTTCGAGATCAGGGTCGGCGAATGCGATGCGGACCGGGACGCGATCGAAGAGATCCTGGAAGCCGTCGCCGGGGGCATCGGCGGGATAGGCGGATTCCCCAACTACTTCGGGGTGCAGAGGTTCGGAGTCATCCGCCCGGTCACGCACACGGTCGGCGAACACATCGTCCGCGGCGACCTGGAAGCGGCGGTGAGGACCTATCTTTCAAGCCCCTCGGAATACGAGGACGAGGCGGTGATCTCCGTGAGAGAGCGGATGGTGACCGGCGACGATTGGAACGGATTCGTCAGGGATATGCCGGACAGCATGTCCTTCGAGAGGACGCTGGCCCAGCACCTCGCAGAGAACCCCGACGACTGGCGCGGAGCCATCGGCGCCCTGCCCCGCAACCTGCAGATGATGTTCGTGCATGCCTACCAGTCATACCTTTTCAACCTCATGCTCAGCGGCAGGATGGCCGCCGGTCTGCCCCTGGACTCGCCGGTGGCCGGCGACACCGTCATCCCGCTGGATGCGAACGGCATACCCTTGCACGAGAACCCCGTCATCGCCTCCTCCAGGAACCTGGACCTCGTGGAGAGGCAGGTGCGTGCGGGGAGGGCCTACGTCGCCATCTCGCTCTTCGGCAGCGAAAGCACGATCGCCGACGGGGAGATGGGCGACATCGAGAGGGAGGTCATCCGCGAAGCAGGCGTGGACAGGGAGGATTTCATCGTCCCCGGCCTCGGTCACTGCAGCTCCAAAGGCAGCCATCGGGAGATCGTCTGCCCGGTCAGGGATCTGAATCATCGGATCGACGACGATGGCTACACCGTGTCCTTCTCGCTGCCCAAAGGCAACTACGCGACTTGCCTGATGCGGGAGTTCATGAAATCGGAGATGGAGAACTACTGATCACAGACGTCCTTTGAGCGCTCTTGCGCGGTAGACGCCTATGCCCATCCTCCTGACGATCTCCTCCACGGGCGTGTCCCCGTCGATGCCGGCAGGCACCTTGCCGATGCTCTCGGCCGTCTGCGCATCGGCTTCGGAGGTCATCGCCTCGTAGATGTAGGCGACAAGCCGTTTGGCCTCGTCGGCATCCCTGGTGCGGCCTGCGACATAGGCGCAGGGCAGGGAGATCACCGGGTCCTCCGACAACCCGGTGCAGTCGCCCTTGACGACGGCGTTGACGGACAACCCCTCCATCCTCTCGAATTCCGGCGTGTTTGGCAGTATATCCCCGTACGCGGAGATGTCGGACAGGTAGCCTAGGACCGTTCCCGCGGTCTCGGGATCCATGTCCAGGGACGTGGCCAGATCGGGATCGTTGAGCGCCATGCCCGAGATGTACGCCTTCCTCAAGATGCGTTCGGCGTACCGCTTGACCCGGTCGGACACCTCCGGACCCTCCCGGGCCGAGGCCCCCGCCTCGGACAGCCGACGGTGGAGTCTGCCGAGACCCACGCTGTCCATGGCCATGATGACCATCTGATCGGTCTCGGGCACCCTGTCGTCGCATCTCGCGTACTGTCCGTAAGTGACTCTGACACTGTCCGTGTCCCTCATCTCGGCGAACATCACGGTGCGCAGCGCCAAGGTCCCGGCCGATCTGTCGACGGCGTACAGCGCGTCCATGTTGCGCACCGCCTCCTCGATCCCTCCCGTCGCCAGCAGGCAGACGACCATGTGCCTGCGCACGACCATGTTCTGCGGCTCTCTGCGGGAAGCCTGCCTGAAGCAGTCGAGCGCCGAATCGTAGTCCTCGGCCTTCTCGTACTCCTCGCCCATCCTCACGATCGTCCGGAACGGATCCGCGCCCAGTCTCAGTGCCGCGCGGTAATGCACGACCGCGCCGAGGTGATCATCCGCGGCCGCCCTCAGATCGCCCGCGGCCGCATGGACTGCCGGCGCATCCGCCCCTTCGCGGATCGCTTCCGACAGGAAGGTGTACGCTCCCCTCGGATCGCCGGCTTCCGCATAGATCTCGGAGCGCAGGAGCACGTACCGGGGATCTCCGGGATCAGACGCCAAAGCGCGTTCCGCCATCCTCGCCGAGCTCTGCAGATCGCCGGCCGCCAGGAGGGACTTCGCGATCTGGTAGGACGACTCGCCGCTCTCGCGGCTCACGGCCGCATGGCGGCCTCTGAGCAATGCCGCCATCTCCTCATCGCTCCGCATCTCCGCATGCAGCCGATCCGCCGCCTCTCTATCCCCTATATTCTCATACAAGCCGGCCAGATCGGCCTTCACCAGACGATTGTCGGGCTGTATGTCGAGGATCCCCTCGCACACCGAGATCGCGGCCCGGAAGTCCCCGATGCGCTCCATGACGGTCTTCTTCTCCAGGAGCATCGGTATCGACCGGGGGTTATCGAGGACCGCTTTCCCGACGATGGCGATCGCCGAGGCGCGGTCCCCTTTGGAGATGTACGCCGCCGCCAGGAACCCCACGGTCTCGGAATCTTCGGGATCGAGCTCCAGGATCCGTTCGGACAGGCCGATCGACGACTCCGTCCTCGATGCCAGAGCGTGGATGTCCCTTTCGACCCTCAGGATATCCGTGTCGCTCCCGTCGGTCACCGCCGCCAGCTTCACGAAGTACAACGCCTCGTCGAACCTGCCCATCGAGGCGAGGATCATCCCCTTCCTGACCAACGCGTAAGAGGCCTCCGGTGTCAGCTCTATGACTCGGTTCAAGGACTCCACCGCCCCGCTGAGATCGCCTTTGAGCTCCTGGATCACCGACCTGGAGACCCAGAACTCGGATTCGTTCAGATCGATGAGCACCGCCCGGTTGAACGCCTCTTCGGCCGAATCGAGATCGCCCAGCTTCTCGTCGGCCATCCCTTTGGAATGCCAGGCGATGGGATCGGTCGGATCGGCTTCGGCCGCGGCGGCGTATGCGGCCGATGCCCGCAGATACTCGCCCGATGCGTATTCCGCATTGCCCCGGAGCAGCTTGATACGGGAGTCGGCTTTGAACCTCCGTTCATACTCGTCGCACACATCCAGGACCTCTTCGGCCCGTCCGTCGGACATCAACGTCACGGCGAGATCCAGAAGGTCCGTGGGATCGGCGAAGCTCCTCGCCAGCGACCGGGTGGTCGTGCCGTTGCGGCCGCTGCGGATCGTCACCTGCGTGTTGGCGAGCACTCCCGACACGCGTCGGTTCATGGGCTCCTGCTCCAGGATCCTCTTGCAGACGGAGATCGTCTCCTCGGGATCTCCCTGCACCAAGGTCAGATCCAGCAGGAACTCCAGCCCGCGCAGGTCGGCCGGATCGGCCTTGAGCAATCTGTCGACCTCCTTGCGGGCTCTGTCTAAACGTCCCATGCGCATGAGCACATCGGCGTATTGGATCCTGCACTCCACGGAATCAGGATTCCTGTGCAAGACCTCCTTGACGATGTTCAAAGCCTCGTTCGGCTGCCCCTTGCCCATCATGATCATGGAATGCAGGAGCCCGATCTCCATGTCGCGCGGATGATTGATCTTCATGCGATGGACGACTTTCAGCGCCTCGTCGTTGTAGCCCCACTCATGGAGCAGCCGGGCGCACTTCTTGTACGACCGCATGTCGGCATCCTCGGTGTCCAAGAACCCGATGGCGCATTGCACCGCTTCGGCAGTCATCCCGCAGGCGCGATATGCGTGCACCAACCCCCATGCGGTCTCCTCGGAACGGGGGTCGATCGATTCCGCAACGCGGTACAGCTCGAGCGCCCGCTCGTAGTCCTTGCCGCGGAAATGCGCCTCGGCGGACTCGCGCACGATGTATGCGCAATCCGGCCTCGCCTCCAGCACTCTGCGGTACATGTCCTTCGCCGAATGCCAATCCCGCTCGTCGACGGACATGCGCGCCGATGCCAGCAGGAAATCGGCATCCCCCGCGAGGAATTCGGCGGAGGATGACAGCATGTCCGTGGCCTCGTCCCTCCTGCCGCCGGACCAGCTGCGGTATATGCCGTACAGCCGCCCCAGAGCCGAATCGGCATCGACCGCGTCGTTGTCGATCGGGTTCCGACCGGAGGCGATCAGCGCGATGTTGCGCATATGGATCCAATCACCGGCCGGATCCAGCTCCTCGGCGAGATCGTAGATCATCGGGAATGCGGGATCGCCGCAATACGCTATCGAGAGCTCCGCTCCCGCCCTCTCGGGGTCGTTCTCCATCAACGCCACCCTGGCGGCCATGCAATGCCGCACGGGCAGATTCCCCCGTCTCGCTTTGGACAGCAGCTCCTTCGCCGCGTCGGCGTCGCCCGCGTCGAGGAATATGCCGGCCGCCGCGAACAACGGCAGGGAATCGGAGGGCCTGCAGCGGGATACCAGGCGGCGGACCGTGTCCTTGCATCGATCCGGATCGTGCTCGACCGCGAGCCCCATGGCCCTGACGAGTATGTGCGGATCCAGGGTCTCGTTGCGTTCGAGGAGGTTGCCGATCCAGACGTTGAACGCGTCTTCGCTTCTCCATGAAGCGCTGGTCAGTTTCCTCCAGATATCGATCTCGTATCTGTTGCGGAAAACAGGTTCGGCCCCCATGGTCATGGATTACCCAGAGTATAGATAAACATAGTCCAAACGAGACCATTGGTGAAACGGTTAAATAGGAACATCAATTTACGAGGTCCACGGCAACCGTAATCTAGCTGGTTAGGATTCGAGCCTTCCAAGCTCGTCGCCCGGGTTCGAATCCCGGCGGTTGCACCATCCCGTCATCCTCACCGGCATGATCGGCCTACCGACCTCCGCGAGGCCGGGGATGCGCCTGTCCGCCGTCTTCGGAACGGACCCGGATCGCGTTGCGGCTCCTCTGAGTATTCTTAAATATCCCTGTTCGGATTGCATTCTGATAATCATGTGCATAGAATACATCGCCGGATCGCCCCGCACGGCCTTCGCATCCATCCGTTTCAGGCAATGCGCCCATGGAACGACCGTTGAGGGGGGATCCCAATGAAGGAAGTGAGGATCGCGCTTGTCGGCGCCTGCGGCAGGATGGGCAGTCTGATCATCCGCCGCCTCCTGGCCACCGACGGCGTCACCCTGTCGGCGGCCTTCGACCTGGTCAATGTCGGTAAGGATGTGGGCGAAGCGATTGGCGTAGGCAAGCTGGACGTCCTCGTATCGGATCC
>JAAYAP010000005.1 GCA_012719315.1 Methanobacteriota archaeon
CGCACCCTCCGCATCGCCGCTTCTATGAAAAATATATAATCAAGTCACCCGATGTGCGAATCGAGTCTGATGATTGATAGAGAGATCGTCGAGAAAACCGCCCGTGTGGCGCACATCTCGCTCACCGAGGAGGAGCGGGCGAGGTACGAACGAGACCTGTCCGATCTCCTGGACTGCTTCAATGTTCTTGATGGGGCCCCGGAGACGGGAGGCCTGTGCATGAATCCCGTCGAGGTCGCCGACATCACCAGAGAGGATGCGGCGCGGATCGAGATCGACCCGTACGACCTGCTCAGGGAGATGGACACCTACGACAACTACATCAGGGGGCCCAGGCTGTCTTGATCCGGGATGCTTTGGACCGGGCGAAGGCGGCCGACGCCCGCCATTCGATCTTCAGGGAGCTCCTGGAGGAACCCCCTTCCACCGAGCCCGCGTTCGTCTTCTCCGCCAGCGACAACCTCGTCACGGCCGATCTCGGGACCTGCGGAGGCTCGAGGATCCTCGAAGGCCACCGGCCGGTGTTCGACGCCACGGCAGTCGCCCGGATGCGGGAGGCCGGCGGATCGCTGATCGGCAAGACGAACCTGGACGAGTTCGGGTTCGGCCATTTCTCGGTCGATTCGGGATACGGCGTGCCCCTCAACCCCTTCGATGCCGAACGTTCGTGCGGAGGGCCGTGCGGAGGCGCGGCCTGCGCCGCGGCATCGCTCGACGGGCATGTGGCGCTCGCGGCCGGCGGATCGCTGAGCGGACCCGCGGGCTTCTGCGGCGTCTACGGGCTCACGCCCACCTACGGACGCGTCTCCAGGCACGGCGTCCTGGATTGCGGGAGCTCCTCCGACCGCGTCGGCCTGCTGGCCCTCGATCCGGGAAGGCTGTCGGAATGCCTGCCAGTCATCGCGGGCAGGGATCCGCGCGATCCCACCTCCTGCGTGCAACCGGCCCCGGAGACGGAGGGGAGGATCGGGAGCATCGCCGTGCCCGAGGACGCGACCGCGGGGGTCGACGCCGATGTCCGCACCGCCTTCGAGGCCGCATTGGAGATGCTGACCTCGATGGGCTTCGAGATCGCGACCGTGGCGACCCCCTCGCTGGCGTACGCCCCGGCGGCGCATCGGGTGCTGGTCGTGGCCGAGGCCTCCACCAACGTCGCCAAGTACGTCGGCATGCGTTACGGGCGGCAGGACGGGGACCTCTCGATGGGATTCGACGATTATTTCACCCATTTCCGTTCCGAGTACTTCGGCGACGAAGCCAAGCTGATGACGATCCTGGGCACGTACTGCCGCATGGAAGGCAACCGCGACCGTTATTACGCCAAAGCGCTGAAGGTCCGGGCGCAGACGATTGGCATGTACAAGGAGCTGTTCGAGACGTATGACGCCGTGCTCACCCCGTCGATGCCGTCGGTCCCGCCGAGGTTCGACGCGATCGCGGGGATGACCGCGGCCGAGAAGCACGGCTACGGCCGTCTGACCGCGGGCCCGAGCCTGGCCGGCCTGCCGCACCTGTCGGTGCCGTGCGGATACGGCGGGACCGGCCTGCCGGTCGGCATGCAGTTCGCCGCCGCCCACTGGAACGAGGGCATGCTGCTGAGGATGGCGGCCGATTGGGATTCGGCCTTCGAGGTCAGGAGAGCGGAGGCAGTCCGATGAAGATCGGCTTGGAGGTGCATGTCCAGCTGCCCACGGAGTCGAAGATCTTCTGCTCCTGCCCGACCACCGACGCGTCGGCGCCCAACACCCACGTCTGCCCCGTGTGCCTGGGCATGCCCGGCTCCAAACCGGTGCTCAACCGCAAGGTGCTCGAGCACGGGATCGCGCTCGCCAAGATGCTCGGGTGCACCGTGGCCGACACCACCTGGTTCTCCCGGAAGACGTACTTCTACCCGGACATGAGCAAAGGCATCCAGGTGACGCAGCACGACTGCCCGGTCGGCAGGAAGGGCGTCTATCTCATCGACGGCAAGAAGCCCGTCCGGATCACGCAGATCCACATCGAGGAGGATCCCGGCAAGACGAAACGGGTCGGGGACCGGTCCTCGCTGATCGACTACAACCGCTCGGGGATCCCCCTGGCGGAGATCGTCACCGAGCCCGACCTGAAGTCCCCGGCCGAGGCCAGGGAGTTCCTGAAGCAGCTGGTGCAGGATATCAGGCACACGCTGGGCATGCCGGAGGACGACGAGCGGAGCATCCGCTGCGACTGCAACATCTCCGTCGGCGGGGAACGCTGCGAGGTCAAGAACGTCACCGGTCTGAGGAACGTCGAACGTGCGCTGACCTTCGAGCTGATCAGGCAGACCAAGGTCCAAAAGGCCGGCGGCACCATCGTCCGCGAGACCCGCCGCTTCGACGAGGAGCGCGGAGTCACCGTCTCGGTCCGCAAGAAGGAGTTCGAGGCCGACTACGGCTACATCGACGAACCCGATCTCGGCATCTTCCGCATCAAGGAGCTGGCCGACTCGATCGCGATCGCGGAGAGTCCGCAGAACCGCATCGCCAGGCTGAGCCGCCAGTACGATGTCGACGAGCGGACCGCCAAGCAGCTGGTGTCCACCTCGATGGAGCTGACCGACCTCTTCGAGGCGGCGGCGGCAGCCACCGATGTCAAGACCGCCATCGCCTGGGTCAAAGGCGCCGTGAGCGCCAATTGGAAGGCCTTCGAGGACAGGTCGGAGGAAGAGGGAGGGCCGACGACGGACGGCATCATCGCCCTCATCGGCAGATTCCATGCCGGCGGGATGACCGATTCCGAATGCGCGATCGAGCTCAAAGCCTACATGACCGGCGAGGACCGGGGGACGCTCCGGAGCGGATCGTCCGATCTGGACGACGCCGTGGAGGCTTACCTGGATGAGAACCCCGGCGTGGTCGAGGATTACCGCGGCAACGACAAAGCCGTCAACAAGGTCATCGGGGCGATCATGCGGACGACGGGCGGAGCCCATTCGTCCGCGGACGTCGTCGAAGCGGCGCGGAGAGCCCTCGGGAAACGCCTCTGACGCTCATTCGTCGATGTCGAAGTCCCCGAGATCGAGGCCGTCGGCGGCCAGCGAGAGCAGTTGCAGCTCCTCCAGCTTGCCGTCGTCGATCCTCTCCGGCGAGTTGTCGAGCAACGACACCGCCTTCTTGTTCTTGGGGAAGGCGATCACGTCGCGGATCGTGTCCCTGCCGAGGAGGATGGCGATCAGCCGGTCGACGCCCATGGCGATGCCGCCGTGCGGAGGAGCCCCGTAACCCAGGGCCTCGATGAACCATCCGAAATCGCGTTCGATCTCCTCGTCGGACATGCCGATCTTCTTGAGCACCGCCCGCTGGAGCCCGGCATCGTGGATCCTCAGCGACCCCGAGCCGAGCTCGTTGCCGTTCAGGCAGATGTCGAAGCAGGCTCCGCCGACGTCCTTGGCGTCGATGTCGCCCTCGGGCAGCACGAACGGATGATGGAAAGCATCATGCTTCCCGGAGACGGGATCGACCTCGAACATGGGGCAGTCGACCAGCCACGAGAACTGGAAGACGTCGTCGGGCACGAGGCCGAGATCCTCGGCGATGCGCCGTCTGAGGATGCCTCCGCCCTCGTACGTGGCCTTCCAGGGGCCGGCGATGAGGAAGACCAGGTCGCCCTCCTCCGCCTTCAGCGCCTGCTTGATGCCCTCGAGGATCCCGGGCGTGAAGTACTTGGCGATGTTGCTGGTGAGGACCCCGTCCTCGCACCGCATCCAGGTGAGGCCTCCGAGTTTGGCCTTGTCCTTGGCGAATTGTATGTAACGGTCGACCTCGTTGCGGCCGACCTCGGAGCTGCGGTCGCCGAGGTTGATGCCGGCGACGATGCCGCCGGCGCCGATGATCCTCTTGAAGATCTCGTACGGCGCATCGCGGACGACCTCGGTGAGCTTGACGAACTCCAGCCCGTACCGCATATCGGGCTTGTCGGAGCCGAACCTCTCGATCGCCTCCCGGTAGCCGATGCGCGGGAACGGCGTCTCCAGCTCGGTCCCGTACAGTCCCTCCCACACCGCGGCGATCATCCCCTCGACCGTCCCGAGGATGTCCTCGGTGTCGACGAACGACATCTCCATGTCGATCTGGGTGAACTCGGGTTGGCGGTCCTTGCGCGAATCCTCGTCGCGGAAGCATCTGGCGATCTGATAATAGCGGTCGATGCCGCCGACCATCAGCATCTGCTTGAAGAGCTGCGGGGATTGGGGCAGGGCGTAGAACTTGCCGGGATGCCTGCGGGACGGCACCACGTAGTCCCTCGCACCCTCCGGCGTCGACCTGCCGAGCATCGGCGTCTCCACCTCCAGGAACGAGTTGCGCTCGAGGTACTGCCGCATCAGATGCACGACCCTGCTCCTGAAGGCGAGCGCCCCGACCATCTCGGTCCTCCTGAGGTCCAGGTACCTGTACCTCATCCTCGTGTCCTCGTTGGGCAGCACGCCCTCCTTCTGATCGCCGATCTCGAACGGCGGCGACGCCGAGCGGTTGAGCAGCACGGCGTCCGTCACCAGCAGCTCCACCTCGCCGGTGGGGTTGCGTGCGTCGTCCGTGCCTTCGACCCTCCGCCTCACGATGCCCTCGACCGACACGGCCGACTCCCTCGCGAAGGTGCCCATCACCCCGGCGATACGGTCGACGTCCGCCTCAGCGGTGTCCTCGGGATCGAAGACCACCTGGGTTATGCCGTATCTGTCGGCGAGGTCGACGAAGGCCACCCCTCCGTGATCCCTCGAGAATCTCACCCATCCCTGCAGGCAAGCCCTTCTGCCTATGTCGGAAGACCTGAGTCCACCACACGTGTCTGTTCTCCTCATCGCGGTACCTCTTGAGAAATATACTACGGCCACTTGTAGAACGGCGCTGTATAAAACCGTTTTTCTCGATATAACGGTTCAGAGGTTCATGATATCGGGGATGAACTCGTTGGAATCCTTGACCACGTCGAGGATGACCGCGGTGCTGGTCTCGGTCACGCCGTCCAGCGCGTTGATGGCATCGATGGTCGCGGCGAACTCCGCCCGGTCGCGGCAGGACACCATCGCTATGTGGTCCGCATTGCCCGTGACGTCGTAGACCGCCATCACCTGGACGATGCCCTTGAGTCCCTCCCGCACCGCGGCCGCGTCCCGCGACCGCACCTGGACGAAGCCTATGTACTCGTAGCCCAGGTTCATGTAGTCGATCTTGGCCCGGTAGCCGTTGATGATCCCCTTGGCTTCAAGGTTCTTGACCCTCTGTATGAGCGTGGTCGGATGGACGGAGAGCTGTTTGGCGATCTGCCTGTAAGAACCCTGGCTGGAATTGCTGAGCAACTCGATTATCCGCCTGTCCAATTCATCGAGTCCGC
>JAAYAP010000028.1 GCA_012719315.1 Methanobacteriota archaeon
ACCCGGGACAGGGATTACCCCGCGCTCCTGGAGGCCGTCGAGGGCAAGAAGGTCGCCGTATGGACCTGCAACACGTGCGCGAGGTACAACGGCATCGGCGGCCGGGAGGCGGCGCAGCGCCTGGCCGTGGCCCTGGAGGCGGACGGCGTCGCGGTGGTGCACCTGGGGTGGACCTCGGCATCCTGCATGGAGAGCAGCCTGCTGAGGGACGGCCGCGGGGAGCTGCCCGGGGAGGCGGACCTGATCGTGGCGCTGACCTGCAGGGCCGGAGCGGTCCTGGTCGAACGGGTGTGGGGAGTGCCCGCGATCAACCCCGTGATCACCTTGGGCCCGGGGTATCTGACCGGTGACGGCGGGAGGTCCCTGGTCGGAAGCGACGGCAGGCGGACCGACGCCGATGCGCTCGCCGCGGCCCGAGGCCTGCCGGAAGGCCCGATCGTCTGATACCGACGCGTCCTCGGTTGTTCTTATATACAACAGCACCATACCCCGTGACCACTGAAAGGGGTTATACATAATGATAATCGATGTATTGGACACAAGCAATATGTTGTTCATGATCCCTATCGCAGCAGTGGTCGCACTGATATTCTCGGTGTATTTCTTCAGGGACGTATGGGCCCGGGACAAAGGCACACCCGAGATGCAGAAGATATCGGACGCGATCGAGACCGGCGCCATGGCATACCTGAGGCGCCAGTACAAGACGATAGGCATCGTGAGCGTGGTTCTCGCGGCGATCCTCGCATTGGCGGGTTTCGTCTCGGGTTTCGAAGGCTATCTCGGACCAAAGGTCGCGGTCGCCTTCCTGATCGGCGCAGGATTCTCCATCCTCTCCGGGTACATAGGCATGAAGGTCTCCGTCAACTCGAACATCAGGACGGCCAGTGCCGCGTGCAGATCGTTGGATGACGCATTCAAATGCTCGTTCCGCGGCGGCGCGCTCTCCGGCATCGCCGTCTCGGCGCTCAGCCTGGTCGGGTTGTTCGCGGTCGTGCTCGCCTACAGCGCGATCGAGGGCGGTTCCTCCGGCGATTCGTTGACCACCACCCTCCACGCCGTCGTGGGATACGCGTTCGGCGCATCCTTCGCGGCCCTGTTCGCTCAGCTCGGCGGAGGCATATACACGAAGGCCGCGGATGTCGGTGCGGACCTCGTCGGCAAAGTCGAGGCGGGCATCCCCGAGGACGACCCCAGGAACCCTGCGGTCATCGCGGATCTCGTCGGCGACAACGTCGGCGACTGCGCCGGCCGCGGCGCGGACATCTTCGAGTCGACGGCGGCCGAGATCATCGGCGCGATGGTCATCGGCACGGCGGTCGTCGCATATTCCAGCGGCACGGGCATATCCAACAACTGGGTCTTCCTCCCGCTGGTCCTGATGGCCTTCGGTCTGATCGCATCGCTGGTCGGCATACTCGTGGTCAGGCTCCCCGGCGAAGACGCCGATGTGTGCAAGTCCCTCAACAAGGGCTACTACCTGACCATCGCCCTCGTGGTGGCATCGTTGATCGTGACCACGTATGTGATGCTCGGCGGCGAAAGCGACAAATGGTACTTCTTCACGATAGCAGGCATCGTGGGCATAATCCTCGGACTTGCGATCGTGTACCTCACACAATATTACACGGGTGACCACAGGCCGGTGCAGGAGATCGCGAAAGCGTCCGAGACCGGGCCTGCGACCAATGTCATCCAGGGCATATCCGTCGGACTCGAGTCGACGGTCCTCCCGGTCGTATGCATCGTCGGCGCGATCATCGCCACATACCTGCTGGGATACTTCGCCGCACCCGCGGGAGCGGACCAGATGATCTTCGGCTTCTACGGCACGGCCGTGGGCACGATCGCCATGCTGGCTTCGTCCGCCTTCATCCTCGCCGAGGACACCTTCGGGCCGATCACCGACAACGCGGGCGGCATCGCGGAGATGTCCAACCAGCCCTCGGAGGTCAGGGACAGGACCGACAAGCTCGATTCCGCCGGCAACACCACCAAGGCGCTGACCAAGGGCTACGCGATGGCGTCCGCCGCTCTGGCGGCCTTCCTGCTGTTCGCGGCGTTCTTCGAGATCGTCTCCGAGATCACCGGGAAGAGCCTCAGCGAGGTCTTCAACGTCAATCTCGGCGATCCCCTGATCTTCGTCGGCGGTCTGGTCGGAGCAGTCCTCGTGTTCTTCTTCACCTCGCTCGCCATCCGGGCGGTCAGCAAGGCCGCCGGCGAGATGATCGAAGAGGTCCGCAGGCAGTTCCGCGAGCGTCCCGGCATCATGGAGGGGACCGAGGAGCCCGATTACGCGCAGTGCGTGGACATCGCGACCCGCGGTGCGCTCAAGGCGATGGTCGTTCCTGCGCTCCTGCCCATAATCGTGCCGGTCGCCTTCGGCCTGCTGTACAGGTTCGTCTTCGGCCCGATGGCCGGTTTCGAGGACTACTCGTACCAGGCGGTGGGCGCGCTCATCATGGTCGGCACCATCGTCGGCATCCTCATGGCGAACTTCCTCAACAACGGAGGAGGGGCCTGGGACAACGCCAAGAAGTACATCGAGTCCGGCCTGCACGGCGGGAAGAACTCGCCCGCGCACGCGGCGGCGGTCGTCGGAGACACCGTCGGGGATCCGTTCAAGGATACCGCGGGCCCGTCCATCCACGTCCTCGTGAAGCTGCTCTCGACCATCTGCTTGGTCACGGCAGTCCTCTTCGTCGTCGTGTGAAGGCAACAAAGGGGGTGACACCCCCTCCTTATCTTTTTTCACCGATATCGCTTCAGCGGACGGTTCCACGCGCGAGTTTTATATATAGGTTGAATATAATCGGAACCATTCGAGAGGATCTGTCATGTACATGTTAACCGAGGCTGAGAGGATAGTCCGCATACCCCCTGTAGAGCTCAAAGACGACATTGCCAAGGTGATCGACGCCCTCACATGGGACACCCACGAGGGCAGGCTCACCGAGGACAAGTCCATGGCGATACTCATCCGGAATGTGAAGCCCGTCGGCCCGGGACGCATCGTCCACGGTGACGGAGGCGTCTATCAGACGGTGAGGTACGAGCAGATCGTCTTCAAACCGAAGGACAACGAGATCATCCAGGGCGTCGTCGTGGAGATCCTCAAATTCGGTGCATTCGTCAGATTCGGAC
Source organism: Methanobacteriota archaeon (assembly GCA_012719315.1). Lineage (GTDB taxonomy): Archaea > Thermoplasmatota > Thermoplasmata > Methanomassiliicoccales > Methanomethylophilaceae > Methanogranum. The sequence goes on from JAAYAP010000028.1 coordinate 3,145, forward strand.
CTCTCGACGGATTGCTGCACATCAGCCAGGTGATGGACGACCGCGTCGACATCGACGAGGTCAACCAGAGGCTGGTGGGCAAGGAGACCGGGAGGTCCCTGTCCGTGGGGGACATCGTCAGGGCGAGGATAGTCAGCATCGACCTGAACGAGAAGAATCCGCAGGACAGCAAGATCGGCCTGACCATGCGTCAGCCCGGCCTTGGCAAACTCCAGTGGCTGGAGGAGGACCGCAAGAAGAGGCAGGGAGGCGATGAGTGATGGCGGGGCCGGTGCTGAAAGCGTGCAAAGGCTGCAACTTCATCTCGGAAGCCGATATCTGCCCTCGTTGCGGTGAACAGACCTCGAGGGAATGGCAGGGGTACGTCGCAGTGGTGGATTTCGAGAAATCCGAGATCGCCCAGAGGATGGGGATAACCGCCAACGGCAGATACGCACTCAAGGTCCGTTGAGCATGACAGTCTCCAAAGGCAGGAGGATACCCGACGGGAAGAGGGATCTCTTCAAAAGGCCGTTGGGCATCGACCTCCCCGAAGAGAGGCTGCACGAGCTCGACGAGGAACGCATGCTCATCACGGTGGGCGACGTGGTGTCGCTGACCGTGCGGGAACACGGGATCGTGCCGGACCTGTCGGTGTACGACGGGATGACGGAAAGGCGCGAGATGACCGGATTCGCGGCCCTTGTCAGGGACAGGGGCTTGGAGGAGATCGTCGTGAGCAACGAGGCGGGCACGGTGTCCGTCGAACTCGCAACGGCGATCGGACGGGCCGTCAAGGACGGACCGGGGATCATACGCGTCATCGGGGAGGAGGATCTGGCGACACTGCCGTGCATCCTCCTGGCTCCCGAAGGGTCGTATGTGATCTACGGCTGGCCGGGGCTCGGGATGAAGCTGGTCGTCATCGACGGCGGCATCCGCAGGGAGATCGAACTGCTCATGGAAGAGATGGAGGAGTTGGAATGAAGATAGAGATCAAAGAACAGAGGAAGAACCCTCTCCTGAAGAGGGAGGAGATCCGCTTCGCGGTGGAACATGTCGGGGGATCCACGCCCGGCAGGAACGCGGTGGCGGAAGAGATCGCGAAGAAACTGAAGGTCAAGAGGAACTGCGTCGTCATCGATGCGTTCGAGACGGCCTACGGCATCGGTAAATCCGACGGCTATGCGAAGGTGTACGACTCCAAGGAGGCGGCGATCGAATTCGAGAGCGAGTACCTCCTGAAGAGGAACGGCATCGAGGAAGAGGCGCCCGCCGCGGCGGAGACGGAGTGATGACGATGGCGAAGGCAGCAGCAGCCAAGAAGAGCAAGGGCGTGTCCAAGAAGGATGCGTACAAGGTCGAGGGCGACAAGGTCGTCAGGACCAAGCCCGCCTGCCCCAAGTGCGGACCCGGTGTGTTCATGGCAGTGCACAAGGACCGCACCTCGTGCGGCAACTGCGGGTACACCGAGTTCAACAAGAAGGAGTGAACAGGGCGAATCTTCATCCGGCTCCAACCCTCTCTAAGAGGAGCCGCAGGATCGCCGGGGACCTCATCCGGGTTCCCGGCAAATCACTTCCCTCCCGAAACGGGAGGCCGGAAAAAAGGGCTCGTAGTATAGCTTGGATAGAATAGGGGCTTCCGGAGCCCTAGACCCGGGTTCGAATCCCGGCGAGCTCACTTCCCTCTTCATCTTCCCCGATATGTTCTGCTTCGGAATCAAGTTTATATAAAATGCCTGTTATTGACATATGTCAGAAACTGCCGTGTCCGCACCGCAGGAAGGTGATACCTGATGACACGTCCGAGGAAATGGAAGAACGTCTGCTGTCTGCCCCCGGTCCGGGAATTCGGACCGCTGGATCCGGCGTCGGCCGACGCAGGAGTCGTGAGGATGGATGTCGAGGAGTACGAGACGATCCGCCTGATCGACCATCTGGGCATGACCCAGGAGGAGTGTGCCGAACGGATGGGCGTCGCACGTACCACTGTGCAGAGCATCTACAGCGAGGCGAGGCGGAAAGTGGCGAGATCGCTTGTCGAAGGCCTTCCGCTGATCATCGACGGCGGCCGGTACCGGTTGTGCGAACACGGAGAAGTCTGCCGCAAACACAGAGCATGCAGACGTCTCCAGGGAGCGCCCAGGTGAGTGCACGCGGCGGACAGGAGGATAATATGAAGATAGTTGTGCCGATAGAGAACGAGACAGAGGATTCGAACATCAACCCTTCGCTGGGCAGGGCGCCGTACTACCTGCTCTACGACACGGAGACGGAAGCCGCGGAGATAATCGCCAACACCTCCAAGGACAGCCCGTCCGGTGCGGGAGTGGCGGCGGCCCAGCTGATGATCGACGCGGGGGCCGAGGTCCTGCTGACGCCCAGGTGCGGCGATCGGGCGTATGCCGCGCTCAAGGGAGCAGGCATCAAGATCATGCTCTTACCGTCCGGGACCGCCAAGAGCGGCATCGCGGCGTATCTGGAAGGCGGCCTGTCCGAACTGGACACGGTCGTCAAAGGGCATCACGGGGCGCACTGAGATGAGGGTCGCGGTGCTCAGCGGCAAAGGAGGCACCGGGAAGACGATGGTGTCCGTGAACCTTGCCGCCGTCTCCCGGTCGGCTGTCTATGTCGACTGCGATGTCGAGGAGCCCAACGGACACCTCTATTTCAAACCCGACGGCGTGGTCCGGGAGACCGTGACCGTCCTCGTCCCCAGAGCCGACCCCGAGAGATGCGACGGTTGCCTGGAGTGCGTCCGTTTCTGCAGATTCCACGCATTGAGTTACTCGCTGGACCGTCTGATGGTCTTCGACGACGTATGCCACTCGTGCGGAGGATGCTCCGTGGTCTGTCCGCGTGAAGCGATCTCCGAGCACGAGCGGGGGATCGGCACGGTGGATACCGGCCGTTCCGGGGACGTCGTCGTGCACACGGGGACGATGGACATCGGCGAGGCGATCGGGCTGCCGATCATCGGCAGGCTGCTGGAGAAGGCGTCGGCCGAGGATGACGACGTGTTCATCGATTGCCCGCCGGGCAGCTCCTGCATGGCCATGGAGAGCATCAAAGACGCGGACTTCTGCATCCTGGTCTCGGAGCCGACCGTCTTCGGGGCGCACAACCTCGGCATGGTCGCCGAGCTTGCACGTGTCTTCGGCAAACCGGTCGGAGCCGTGCTCAACAAGGTCATCGAAGGGGAGGAGGACCCTTCCGAGAGGTTCTGCATCGAGAACGGCATACCGATCCTGGCCAGGATCCCGTTCGACCTCGAACTGGGCAGGCTGTGCTCGGAGGCGACGATCGCCTCCTGGGCGGACACGGGATACGAGAGGATGTTCCGGGACCTCCTGGAGAGGATAACGGAGGCGGTCGGATGAAACGGCTGCTGATCCTCAGCGGCAAGGGCGGTACGGGGAAGACCACCGTGGCGGCCTCGATGATCCGCCTCGCCGAAGCCAGGGCATGTGCGGATTGCGATGTCGATGCGCCGAATCTCCACCTGGTGCTCGAACGCGGATCGCCGGAGACGGAGGATTACCACGGGCTGCCCAAGGCCCATGTGGACGAAGCGCGTTGCACCCTCTGCGGATTGTGCGAGGAGATGTGCCGTTTCGGAGCGATCAGCATCGATGGACACCTGACGATCGACGCTCGCGCCTGCGAGGGCTGCGGGCTGTGCGATCACGTGTGCCCGGTCGATGCGATCAGCATGCTGCCCGCCGTCGCCGGGGATCTCCTGCTCTACAGGGATCCCGAGAAAGGCGTGTTCTCGACAGCGCAGTTGAGGATGGGCAACGGGACCACCGGATTGCTGGTCGCCGAGGTCAAGAGACGGATGGAGAAGGCATCCCGGCAGGCGCCCCTGGCGGTCATCGACGGTTCGCCGGGCATCGGCTGCCCGGTCATCGCATCCATCTCCGGCGTCGACATGGTGCTGGTGGTCGCAGAACCCTCCGTATCGGGGATCAGCGACATGGAGCGCATACTGGATACGGCCGAGAAGCTGCGGGCGTACACGGTCGTGTGCGTCAACAAAGCGGATGCGCACCCGCGGATGACCGAGCGCATAAGGGCGTACTGTTCCGAGAGGGATGTGCCGTATGTCGGGGAGATACCGTACGATTCCGAGGTCGTGAGAGCGGTGAACAGGGGCATGGCCCCGGTGGATGTCGAATGCCCTGCGGGGGAGGCTATCCGCAGGGTCTTCGCGGAGACGATGAAGATATTGGACCGGAGTCCGCACGCGGGCCCCGGCATGAGCAGATGAGAGAAACAGAAGAAAACAGGAGGAATGAGAGAATGAGGATAATTGTGGCAAGCGACGGAGGACAGGTGACGCAGCATTTCGGACATTGCGGATCGTTCAGGGCATACGATGCCGACGGAGGGAGGATCGTGAACACGGAATCGATCGCCAACCCGGGCCATCGCCCGAACTTCCTTCCGATGTTCCTGAAGGAGAACGGAGCGGACGTCATCATCTCGGGAGGGATGGGAGAGGCCGCGATCAATCTGTTCAACGCGAACGGGATCGAGGTGATCGTGGGCGCATCCGGCGATGCGACTGTCGCCGCCGAGAAGTATCTGAAAGGAGAGCTGGTCTCCACGGGGTCCGTCTGCCGCGAGCATATGCACCACGGAGACTGCGGCGGACACGGGGAGTGAACGCACAACGGAGGGATCGGATCCGGATCGTCGTCCGGGTCCGATCCCTCCGGCCATAAACAACAAGGCATTTATCCGGGCCAGCCCTTGTACGGGTTATGCTACTGACCCGGGATGAGCAAGCTGCATTGGACGGAGAGAAAGGCGTGAGCACGCAGAAGGCGATGGAGCTGCTGGTCGCCCTCGGCAAGGTCTACGGCGCCGAGGGTCTGGTGGACATCACTTCCGCGCATCTCTCCGGCGCGTCGTACAAGACCATCGGCGACGGGGGGCTGAAATACCTCGAGGACATGGTCGCGGGAGGCGCCAAGGTATCCGTCAGATCGACGCTCAACCCGGTGGGTATGGACCGTGAGAGATGGCGGGAGATGCATATCGACCCGCATTTCGCGGAGAAGCAGCTGAGGGTGATCGAACTCTACGGTGCCATGGGCGTCATGACCAGCTGCTCCTGCACACCCTATCTCAATGACAATGTGCCGGGATTCGGAGACCACATCGCCTGGGCCGAATCCTCGGCCCTGTCCTTCGCCAACAGTTACATCGGAGCGAGGACCAACCGTGAAGGCGGACCCGGTGCGTTGGCCGCGGCCATCCTCGGCAAGACCGCCAACTACGGGCTCCATCTGGATGAGAACAGGAAGCCGACCGTCATCATCGATGCGGACATCGACGGGTCGATGTTCAGCTACTCGCTGCTCGGCCAGGCGGTGGGCACGAGGATCGGCAACGGCATCCCGTATTACAGAGGGATATCCCCTGCGCTCGAGGACGCCAAATCCATGGCCGCCGCCATGGCGGCCGCCGGTTCCGTGGCATTGTTCCATGTCGAGGGGGTCACACCCGAGGCCGGCGGCTTCGATCTAGACGGCCTCGAGGTCATCCACATAGGCGAACGCGAGCTGAAGGCCGCCCACGAGCAGCTGAACAGCACGGACGATGTGCAATTGATCGCTCTGGGATGTCCGCACCTGTCCGAGAAGGAGGTGAAGGACATCGCCGCGTTGCTGAAGGGCAAGACCAGGATCGACAACGACGTCGAGATCTGGTTCTGCACCTCGGCCGCCGTCCGGGACCGCTGCCCCGAAGAGGTGAGGATACTCGAGGGATTCGGACCCGTGCTCGCCGACACCTGCATGGTGGTCTCGCCGATCGAAGGGTTCTGCCAATGCACCGGCACCAATTCGGCCAAGGCCGGCAACTACCTGCCGACGCTGTGCTCTCAAAAGGTCATGTGCCGGGATCTGTCCGAGCTCCTGAAGGTGATCGCATGATCATCAAAGGCAGGGCGATCTCGAACGGGCTCGCCAAGGGCAAGGTCGTCAAGGTGGACGAGCCGTTCAGCTTCCTCGGCGGTGTCGACACCAAGACCGGGATCCTCAGGATCGGGAGCAAAGCCGATATCTCGGACAAGGTCTTCGTCTTCCCCTGCGGCAAGGGGAGCACGGTCGGATCGTTCGTGATGTACGATCTCATGGTCCACGGCAAGGCTCCCGCCGCGATAATCAACAGGTCCGCCGAGACGATCGTCACGACCGGAGCGGTCATCTCGTCGATACCGATGGTGGACATGGTCAACACCGATCTGTTCAAAGAGGGGGACACGGTCTACGTCAACGGCACCGACGGCACGGTGTCCCTCGAGATCGCCTGCATCAAGACCGCCTCGTCGGCGATCATCGTCGACGACAGGATCCTGGTGCTGCACCGGCCCGAGGATGCGAGATCGTTCTCGGGGAGGCATTCGCTGGTGGTCGGCAAGGTCGAACGCGGCGAGACCCCGGTGGAAGCCGCGATAAGGGAGATCCGGGAGGAGACGCGCATACACGTCGGTAAACCGGATGCGCAGCTGGAACCGTTCTTCGTCAGAGAGGGCGACATCCTCTGGGAGGTGACGCTCTTCCTGTACAGGCTGGATTCTGCCGAACCGGTGCTGAATCAGGAGAACACCGGCTTCGAATGGATGACCTTCGAAGAGGTCCGCGACGATCCGCTGATGGTCGACAAGACCTTCGAGATGCTCTCGCGTCTGCTGGACAGGAGCGGGTGAGCGGCCTGCGGGGGGCGGAGCCCCCCGTGCTCATTGCTCGGCCGGGCTGATGCCGATGACGATCTCTTTGCCGTCGACATCCCAGACCCGCACTTCCTGACCGTCGGGCGTTTCGGTGAACACGAGTTTCTTCGACCTTATCTCGGTGATTATCCGCTCCTTCCAGATCTCGAACAGTCCGATGAGATGGCGGTCGGCCTTGATGTCGCAGTTGATGAACTGCTCGACATCGAGCCTCATGTCCTTGCGCATCTGCTGCACCCGGCGCATAAGTTCCCTGGCATAGCCTTCGGCCTCGATCTCCGGCGTGACCTCGAAGTCGATGGAGACCCTGCCGTCGGAGAATCCGACATACTCCGTGTCGGGATCGGCCGTCGGAGCTTCCGGCGAAAGGTAGTCGATCCCCTTGATGTTGCCCTGTTGCAGCAGGACGGCTTCGAAGACCTTCACCGCCCGGTTCGCCTCCTCGGTGGCACCGGCCACGGTTATCCTCTTCAACGGCCATCTGAGTTTGCTGCCCATCTTCGCCCGTTCCGAAGCCACGATTTCGATGATGCTCTGGATCGTCGACATGCTGGTTTCAAGGGCCTCGTCGATCAGGCTCTCGTCGCACCGCACCCAATCCTCCATATGGACCGACTCGAGCCTCCCTCCCATGTGGAGGTAGACCTCATCGGCGATATGCGGCACGAAAGGCGCCAGGATCAGGGCGGCGTTCATGATCGAATGATGGAGCACGAAATACGATGCCGTTTTATCGTTCCCGGCATCCTCGTCCTCTGACCAGCTCCTGTCCCTGACCAGGCGCACATACCATCTCGAGAGGTCCTCGGTCAGGTAGTTGTCGATCGCGCGGGCGGCTTTGTGCAGCTCCCGGCTCTCGATGCACTCGGTGACGGTCTTCTTGAGCTTCTCGGTCCGCGACATCATCCAGCGGTCCTCATCCCTGAGGTATCCGCTCACCGACGCCAGGTCGTGCGCGTCGGGGTCGTAGCCGTCGATCATCATGTACGTGGAGGCGAAATTCACCACGTTCCAGAAGGTGTTGAGCATCTTCCTGGCGTTCCCGGGTCCGCTGTTCTTCTCGGGATTGGAGTTCTTGGGATTCCATTGGAAGGAGGTGTCCTCCCACGGCGCGTTGCTCTCGATCATGTACCATCTGAGCGGATCCCTCCCCACGCGTCCGATGATGTCGGCGGGGTCGACCGAGTTGCCTTTGGATTTGGAGAGCTTCTCCCCTTTGATGTCCAGCATCCAGCCGTGCATCATGACCTCGTCGTACGGGGCCCTCCCGAAGGAGATGACGCCCGCGCCCAGCTGGGTGTAGAACCAGCCTCTGGTCTGATCGTGGGCCTCCACGATGAATCTGGGCGGCCACCAGGCTTCGAACTCGTCTTTCTCGGCGGGATAGCCCAGACCAGCCCAGGATGCCACGCCCGAGTCGAACCAGACGTCGAGCACATCGGGGATCCGGCGCATGGTGCCGCCGCAGTCGGGGCACGCGAAGGTCACCTCGTCGATGCGGGGGCGGTGCGGATCCATCCCGGGGACGTAGCCGTCGCCCGATTCGAGGTCGCTGTACTGCCCTGCCACTTTGATGTTGCCGCATCCGCACTCCCATACGGGCAGGGGTATGCCCCAGTACCGCTGACGGGTTATGCACCAGTCCCTGGCCCCTTCGACCCAGTTCTTCTGACGGGACGCTCCGGCCCAATCCGGGACCCAGGTGACGCGGTCGATCTCGTCGAGCATCGTCTCTTTGACCGCGGGGATGTCGATGAACCATTGCCGTGTGTTCCTGTATATTATCGGGGATTTGCACCTCCAGCAGTGCCCGTACCTGTGCATGAGCTTCTCGCTGCTGAAAAGCAGCCCCTTGCCGTCCAGGTACGCGATGATGTCGTCGTTGGCCGTCTTCACCTTGCGGCCGGCCATCATCGGGAACTCCTCGGTGTACCTGCCCGATTCGCCCACGGGGCAGAACGGGTGGATGCCGTGCTTCTTCCCCGTCTCGAAATCGTCGGGACCGAATCCCGGCGCGGTGTGCACCAGGCCGGTGTTGTCCTCTTCGACGTAATCCGCATTCACGACCTTGAAGGTCCACTCGCCGGATCCCCTGCATCCCGCATCGATCTCGAACGGCGGCAGATAGCCGAGGCCGCGCAGCTCGGTGCCCCGGAACCTCTCCAGGACCTCGGACTCCGTGTAGCCTCCCTTCTCCATCACATACTCCGTCTGGGATTCCATGCAGATGACGGTCTCGGCCCGTTCGCCGTCGGTCAGTGCGGCTTTGACGTAGATGTGGTCCGGATGCGCCGCGACCGCCATGTTGCCCGGCAGGGTCCAGGGTGTCGTCGTCCAGATGACCAGATTGACACCGCTGTCGTCGGCGAGCGGGAACCTCACGATGATGGAAGGGTCGTTCTCGTCCCAATACTCGATCTCCGCCTCCGCCAGGGCGGTCTCGCACCTGGGACACCAGGTGACCACGCGGTTGGACGGCCTCAGCAACCCCTGGTCGTAGGCGCGTCGCACGCTCCACCAAGCGGATTCCATGAACCCGGGGTCCAGGGTCCGATACGGGTGGTCCCAGTCCATCCACACGCCCAGGTCCTTGAACTGCCCGGTCATCTCCTCCTGGAGCGTGTGCGCATGCTTCTTGCAGGCGTCCACGAACCTGTCGATGCCTCCCTCCTCGATCTCCTTCTTCGAGTGGACGCCGATCTTCTTCTCCACCTGCACCTCGATCGGCAGGCCGTGCATGTCGAAGCCGGGCTGGTCGCGGACGTTGTAACCCCGCATCCTCCAGTATCTCAGGAGTATGTCCTTGATGACCTTGTTCAAGGCGGTGCCGAGGTGCACGTTGCCCGATGTGTACGGAGGGCCGTCCACGAAATAGAATCTCTCCCCGCCCTCTCTCAGGGCTTTGGCCTTACGGTATGCATCGATGGACTCCCAGCGTTCCTGGATCTCCTTCTCGATGGCCGGCGCGTCATAATTGGCACGGATCTGCTTTATCATCGCTCGTCCTCATGGTGTCGGGTATATCTTGCCCGACGGCATCCGAGGCTATCCCCAGCATGATTATATAGTTAATCCAGCCGGAAGGCTGACGGCATGCAGGGGGCGTTCAGAACCAGTTGTCCAGGGAGCGTTGCTTCCGGCCTTCCCGCTCCTTCTTCCTGGCCGTCTCGATCCGCTCCAACGTCCCCGTGACCCTCTCGGGCGAGAAGTCGTAGGCGGTCATCAGCTCGATCACCGCCTCCCTGTCCGGCTCCGCGGCCTCGGTGCTGTAATCATCCGAGTGGGGTCCGTCGAGGAAGATGGCGCGGATCTCCTCGTAATCCGGTATCTCCTTGCCGATATGCGGCAGGACATGCTCGAGGTCCCCGAACTCCTTGATGTACTTCAGACCCTTCTTGGGTCCGATCCCGCGGATGCCGGGGTTGAAATCCGTGCCGATGAGTATGCACATGTCGACGAGCTGCTCCTTGCTGATGCCCAGGGAGCCGAGGAACTCCTCCGAGGAGATCAACTCGGGGGTGACATCCCTGTACACGTTCTTGCCGGGCATCTTCCTCCGGCCGGTGATGGTCATGTTCCTCACCAGCAGGGGCGTGCCGAAGAGCAGCGAATCGAAATCCTGGGAGGCCGCGGCGTAGACCGACCCCTTCATGCACATGTACGCCGCCTGGGCCTCGCCGTCGGCGGGGGCGTCGACCCGCGGCAGGCCCATCGCGTCGAGGAGGGCCTCCGACGACGCTCTGATCTCCGCGGTCATCCTGGAGGTCTGCTGCGCCTTCGAGAAGGCCCGCTCCATGTCCCCCGCCTCCTTGGCCTCCTCCCATTCGATGACGGCCTGCTCGCGCCGGTCCCGCCGTTCGTCCAAGGTGGCGGTCTTGAGGGCATCGGGTTTGCCGTCGAAGACGAACACGGGCTCGATGCCCTGTTCGATGAAGTTCGAGGTCCGGTACAGGATCCCCGACAGATGCGAGGTCACGCGGCCCTCGCGGTCGCAGAGCGGACTGCCGTCCGGCTGCCTGATCGTGGAGAGGAACTGGTAAATCATGTTGTAGGCATCGATGGCGACGGTCCTGCCGCGCAGATAAGACAGATCGACAACCTGAGGCTGGACCAATCCGGAGAGATTCACGCCCATGCGATCACACCCGCGGATCGGGCCCGAATCCCTTCCAGAGCCGGATCTCCGCGGCCATGTCCGCCGCTCCGAACAGCGAGCTCCCGGCGGCGAGCACCGTCGCACCCGCCTCCACCGCCCGTCTGCCGGTCAGACGGTTGATGCCGCCGTCCACCGAGATCTCCAAGCCGGGATTGTGGTCGTCGGCCCATCTCCTGACGTACTCGATCTTGTGGAGGCAGTCCTCCTTGAATTGCTGGCCGCCGAATCCCGCCTGCACGGTCATGATCAGCACGAGGTCGACATCGGCGAGATACCGGTCCAACTCGGCAATGGGTGTCGGCGGGTTCAGCGTGATGCCGGCCGCGACGCCGTTGTCCCTGATCCGGCGCAGCGTCTCCGGGATGCTCCCCTCGGCCTCGGCGTGCACCGTGAGCATGTCGGCGCCGGCCTCGGTGAAGGCATCGACGTACCTGAGCGGATCCCGGATCATCAGGTGCACGTCGAAAGGCATCTCGGAGATGTGGCGGATGGATCCGATCACCGAGGGGCCGATGGTGATGTTAGGTACGAAGACACCGTCCATGACGTCGATGTGTGCCCAATCCGCACCCGCCTGCTCTATGCGTCGCAGCTCCTCCCCCAACCGGGAGAAGTCGGCGGAAAGCATCGATGGGGCGACTTTGGTCATGCGTGCGGGTATAGTTTGCGTCGATTTAAATATGACCTTCCGTCGGAGCGGACGCCCATGATATGCCCGCTTCGGAAAGTAATATAAGCCGTATAACGCGGTCGGGTAAGCATGGCGATGAGACGCGAGGCCGATGCCAGATCATGCGACGTGGCCGGTTGCGACGAGGTGTCCGAACGGTCGTTGAACATCAAACAGGTGGTTGATACCGGGATGAGCCTGAAGGATCCCGAGGCCCGCACCGTGCATCTGTGCAGGGAGCACTACAAAGAATACAAGAAGATATCCAAGTCCTCGAGGAAACTGGATTCGATCTACTGATCGAAGGGCCGGATGATGTTGGAAGTGCTTTTCCTGGGTACCGGCGCCAGCATACCGTCGAGACGCAGGTCCCCCGCGTGCACGGTCGTCCGTGCCGGCGCGGATATGGTGATGTTCGATTGCGGCGAAGGCTCGCAACGGCAGATGATGGTATCGCCCCTGTCCTTCATGAAGCTGAAGGGGATCCTCATAACGCACCTGCACGGCGATCACATCTTCGGATTGCCGGGCCTCCTGCAGACGATGGGGCTCTCGGGACGCACCGAACCGCTCGTGCTCCGCGGGCCTCCGGGTTTCACGCATGCCGTCGAGACGCTGCTGGAGCTCTTCGAAGGGGTGCGCCACTACACTCTGGACATAGAGGATGTCGACGACGGTGACGTCATCGGCATCGGCGGGTTGAGGATCGACTGCTTCAAGACCGTCCACGGGGTCCCCTCGGTGGGATTCGCACTCGAAACCGCCGACAGGCCGGGACAGTTCAACCGCGCCAAAGCGGAGGAGCTGGGTCTGGAGATCTCGGATTACAAGGCACTCCGGGACGGGAAGACGGTGAAGGGGGTGTCGCCCGAGGATGTGATCGGGGATGCGCGGCCCGGATTCAGGGTCGTCTACTCCGGGGACACGGTGCCGTGCGACGCCCTGAGGGCCGCCGCGCGGGACGCCGACCTGCTGATACACGAGGCGACCTACCGGGACAGCGAGGCGGAACTGGCCGCAAGGTACGGCCACACCACCGTCGGTCAGGCTGCCCGCATCGCCAAGGAAACGGGATGCGCCCATCTGGCGCTGGTGCACGTGAGCAACCGCTACGACGACGAGCTCGACGAGGTGGAGGCGGAGGCCCGGAGGATCTTCGAGTGCACCGAGGTCCCCGAGGACCTCCGCATGTACAGGCTGGACGGCAACGGGTTCAGATCAGTCTGAGCATATCCGTGCCGGTGATGACGCCGACGATCCTGCCTCTCCGCGCCACCAGCACGGCGTTGCAATCGCTCATCATCGAGGTGACCGCCGACATGGACGTGTTCTCGTTGACCACCGGGAACGAATCGTCCATCACGGCGGAGACCTCCATGTCCTTGATCTCATCCAGGGTCCCGCCGGATCTGAGGATGTTGAAGATGCTCCTCTCGGAGATGCTGCCCACCGGGGTCTCGTCTCTGAGCACCGGCAGCTGCGAGAATCCGGCGGTCCTCATGATCTCGATGGCGGTCTGAACGGGATCCGAGCTCTGCACGGTCACGACGTTCCGCGAGGCCACATCCCCTGCCATGACCTCGCTCTTGCGGCCGCTGCCGATGCGGTCGAGCGTCTCGAACAATTGCACCACGGTCTCGTAGCTCGCGGAGATCCTCCCGCCCTCTATCTTCGCGATCGTGCTCTGACTGACGCCGGACTCGCGAGCCAGAGATACCTGGGTGATGTCCAGGCTCTTGCGGATCCTCTTCAGCTCCGATGCCCGTGGGAACCTCATGCGACCGGCATGAAACATTATTCTTATAAGAATATTTTTATCAGTTCCATTTATGTATGGTTATATTATACGAACCCGCGTCTCATATTAGAACACGTGTCCCACGTGCGCGAGCGGTGATTTACAATGTCTACAGGAAAGAAGAAGATCTATGTGAACGGCATCAACGAGGTACCCCTGCCCCTGAGGCAGATCGAGATCGTGGAGCGGAAAGGCGTCGGCCACCCTGATTCCGTCGCCGATGCTTTGGCGGAGGAGGTCAGCAAAGCACTCTGCAGGATGTACATCAAAGAGATCGGGCACATAATGCACCATAACACGGATGAGACGCAGATCGCCGCCGGCCAGGCGGCACCCAGGTTCGGCGGCGGGAGCATCATCGACCCCTCATACATCCTGTTGGTCGGACGCGCCACCACCAGGGTCGACACAGGCAAGGACGTGGTGAACCTCCCCTGCACCCCCGTGGCACTCAAAGCGGCCCGCGACTACCTGAGCCGGACCTTCCCCAACCTGGATGCGGATTCCGAGGTCATCCTCGACGCCAGGCTCGGCATGGGCTCCGACGACCTCACCGGCGTGTACAAGGCCTCCGGCTACCTGGCGAACGACACCTCGTTCGGAGTGGGCTATGCGCCGTACTCCATCACCGAGAGGCTCGTCCTGCAGACGGAGGAGTTCATCAACGGCAAGATGAAGAAGACGATACCGTCCTCGGGACAGGACGTCAAGGTCATGGCATCCAGGATCGGCGACGACATCACCCTGACCGTCGCCTGCGCGATGGTCGACAAGCACCTGGACGACAAGTCGGCGTACATCTCGGCGATGTCGGAGATCCATGACGCCGTCTACGACAATGCGCTCAAGATCGCGGGGGACGAGAAAGTATCCATAAAGCTTGATGTCAACACCGGCGACGACTACGACAGGAATGTCTTCTACCTCACCTGCACGGGCATGTCGCAGGAGATGGGCGACGACGGTTCCGTGGGCAGGGGCAACAGGTGCAACGGGCTCATCACCCCGTACAGGCCGATGTCCATGGAAGCCACCTCGGGCAAGAACCCGATCACCCACATCGGCAAGATCTACAACATCATGTCCAAGCTCATCGCCGAGGACATCGCCGAGAAGGTGACCAACGAGGCGGAGATCCGCGTGAGGATCCTCTCCCAGATCGGCAAACCCGTCTCGCAGCCGCTGAACTGCTCGATCGATATCGTCTCCGCGGGCGCGGAAGCCGATCCGAACTTCTCGAAATGGAAGGCGGAGGCCGCGGCCGTCGCCGACGGCTGGCTCGATAACGTTGATAAGGTGACAGAGCTTATCGCAACCGGTAAGGTAAGGACCTTCTGAGGTCCGGCACCGGGTGTGATGACATGAAGATCATGGAGGTCCCGCAATTCGGCCCGATGTTCCGCTTCTCGGATGCGGACATCTACTGGGCGCTCCACATCCTCTCCGACGGCAGGAGGATGGGCAGGAAGAAGCTCTCCGATGCCATCGGCATCGGAGAGGGCAGCATGCGCCGCATCATCGAGACTCTCAGAGAATGGGAGTTCATCGAGATCAGGCAGACCGGGATCTCCATCACCAAGAACGGATTGGCCTTCCTGCGGCAGATACCGATCGAGATCGTGGATGTGCCCGCCATACACGGATCCGTGGTCGGGGAGCATTGGCAGGGCGTGCTCGTCTTCAACGTCAAGGACAAGATCGACAACGGCATGCAGCAGCGTGACGCGGGGATCAAAGCGGGCGCCTCCGGCTGCACGACCATCGTCATCCGCGACGGACATCTGATGATACCCCCGGATTGGATACTGGATGAGAAAGACCCCGATGTGGCCAGGGCGATACGCCACGGCACGAGGATCACCGAGGAGGACGCGATCATCATCGGGTCCGGCGATTCAAAGGCCGTGGCTATCGAGGCGGCCATCAACGCCGCGTTCGAATTGATCTGAAGGACGATGAAGCACTTACTG
>JAAYAP010000029.1 GCA_012719315.1 Methanobacteriota archaeon
CCCTCGGCCATGCCGTTGGCCAGGAGGATGCAGGTGTCGTTCGTGGACTGGTCGCCGTCGACCGAGACCATGTTCATGCTGTCGTCGAGGATCTCCTGCCAGGTCGCCTTGAACGCCGGCGTCAGCCTGGCATCGGTGGTGACCAGTGACAGCGTGGTGCCCTGCAGCACCTTCATGTGCGGGGCGATCATGCCGCTGCCCTTGGAGATCGCCGAGATGTACACCAGCGTCCCGTCTTCGAGACGCACGCGTGCCGACGCCTCCTTCTTGATCGTGTCCGTGGTCATGATGGCCTCGGTGATCAGCCCGTCGGCCTCGCGGCCGATGTCGAGCTCGCGGGAGGCGCGGCTGATCCCGTAACGAATCTTGTGCATGTCGAGGAACCGCCCGATCAGCCCGGTGGACATGATGCCCACCGCCTTGGGGTCCAGGCCCAGCTCGGTGGCGGCCGCCTGCTGCATGGCCCGCGCGTCCTCGAGGCCGCGGCGCCCGGTGAGCGCGTTGGCGTTGCCGCTGTTGATCACGATCGCCGAGAGCTCGGGCGAATCGTCGCTCATCATCACCTGCACCGGAGCCGCTTTGACCGCGTTCGACGTGTATGCCGCGAAGGCCGTCGCCGGCACCTCCGAATACAGCATCCCCAGGTCCAGCGAGCGGTACTTGACGCCGCTGTGCACTCCTGCTGCCTTGAACCCCTGCGGGGTGGTTATTCCTCCTTCGATGAAATCAGCCATATGATATGCTCCTTGATTCACACTCCCAGCCCGGGGAACCCGAGACCCGCGGTCTCGTCCAAGCCGAGCATGAGGTTCATGCATTGGACCGCCTGCCCCGAGGCGCCTTTGACCAGGTTGTCGATGGCTCCGAAGGCCACCGCCTTGCGCCCGACGACCGCCGTGGCCACATGGGCGTGGTTCGATCCGACCACCGCGCGGATGGACGGCTCCTCCACATAGTGCACGAAGGGCTCGCCTCCGTACCGGGCCGTGTACGCTTCCGCCACGGTGTCCGCGTCCGCGCCGTCCTTCAGCCTGAAGTAGCACGTGGCCAGGATGCCGCGCACGATCGGGATGAGCTGCGGGACGAAGGTGACCTCCATCCCGTTGCCGGCGAACATGCCGACGGCCATCTCGATCTCTGGCGTATGACGGTGGCTGCCGACGCTGTAGGGGATGATCGACTCCCCGCAGGCCGGATGATGCAGACGCGGCGACGGCACCATCCCCGCTCCGGAGGTGCCGCTCTTGGCGTCGATGATCACGTCGTCCTCGGCCAGACCCGACTTCGCCAGCGGGGCGCAGGCCAGGATGGCGGCGGTCGCGTAGCATCCGGGGTTCGCGACCAGGTCCGCGCCCGCTATATCGGCGCGGAAGAGCTCCGGGAGGCCGTAGACGGCGTCGGCCAGATGGTCGACGTCCACATGCTCATGCCCGTACCACTCCTCGTACACGCCGACGTCCTTCAGGCGGTAATCGCCGGAGAGGTCGACGACCTTGATCCCCGCATCCACCAGCGCCGGGACCTCATGCATCGCCACGCCGCGGGGCGTGGCGACGAAGACGAGGTCCAGATCGGGGGTCTCCGAGATGCTCTCGGTGAACACCAGATCCGTGTATCCTTTGAGGAACGTGTGCACCTCCGACACCTTCCTGCCGCCGTTCTGACGCGAGGTCAGCGCCGCCAGCTCCACATCCGGATGGATGCAGAGGATGCGAGAGAGCTCGCTCCCCGTGTAGCCCGTACCTCCGATCACACCTACTTTCACCATGGTCAACCACCGTACCGATTATGCCGATGATTACCCGCATACCGATTAAAAAGCTATTGTTCCATTTGAGACACAGTTCACCGCATACGTTGCTGAGCACACATGCGGAGCTCAAAACATACACGGAGAACCCTGTGGGACAACACCCTACCCAGGCAGGCGGTCGCCCGGCGCATGTCCGTATAAGAACAGGAATGTACACCCGGACGTGCCCGCACGGGCTCCCGTGCATCCGCACGACGTATCGGGAACGTCCTGCGGGCGGTTGCGCGCGCATCCCGCGGCCGCGTTCCAAGACAGTAATATAAACCATAAGAGGATATCGAAAACCCAATGAGCAAAGCGGAAGACTCCATGGGAAAGGGTAAGACGGGGGAGAGCAGGGACAAGGTCGTCCTCGCGTACTCCGGCGGATTGGACACCTCGGTGGCCATACGCTGGCTGCAGGAGCGGTACGGCCTCGACGTGATCGCCGTGGCGGTCGATGTCGGGCAGCCCCCGAGCAACGACGACGTGATCGCACGCGCGCTGAGGAACGGCGCGATCAAAGCGGAGTCGGTGGATGCCCGCGAGGAGTTCGTCGAGGATTTCGTCTGGCCCACGCTGAAGGCCAACGCCGAATACCAGAACATCTACCCGTTGAGCACGGCGATCGCCAGGCCGATGATCGTCAAGGCCCTGGTGGACGTGGCCAGACGCGAAGGCGCCAAGTTCATCGCCCACGGCTGCACCGGCAAGGGCAACGACCAGGTGAGGTTCGATGTCGGGATCACCTCGCTCGATCCGAGCCTCAGGATCATCGCCCCGTTCAGGGAATGCGCGATGACCAGGGAGGAGGAGATCGACTACGCGCACGAGAACGACATCGAGATCATCGTGAAGAAGGAATCGCCCTACTCTCGCGACGAGAACCTCTGGGGCGCATCGTGCGAGTGCGGCGCGCTCGAGGACGCTTGGGCGGAACCGCCGGCCGGTGTGTGGATACACACCGCCGACCCCGTGAAGGCGCCCGACGAGCCCAGGTACGTGGAGATCGGCTTCGAGAAAGGCATACCCGTCGAACTCGACGGGAAGCGGATGGGCGGCGTGGAGCTGATCACCGAGCTCGGGCGGATCGCCGGAGAGCACGGCATCGGCCGCATCGACCATGTGGAGGACCGCCTGGTCGGCATCAAGAGCCGCGAGACCTACGAATGCCCCGCGGCGGTCACACTCATCAAGGCGCACCGCGCCATGGAATCGCTGACCCTGCAGAAGGATGTCATCGAGTACAAGCGCGGCCTCGAGCAGAAGTTCGCCGAGCTGGTCTACAACGGCCTGTGGTTCGGCGGCCTGCGCGAGCCGATCTCCGCTTTCATCGACGAGACGCAGCGGTTCGTCACAGGCACCGTGCGCGTCAAGATGTACAAAGGCTGCTGCAGCGTGGTCGGCAGGAGATCCGAGTACTCCCTCTACGACATGGGCCTGGCGACATACGCCGAGGGCGATGCCTTCGACCATGAGGCCGCGGTCGGCTTCATCTACTGCTGGGGTCTGCCGGACCGGACGGCCGCACGCATCCAGAAGAAGTGATCGCATGGACGGCAAGGCGCTCTGGTCGGGGAGGTTCGCGGAAGGCATGGACGAATCCACCCTGTGGTTCACCTCCTCTCTGGATGTGGACTCCGCCCTCGCATTCTACGACATCATGGGCTCGCTCGCCCATGCGAGGATGCTCGGAGCCTGCGGCATCGTCCCGGCCGAGGACGCCCGCATGATGGTCGACGGGCTCAAGGGGATCCTCGCGCTCCTCGAGAAGGAGGAGCTCGAGGTCGACGGCGACCTGGAGGACATCCACACGAACATCGAGGTCACGCTGACCCGGATGATCGGCCCGGCCGGCGGCCGGCTGCACACAGGCAGGAGCAGGAACGACCAGGTGGCCACCGACTTCAGGATGTACCTGCGCGACGCCTCGCTGGAGGCCGTCGCCGCCGTCGATTCCCTGATCCGCGGTCTGATCGACGTCGCGCGGGAGCACCGCACGACGATCCTGCCCGGCTTCACCCACCTGCAGCATGCTCAGCCGGTCACCTTGGCCCATCACATGCTGGCCCACGCGTCCCGGCTGCAACGGGACGCCGACAGGTTCATGGATGCCGTCGCCAGGATGGACCGGTGCCCGCTGGGCGCCGCCGCCCTGGCCGGCACCACCTATCCGATCGACAGGATGATGACGGCCGCCGCCCTGGGCTTCGCCGGCCCCACCGAGAACTCGATCGACACCGTCTCCTCGCGTGACAACGTCGCCGAGCTGGCCTTCTGCGCCGCGATGACCGCCGTCGACCTCTCCTCGCTGTGCGAGGAGCTGGTGCTGTGGTCCTCGCAGGAGTTCGGGTTCATCGAGATGGACGACCGCTACACCACCGGCTCGTCGATCATGCCGCAGAAGAAGAACCCCGACATCGCCGAGCTGATCAGGGGCAGGAGCGGATCCGTCATCGGCGGGCTGGTATCGATGCTGGTGATGATGAAGGGGCTGCCGCTGTCCTACAACCGGGACCTGCAGGAGGACAAGCGCCCGGTCATGGATGCGTTGAACACCGTGACCGACGCGGCGGGGATCCTCGCCAAGGTCGTCGCCACCGCCGCCTACCGCACCGACAGGATGCTGGAGGTCACCGAGGAGGGCTTCATCAACGCCACCGACCTCGCCGACCACCTCGTGACCAAGGGCGTGCCCTTCCGCGAGGCCCACGGCATCGTGGGCGAAGCGGTCAGGCACTGCATCGCCGCGGGGAAGCGGCTGGAGGAGCTGACGCTCGCGGAGTTCAACAGCTTCGGCGGCGACGGCGCCGTCATCGGCGAGGAGGTGTACGCCCTGCTCACGGTCGAGTCCTGCGTCGCCAGACGCGATTCCTACGGAGGCACCTCGCCCGCGTCCGCGGATACGCAGATCGCCGCCGCATCGGAGCGGCTGGAGGCGCGCGACGAAGCCGTGGCGCGGATGATGCGGGAGATCGAGTCCTGCTGGCAGGAGCTCGTCGGCTGATTCAGAGACGCAGCTCCATCGTCATGATCTCGGTCTCGTACGACCTGCGCACAGCGACGTTCCGGAAGCCTCTGCGCCCGTAGAACCTCACCGCTCCGTGATTGCCGCAGTTCACCTGCAGGCGGACGGTGCCGACCCCGGCGTCGACGGCGGTCCCCAGGAGGCGGTCCATGATCCAAGAGCCGAGGCCGGCGCCTCTGTGACTCTCGATGAGGTAGAGCTTGCCGATCTCCATCTCCGCGCCGTCGATGCTGTAGGAGATGTAGCCGACGCGTCCGCCGTCCAGGACCGCGAACGCGTAGACGTGACCTTCCGCCATCCGGCTCCTGATCGCGTCCGCCGTCAGGTTCTCCTCGTAGAACTCGCTCACCCTCTCCGCGGGCACGTAGGTGTAGACCTCGAAGAGCAGACCGTAGGCCATCGAGGAGATCGCCTCGGCGTCCTCCGGGCCGGCACGCACGAGCTCGGACGACGGTCCGGTCATCGGCTGCAGCGCCCCCGCACGGGATCAGATCCCCGCGAACGCCTGCTCGAGGTCGGCGATGATGTCCTCCACCGTCTCGCAGCCGATCGAGAGCCTCACCGTGGTCTGCCTGATGCCGGCGGCCTCGAGGTCGTCCGGGCTCAGCTGCGAATGGGTGGTGCTGGCCGGATGGATGACCAGCGACTTCATGTCGGCGACGTTGGCGAGGAACGAGAACAGCTTCAGCCTCTCGCAGAACCTCTGGGCGTCGTCCTTGGTGCCTTCGATCTCGAAGGTGAATATCGATCCTGCGCCGGACGGGAAGTACCTCTTGTAGAGGTCGTGATTGGGATGGTCCTCCAGGGAGGGGTGGTTGACCTTGGCGACCTTGGGGTGGCGGCTCAGGTACCTGACCACCGCCAACGAGTTGCTCACGTGGCGCTCGACGCGGAGCGAGAGCGTCTCCAGCCCTTCCAGCAGCACGAAGGCCGCGATCGGGGAGATGCAGGCGCCGGTGTCACGCAGGAGGACCGCGCGGATCCAGGTCGTGAAGGCGACCGGTCCGAAGGTCTCGTGGAACGGCAGGCCGTGGTAGCTGGGATCCGGATCGGAGATCTTCGGGAACCTGCCCGAGGCGCTCCAGTCGAATCCGCCGTTCTCGATGATCACGCCGCCGAGCACGAGCCCGTGCCCGCCGATGAACTTCGTCGCCGACTCGACACAGATGTCCGCCCCGTGCTCGAGCGGCCGGAAGAGGTACGGCGTGGCGAAGGTGTTGTCGACGATCAGCGGCAGCCCGTGCTCGTGGGCGATCGCGGCCAATGCCTCGATGTCATACAGGGTCGCGTTGGGATTGCCGAAGGTCTCGATGAACAGCGCCTTGGTGTTCTCCCGTATGGCTTCCCGGTAGTTGTCGAAGTCGTCGGGATCGACGAAGGTGGTGGTGATGCCCATCGACGGGAGGGTGTTGGCCAGGGTGTTGTAGGTCCCGCCGTAGATGTTGTTCGACGAGACGATGTGGTCCCCGGCATCCGCCAGGGCCTGGAATGTGTAGGTCAACGCCGCCGCGCCCGAGGCCACTGCCAATGCCGCCGTGCCGCCTTCCAGCGCCGCGATGCGCTTCTCGAAGGCCAGCTGGGTGTCGTTGGTCAGGCGCCCGTAGATGTTGCCGACCTCCTTCAGGGCGAAACGGTCGGCGGCCTGTTTGGAATCCTTGAAAACATACGATGTCGACAGGTATATCGGCACGGCCCGTGCCCCGGTCGCCGGATCCGGCTGCTCCTGGCCCGCATGCAGCTGCAGGGTCTCGAATCCGAGACCCTCCTTGTTGTTCGGACCGCCCGGCACATTGTGTTCTCTGAAATCCTCTGACATTGTTCGGCCTCCGTCGGGTATGTTGATCTCATCCGTTAGGATGTGTTGCAAGTATTTACGGGCTATCTCCCGCCCCGCGGCCGCATGCGATCCGGCCGTAGCGGATCAGAAGGACATGTCCAGATCGGACTCCGTCTCGAAATCCACGCCGGCTTCGGTGAGCCGCTCGCCGATCGACTGCGTTATCCGCGACATGTCGGTGGATTTGTTGAAGCATTTGATATAGAATTCCTTGCGATCGTTCGGGAATACCATCCTTATGCGCCCCTTGCGGTTGTAACCCTCCGGTTTGCGGTTCTGCCTGAGGTCGATCATGTTGAGTTCCACGAACATCTGGAAGATGTCCTCTTCCTCCGGCATCTGCCCGATCTCGCTCAGGAAGGCCTCCAGTATCTCCGGGAACACGGGTGCGAGATCCTTGTAATCGGAATCGCCCTTGAGGATGAAATGATTGCTGTAGACCTTCATGGAACTCAGACATGAGCCGCAATTATTTAATTGGTTCTGAGCAGGGGCCGGGCTCGGGAAGACCGTCCCGCGGACCCTTCCACGTTTTATATAGCTTGTACAGGATGTCCGGACCATGAGAACTGCTCTGTCGATAGCAGGTTCCGATTCGGTCGGCGGGGCCGGCATACAGGCCGACATCAAAGCCATGACCGCCGTGGGCGTGCATGCGGCCACCGTCGTCACCGCCGTGACCGCGCAGAACACCTGCGCCGTGCGCGGCATCCTCCCGATCCCCGCCGAGATGATCGGGATGCAGCTGGAAGCGGTGTTGGACGACTGCGAGGTCAGGGCCGCCAAGACGGGGATGTTGTACAACGCCGAGACCGTCGCGACGGTGGCGGAGGTCCTGGCCGATCGCGGCGTGCCGCTGACGGCGGACCCGGTCATGGTCGCCACCGTGGGGGATCGGCTGGCCGACACCACGTTGCTGCAGGCGCTGAAGGACAGGCTGCTGCCCGTCTGCGACCTGGTCACCCCCAACCTGCGGGAGGCGGAGCTCCTCTCCGGCATCCGGATCGAGAACCGCGACGACGCCGTGTTCGCATGCGAGATCATCGGCAAGGGGGGCACGTCCGTCCTCCTGAAGGGCGGGCACATGGACACCGCCGTCGTGACCGATTACCTATACCTGTCATCGGAGATCACCGAGATCAGGAATCCCCGGCTCGAGCGGGCGGGGCACGGCAGCGGCTGCACCCTGTCCGCGTACATAACGGCGTATCAGGCCAAGGGCGAGGACTTGATGAACTCGGTCCTCAAAGCCAGGGCGCTGATGCAGGAGTCGATCGCCGCCCAGTACCGCATCGGCCACGGCGAGCCGGTGATCGGGCCCTGCACCGGATGCACGGGGGACGATATCAGATACGCGGTGCTGAAAGCGGTCGACGACGCCGCGGAAGCGCTTGTCGGGACCGTGCCGCCCGGATACGTCTCGGAGGCGGGGATCAACCTCGCCTACGCGCTGCCGAACGCCTCCGGTCCGGGCGAAGTGGCTGCCGTCGACAAGCGGATCTCGCTGCACGACGGCAAGGTCGTGAGGAACGGCCAGGCCAAGTTCGGGGTCGCGGGGCGCCTCTCGTACGCGCTCCTCGAGGTGATGCGGACCGATCCCGAAAAACGGAGCATCGTGAGCCTGCGCAACACCGGCAGCCTCGCCGACATCGTCGAGGAGATCGGCTTCGATGCCGTCTCCGTTGATGAGGGCGGGGGCTCGCTGTCCGAGAGGGTGCGCCGCGCCCTCGGAGGACGGCCGGTCCCCGAAGCCATCGTGCTCGGGGACGAGGGCATCGTCCTGATCGTCGGCAGGGACCCTGCCGACCTCCTCTCGAAACTGAGATGCATCTTCTGATCGCATCACCATGCGGACGGCCGGTCGGCCGTCCGTCGGAGAATGGGAAGGCCCGGGTCCTCCCGGGCCGGACCGCCGTCAGTTGACGGCGGTGATCGTGATCTCGAAGTAAAGGTCGATGTTGAACTTCTCGCCGACGTTCTTGAACTTGAACG
>JAAYAP010000030.1 GCA_012719315.1 Methanobacteriota archaeon
AGATGCCGAAGATCGATTCCAGATGGGTCCCCACGTCCCGGAGGAGGTTCAGACGGTCCTCCTTGACTTTGGAGAAGGTCTCCTCGTGCGGGATGACGTTGCCCTGCGCGTAATCCTCGGTCCTGAGGATGCCCACGATGCCCGTCCTCACCCTGGTGACGCCCTTGTCGTCGAAGGTCTGTTCGTACAGATAGAAGGAATCGCCGTCCTGCTTCAGACTGCCGTCGGCGATCAGACTCTCCAGTCTCGCTCTCGCGCCATGGTATCGCCGGTCCGGATCCGGTCGGAGGGTGAGGTTGGTCACGTTGCCGGGATGGCTCTGCAGCCTCTCGAGGTGATCGGGTCCGATCACATCGTACGGGGGGGATATGCGGTCTTCGACGGTCTCGTCCGCTTTCAGTTCGGGCCTGTATCCGGGGAACGGGAGGAATTCAACCATGGTATCGTCCGAGCATGCATAAGGTTAATTCATATTTCAATATTGATTAGAATCGGACGGCTTCGCCGCGGACCGTGCGGCATCCAGCGCGACCGGCGGGGTGCAAGGGGAGGAGAGGGCTTGCCGGGATTCGAACCCGGGTGTTCGGCTCCGAAGGCCGAAAGGATATCCACTACCCCACAAGCCCGTTCTCGCGCCTACAATCCGCTCGCTGTATTAATTTGTTGAGTCGGTCCGCATACGCGGCCGGCGTATCGCCGTCCCAACCGAAAAGTCCAATATACATGGAGAGGATGCACGTCCCATGCCCAATGTCGTCATGAACCACGGAGCCGGCGGAGAGATGATGCAGGAGTTCCTGAACAAGCACATCGTGAGGCATTTCCCCAGCATGGACGCAGAGGTGCCGCTGGATTCCATGGATGATTCGGCGGTGGTCGACGACATAGTGTTCACGATAGACGGCCACACGGTCAATCCGTTGATCTTCCCCGGCGGCGACATCGGCAGGCTCTCGGTGGCCGGCACGGTCAACGACATCTCGGTGATGGGGGCGTCCCCGCTGGGCCTGGCATGCTCGGTGATCATGGAGGAGGGTCTGGACATAAGCATCGTCGACACGGTCATGGACAGCATGGGCCGGACCTGCAGGGAATGCGGCGTGCCGGTGGTCACCGGCGACACCAAGGTCATGGAGTCGGGAGCGCTCGACAAGATGGTGATGACCACGTCGGCGATCGGCAGGAGGTCCCCGTTGCTCGACGGCAACCTCCGCACGGCCGCCGAGTACCGGCAGGTGTCCAACAGATGGTGCACGGACGATAGCATCCGGCCGGGCGATGCGATCATCACCTCGGGCTACATCGGCGACCACGGTGTCGCCATCCTCTCGTTCCGCGAGGGTTACGGATTCGAGAGCGAGATCAAGAGCGACGTCGCACCCCTCAACAAGATGATCGCCGCCGGCCTGAATGCGGGAGGGATCGTCGCCATGAAGGATCCGACCAGGGGAGGGCTGGCCAACACGCTCAATGAATGGGTCTCCAAATCGGGGATCGGGATGGAGATCGACCAAGAGTCCATCCCGCTGAGGGACGGCGTCGTCAACGCCTGCGACCTCCTGGGGATCGACCCGCTCAGCATCGGCAACGAGGGCAAGGCGATACTGGCATGCGTGCCCGAGATGGCCGATCAGGTCGTCAAGGCGCTGAGGTCGACCCCGGAAGGCCGGCATGCGGCCGTCATCGGCTATGCCACCGAGGCGCCGGCGAGGGTCATCCTGCGCACCGAGATCGGCGGCCGCAGGATCCTGGATGCCCCTTCGGGCGATCCGGTGCCGAGGATCTGCTGATCCTCGGCCTCAGTTGCCTTCGTAGGTGATCAGGGACTCGACATCGTAGCCCTTCAGCACATCCCTGCCGTTGAGTCCGGCGAGTTCCATGACGAAGGCGATCTTGACCACTTCGCCGCCCAGGCGCTCGGCCATGTTGATCATGGCCCTGGTGGTGCCGCCGGTGGCCATCAGATCGTCGATGATGACGACCTTCGAGCCTCTTTTGAAGCTGTCGGTGTGCATCTCCAGCGTCGCCGTCCCGTACTCCAGGTCGTACTCCTCCGAGATCACCTCACGGGGCAGTTTCCCTTTCTTGCGCACGATGACCAGGCTCTTGCACATGTTGTACGCGACCGGCGCTCCGAACACGAAACCCCGGGCCTCCGAGCCCAGCACGGCGTCGAATTCGATGTCTTCCAACATCTTGCACAGGCCGTTGACCGCCAGGTGGAACCCCTTCGGATCCTGTATCAGCGAGGTGATGTCCCTGAACATGATCCCCTTCTTGGGGAAGTCCGGTATGGTTGTGATGAAGTCATCCAATCCGCTCATGAAGCCTGGATTGCGTCATCGGTATATTTCATTTTTCGGGGGCGATGCCGGCATGCGCGCGTCATCTTCGGAATCCGGTCCGCACGGGAGGCGGGACCGTCGATGAACAATACAAATATCCCGTATGCGCGTTACGGGCACGTTATCATGCTGCAGAAGCTGAAGGAGAGTCTGGAAGGGTGCCCGATCGTGGACCTCAACGGGTACGATTACTTCGTGCATCCGCTCGCCGACGGTGTGCCGGGCATAGACCCGTCGCTGCTGGACGAGGTCGTCGACCGCATGATCGAGATCGGCGATCTGGATTGCGACCGCATCGTCACCTCCGAAGCCATGGGCATCCCGGTGGGGACGCTTCTGTCATACAAGACCGGCATACCGCTGACCATCGTCCGGAAGAAACGTTACGGCCTGCCGGGCGAGACGAGCCTCAGGCAGCACACGGGCTATTCCAAGACGGACATGTTCATCAACGGCATCGGCCGGGGCGACAGGGTCGTCCTGGTCGACGATGTCGTGAGCACCGGAGGCACTCTGCATGCCATAGCCGAAGCCCTCAGGGAGGTCATCGGCGCCGAGATCGTCGATATCCTCGTCATCTTCGATAAATCGGACCGGACATCCTCGCCGGATATCGAGAACGGTCCGAGGATCAAGGCGCTGATGAAAGTGGCAATCGAAGAAGGCAGGGTGGTCTACCAGCTGCCACCCTCCTGAGGAGGTAAGAGTTCCTGATCCCAGGATCAGGTTGGCGCGGTCATCCGTCGAGTCTTGCGAACCAGATGTGCGGATAGCCTTTCTCAGTCGAAAGTGCCAAACGGCCTGCCTTTCACTTTAGGGCATCCGTTCCAACAATCGTGGTCCTCGCCGCAGTGTCCTGACATATTTCTTTTGCCTATTGTCACTTGCCTCCTGTATTATGTCTAACGAAGTACAACTATATAATGATTGTTTATCGCCGGAATAACTCTGCATTTCGTGCGGATTCGTGATTCGATTACGTTATTCGCAGTTTGATTACGAATACACGCATGAATGTCCGAGGCGGTATCGGGTGCGCGGCCCCGGCGCTCATGCGATCTTGATCACTCTGACGAAGTCCGGAGGCGGCGGGAACCTGATGTTGTAACTGTCGCCGGTCAGCAGCTCGAGGCCGTGCTCCAGAAGTCCCTTGTAGAACGGTTTGATGAAGCCGAACGTGCAGAACGTATCGCTGTTCCGGTTGAGCACCACGGTCAGAGGCACGAAATCGGTTATCCTGGGGAGGTATCCCAGACCCATATCCGTCTCGCAGACCTTCTTCAGGAATCCGGCGGCGGTGATGTTCTTGTCCTCGGCGACGAGGAACTCCGCGACCCTCACACCGACGTTGCCGGTTATATGGCGGATATCCTCGCCTGCGGAACGGAGGTTGAAGTTGAGGGTCTCGAAGAGGGCTTCGTACCCCGCCATCACGCTCTTGAGCTCCCTCTCCAGCCGGATATCCCGTTCCGGCTTCATGGTGACGCATGGTTCGGTCGTCAGGATCACCGGCAGCCCTTTGATGCGGTAACGCACCATCTTCGAAGACGGCAGCGCATCCGCCCCGATGACGCCGAGCTCACTCAGCTTGGACAGGTTCGAGTGAACCGTCACCAGGGGCATGCCCAGCTCCTCGGACAATTCCCCGGGGGAGGCGGAAGACCTCCTGATGTGGTGCAGGATCCGTATCTGCGTATCGTTGCCGAGCAGCACCGACCTGCCGTCCACGTAGTATATCATGAAGGGCCAGGATTCGTCGTTCACATCGGGGATCGTCCTGCGCACGGCCGAATCCATGGGGACGTTCCCGTCGTAAGGCGAGATGCGCATGACCGTCCGTCCCTCCGCGTCGGAGGTCAGCGATGCGACGCGATGCTTCCTGCCGGTATGGACATCCATCGTCTCCACGGCGTATCCAGCGGCCAGATCGCACATCATATGCCCTGCTATCCTCATGCGGGAGTGTAGTGACAGCACGATGTTCAGATCGCCCTTGTCGAAGGCGACCGCCGCATCGGAGAACGCCACCTTGGTGAAATGGTTCTCCAGGTACCTGGCGACATCCTCCGAGCTCATGCCCGAGACCAGCCGTCTGTGTTTCGACGCGAGGATCATGCCTCCTCTGGTCAAGAGGTCCCGCATGTCCAAGCCCATCCTCATCGCCTCCAGGGCCATGATCACGAGCATGCACGGGTAGTGGCCTCCCCTCACTTTGACCATATTGTGCAAGGCCTCCTCCTCCAGTGCCTCGTAGTCCTCTCCGATGTCCGGGGGGCACGGACGGAGTATCACGGTCGAGGTCGGCACATATATGACCCTCCTACGGTCGCTTTCGTCGACGTAGGAGGTCACGAAACCCCATCGCTCCAGTTTGCTGACGTTGGATTGGATCGAGGTACGGCTCCGGCCGAGGGCGAGCGACAGGTCGGACGCGGTCATACCCGACAATGCGAGCGCGTCCATGATCTGGAGGCTGACCTCGTTCGTCAGGTATCTGACCCCGTTGTCGGTGACGAACACCGCGTATCGGAATCCGTATTCGGCATCGGCCATGTACTCATATGATGCACAGGATGGTATAAAACCCATCTTATGGGCTCAAGCCGCATCCGCGTGCCGATGCTCGCCTATAAATCGGCATACTCCCCTGCATCGCATCGTCGGAGAGGAGGATGATATGGCGGATATAGGCAAGATGACGGTTCTGATAGTGTCCTCGGACGTCGGCAGGGAATCGTCCAAAGGCAGGATGCTGGAAGCGATAAAGCGGGAGCTGGAGTCGGCCGACGTCTCGGTCAAGGCCTACGTGAGCTCGGACAGCGTCAAGATCGGCCTGAGGGTGCTCGGCAACGGTGCCGACGCGATGATGGTCGATTGGAATCTGCAGGATGCGCCCGAGATCGTCCGCAGCATGCGGTCCGTCGATCCGGACATCGGCATCTTCCTGATGATCGATCCCGAATCGATCGACACGGTGCCGCACGGGATCCTCCCGGACGTCAGCGAGTACCTGTGGATCCTCGGGGACACGCCGTCGTTCATCGCGGGCAGGGTCGAGGCCTCCATGCGGCGGTACAGGAAGGCGATACTGCCGCCGATGTTCAAGAGACTCGTCGAATTCTCGGAGGATTACGAGCATTCCTGGCACACACCCGGTCACACGGCAGGCACGGCCTTCCTGAAATCCCCCGTGGGGAGGCTGTTCCACAACTTCTTCGGCGACCGGCTGTTCAGATCGGACCTCTCGGTCTCGGTGAGGGAGCTGGGCTCCCTGCTCGGCCACAGCGGGCCCATCGGCGAAGCCGAGCGGTACGCCGCCAAGGTCTTCGGCGCGGACACGACCTTCTTCGTGACCAACGGGACCTCCGCCTCGAACAGGATCGTCGGCACGGCGATGGCCGCACCCGGGGACGTCGTGATCATCGACCGCAACTGCCACAAATCCGTCGAGCACGCGATCACCTCCGGCCGCACGGTGCCGGTGTACCTGCTGCCGGTCAGGAACCGGTACGGGATCATGGGGCCGATCCCGGCGGGCAGCATGTCCGCGGAGGCGATACGCTCGGCCGTCGCCGGCAACCGGCTCATCGGCGACGGCGATGCCGGGCCGGCGCTGGCGACGCTCACCAATTCAACGTACGACGGCATCTCCTACGACGCCGTCAGAGTGACGGGGATCCTCGGCGAGACGGTCGATTGCATACATTTCGACGAAGCCTGGCACGGATACGCCAGGTTCAACGGGTTCTATGCCGGCAGGTACGCTATGTTCCCCGACGGGCGCCCTCCGGAGGAGCGTCCCACGGTGATCTCGACGCAATCCACGCACAAGGTCCTGGCGGCCTTGTCGCAGGCCTCGATGATCCACATAAAGAACGGCAGGAGAGCGGTTGTGCCCGCGCTGTTCAACGAATCGTACATGATGCACGTCTCGACCTCGCCGTCCTATGCGATCCTGGCATCGCTCGACGTGTCGTCGAAGATGATGGATTCCGGAGGGAGGTCGCTGACGCGCGATTCCCTGGAAGAGGCGGTGCGTTTCAGGCAGACCATGGCCCGGCTGGGGGATTCGATCGCGAGCGGCGATCCGGCAGACTGGTGGTTCGGCATGTGGCAGCCGGAGACGGTCAGACTGCCCTCGGAGACGGAGGAGCGTCTCTTCACGGAGGTGCCGGCACGGACGCTCGCCGGAGAACCGGATTGCTGGCTGCTGCGCCCCGGCGATGCCTGGCACGGGTTCGGGGACCTGGAGGAGGGATGGGCGATGCTCGACCCGGCGAAGGTGACAGTCCTGACCCCCGGGATCGGGGAGGACGGAGGTCATTCGGGTTTCGGCATACCCGCGGCGATCGTCGTCGCCTTCCTCAGGCAGCGGGGCATCGTATGCGAGAAATCCGGGGACTACAACATGCTGTTCCTGTTCACCATGGGCGTGACCAACGGGAAATGGGGGACGCTGGTCTCGGCGCTCTCCGATTTCAAGAGGCTGTTCGATGCCGACGAGACTCTCGACGACATGCTGCCGGACCTGGTCTCGGCGCATCCCGGGCGGTACTCCGGGATGAGGATCTCGCAGCTGGCCGAGGAGATGCACGGGCATATGGCCTCGGCGCGCCAGACGCAGATCGCCAACGAGGCCTGCTCGGCGATACCCGAGCAGGCGATGACGCCTGCCGACGCATACGCCTGCCTGGTCAGAGGGGAGGTCGAACCCGTGGCGATCGGGGATGCCTGCGACCGCATCGCCGCGACCGGGATCGTGCCCTATCCGCCGGGGATACCGCTGCTGATGCCCGGGGAGCGCACGGGTTGCGATCAGGGCTCCGTCTTGGGGTATCTGCGCGCGCTCGAGTCGTTCGACGGGAGGTTCCCCGGTTTCGAGCACGAATCGCACGGGGTCTCGGTCATCGACGGCGTCCACACCATCTACTGCATCAAAGAGTGAGACAGGGGCGCCAGAGCATCTCCGCAGAGGGCTGCGGAACGGCCGTCAGGCGGGCCGGACCGTCGTGACGGCGCCGCCGGGAAGGATCCTCCGAATTGATTATGTTTATATAGAAGAACAAACTATAACCCTTTCGTTATCCACGTACCGTGGACATGAATCGGAGGAATACGCAATGGGAATGGGAAACGCTCCTGTAATCATACTCAGAGAAGGAACAAAAAGAAGCAAAGGTAAAGACGCGCAGTTCAACAACATCGCCGCCGCGACGGCGATCGCCGATGCCGTGAGGAGCAGCCTCGGGCCCAGAGGCATGGACAAGATGCTCGTCGACAGCATGGGAGACGTGGTCATCACCAACGACGGCGTGACGATCCTCAAGGAGATGGATGTGCAGCACCCTGCCGCCAAGATGCTCGTGGAGGTCGCGAAGACACAGGACGCCGAGGTCGGCGACGGCACGACCACGTCGGTCATCATCTCCGGGGAGCTTCTGAAGAAGGCCACGGACCTCATCGACGCCAACGTCCACCCGACGATCATCACGGCCGGATACAGGCTCGCCAACGAGAAGGCCCAGGAGATCCTGAAAGGCATCTCCAAGAAGGTCACGATCGACGACGACGAGCTCCTCATGAAAATCGCGCAGGTATCGATGATCAGCAAGCAGGTCAGCGCATACAAGGAGTTCTTCGCCAAGATGGTCGTCGACGCGGTCAAGACCATCGTCGATAAATCGGAGGACGGCAAATACACCGCCGACCTCAAGAACATCCAGACGGTCAAGAAGGCCGGCGCCAGCATGGAGAAGTCCGAGATGGTCAAAGGACTCATCATCGACAAGGAACCCGTCTCCGATGCGATGCCCAAGAAGATCAAGGACGCCAAGATCGCGCTCATCGATGCGGCTTTCGAGGTCAAGAAGACCGAGATGGAAGCCAAGATCCAGATAACCGACCCCAGCCAGCTCTCCGCATTCATCAAGGAAGAGGAGAAGATGCTCAAGGACATGGTCGACAAAGTCAAGAAAGCCGGTGCCAACGTGGTCTTCTGCCAGAAAGGCATCGACGACCTCGCCCAGCACTTCTTCGCCAAAGAAGGCATATACGCCTGCAGGCGCGTCAAGAAATCGGACATGGAGAGGCTCGGGAGATCCACCGGCGCCAGCATACTGAACAAGATCTCGGAGATCAGCCCGGAGGACCTCGGATACGCCGAGTCCGTCGAGCTCAGACGCGTCGAGGAGGAGGACATGACATTCGTCACCGGCTGCAAGGAGCCCAAGACGGTCTCGATACTCGTCAGGGGCGGCACGCAGCACGTCGCCGACGAGGTCGAGAGATCGCTCGTCGACGCCTGGTCGGTCGTCAGGGTCTCCATCGAGGACGGCATGATCGTCACCGGCGGCGGCTCCACGGCGATGGAGATCGCCATGGGCCTCAGGGACTACGCGCAGTCCGTGGGCGGCAGGGAGCAAATAGCCATCGAGGCGTTCGCGTCCGCGATGGAGATCATCCCCACGACCCTCTCCGACAACGCGGGCCTCGATCCGATCGACATGGTCATCGAGATGAGGAAGCAGCACAAGGCCGGCAGCGTCTATGCAGGTCTGAACCCGTTCTCCGGGAAGATCGAGGACATGATGGCGCTCGATGTCATCGAGCCCTACCGCATCGGCAGGCAGGCGATCAACTCGGCTACCGACGCAGCGGTGATGATCCTCAGGATCGACGATGTCATCGCTTCCAAATCGGGTCCGACCCCGCAGATGGGACCGGGCGACATGCCTGGGCTGGATGACTGAAACTATCGCATAAACGGGGCTTCGGCCCCTTCATTTTAATATATCGGACTAAAACAGAGGCATACCATGACTGATAAGTCTGTCAGGAGATCCAAAGCGGAAGACGAGGCGCAGAGTCGTCCGACGGACCGGGACGCGGAGGCATCGGCCCTCGGGGAAGAGGTCGCCGCGGCACGGGCCAAGGCGGACGAGTACCTGTGCATGGCCCAGCGGCTGCAGGCGGACTTCGACAACTACCGCAAGAGGGTGCAGAAGGAGAACGAGGAGTTCCGCAAAGCCGCCGCCGACGGGATGGTCAGGGATCTGCTGCCGCTGATCGACGATATCGACCGGGCCTTGGCCGCGGTGACCTCGGAGGACGAGCTGTCCGCCGGGTTCAAGGCGGTCCGGAAGAATCTGATGAAGATGCTCGAGAGCCGCGGATTGGAGGAGATCCCCACCGACGGCATGTTCGATCCCGAGGTCCACGAGGCCCTGTGCGTGGTGGAAGGGACGGAGGACGGGCGGATCGACCAGGTGTTCCAGAGAGGATACACGATGGACGGGCGGATCATAAGGTTCGCGAAGGTCACAGTGACCAGGAATGAAGTAAAAGAGGATTAAGGAAAGGTGAGCAAGATGTCGAGGATAATCGGAATAGATCTGGGAACAAGCAATTCGGCCGCCTCCGTGATGGAAGGCGGGAGGCCGACCATGATACCCTCTGCAGAGGGGACGAGCGCAGGAGGCAAATCATTCCCGTCGTATGTGGCTTTCACGAAGGACGGGCAGCTCCTGGTCGGGGAGCCTGCGAGGAGGCAGGCGGTCACGAACCCCGAGGGCACGATCAAGAATGTCAAGAGGAAGATGGGGTCCAGCGAGAAGGTGACCGCGCTGGGCAAGGAATACACGCCGCAGCAGATCTCGGCGTTCATCCTCCAGAAGATCAAGAAGGATGCCGAATCATACCTCGGCGAGACGCTCAGCAAGGCGGTCATAACCGTGCCCGCCTTCTTCAACGACAACCAGAGGCAGGCCACCAAGGACGCCGGGGCGATCGCCGGGCTGGAGGTCGTGCGCATCATCAACGAGCCGACGGCGGCGGCCCTGGCATACGGGATCGACAAATCCGGCACCGCTCAGAAGATCATGGTCTTCGATTTCGGCGGAGGCACGCTGGACGTCACGATCATGGACTTCAGCGACGGCGTGTTCGAGGTCATCTCCACATCCGGGGACACCAAGCTCGGCGGCTCCGACATGGACGAGGCGCTCACGAACCACGTCGTCAAACAGTTCCAGAATGAGACGGGCATCGACATCTCCAAGGACAACATGGCGTTCTGGAGGGTCAGGGAGGCTTGCGAGAAGGCCAAGATCGAGCTGTCCGCCACCATGCAGACCGAGATCAACCTGCCGTTCATCTCCTCCGACGCTTCCGGGCCCAAGCACATGATCCAGACGGTCACCCGTGCCAAGCTCGAGGAGCTCGTGGAGCCGATCGTCAGCAAGTGCAGGGGCCCCATCGATCTGGCGATCAAGGATGCGGGCTTCAAGAGCGAGGACATCGACAAGATCATCATGGTCGGCGGACCCACGCGGATGCCGATCGTGCAGAATTTCGTCGAGAGCGTCGTCGGACCCAAGATCCAGCGCGGCATCGACCCGATGGAGTGCGTCTCCATGGGCGCGGCGGTGCAGGGCGCGGTCCTGTCCGGCGAGGTCAAGGACGTGCTGCTGCTCGACGTCACGCCGCTCACCTTGGGCATCGAGACCCTCGGAGGGGTGGAGACGGCGCTCATCGAGAGGAACACCACCATCCCCACCAAGAAAAGCCAGGTCTTCTCGACCGCGGCGGACAACCAGCCCTCGGTCGAGATCAACGTCGTCCAGGGCGAGAGGAAGATGGCCGCCGATAACACCACCCTCGGCAAGTTCATCCTCGACGGCATACTGCCCGCGAGGCGCGGCTTGCCGCAGATCGAGGTGACGTTCGACATCGATGCCAACGGCATCATCAACGTCTCCGCCAAGGACAAGGGCACCGGCAAGGAGCAGAAGATCACCATCGCCTCCTCGAACAAGCTCGGCAAGGACGAGATCGACGAGCTCATCAGGCAGGCGGAGCAGTACCAGGAGGCCGATAGGAAGAAGGTCGAGAACATCGAGGCCCGCAATCAGGCGGACTCCCTGGCAGCGAACGCGCGCAAGACCCTGGAGGAGCTCGGCGAGCAGGTCACGCAGGAGGAGAGGGCGAGCATCGAGTCGGCGATCGGCGATCTCGAGTCGGTCAAGAACAGCGAGGACACCGACCTCATCAAGGCGAAACTCGACGCGCTCATGCAGGCCATGGGGCCGATGAGCGAGAGGATCTACCAGCAGCAGGCGGGTCAGCAGGAGCCCTCCGCGGGTGCCGCTCCGGGCTCCGACGGCAGTGCGGATGATGACGGCTTCGTCGATGCCGACTACAAGATAGTCGACGACGAGTGAGGACGTTGGGTAAGATGCCGGGGGAAGCCGATTACTACGAGACGCTGGGGGTGCAGAAGGATGCGACCCCCGACGAGATCAAGGCAGCCTATCGCAAGCTGGCCAAGAAGTACCATCCGGACGTCTCGACCGAGAGCAAGGAGGTCGCCGAGGCCAAGTTCAAAGAGGTCTCGGAGGCTTACGAGGTGCTCTCCGACGCCGACAAGCGCAAGCTGTACGATCAGTACGGACACGCCGGCGTCGAGGGGCAGTTCGGCGAAGGCGGCTTCTCCTGGGCGGACTTCACCCGTGCGGACGATGTCAGCGACATCTTCGGCGACATCTTCGGGAGCATGTTCGGCGGATCGCGCCGGCAGCCCCGGTCGGCGGCCCGCACGGGCGACTCGCTCCGTTACGACATGGACATCGACCTGAACGACGTGCTGAACGGCAAAGAGGTCGAGATCTCCGTCCCGCACACGGTCACCTGCCGCGACTGCAACGGCACCGGCGGCAAGGACGGCAACGTCACCACCTGCGGCGAATGCGGCGGCCTGGGCAGGGTCCAGATGGTCCAGCGCACACCGTTCGGCAACATGATCTCGGAGTCGGATTGCCCGACCTGCAGGGGCAGGGGCAAGACGTTCGCCGAGAAGTGCCCCAAATGCCGCGGCGCCGGCCGGCACAGCACCACGACCAAGATCGAGATCAAGATACCCAAGGGCATCGCCGACGGATCGCGCATCAGGGTCCCCGGCGGCGGGGATGCCGGCTACAACGGCGGCGGCCCCGGCGACCTGTTCGTCCTGGTCAACATCCGCGGGCACAAGGATTTCCGCCGTGACGGCAACAACCTGTGGACCGAGGTGCAGACGACCTACCCGCGCCTGGTGCTCGGAGGCACCGCCAAGGTGAAGACGCTCGAAGGCGAGACGTTCGAGGTCGAGATCCCCGCGGGCACACAGGTCGGCGGCGTGCTCAGGGTGCCCGAGAGGGGGTTGCCGAAAGCCAATGCCTCGGTCCGCGGATACCTGTACATCAGGGTGATGCTCGAGGTGCCCAAGAAGGTGAGCGCCTTCGAGAAGGAGCTCCTCGAGAAGCTCGACGATGCCGCCGGCAAGAAACCCGCCGGCACGAGGAAATCGAAGGTCAGACAGAAACTGGAGGGGCTCTGAGGCCGTCGGACCGACCCGACCGCATCCCCCGCTCCCGAGGATGAGACATGCTGGATAAAATGGTGATGTGGGCGATCTTCGGGATCATCATCGTGTTCCTGCTGGCTCTGGACCTGGGGGCCTTCAACCGCGAATCCAAGCACATCCCGGTGCGCAGAGCGCTGATGTTCACGGCGCTGTGGATCTCCGTGGCGATGGCATTCGCCGTGTTCGTCTACTTCGAGATGGGCTCCGGGAAAGCCATGGAGTTCCTGGCGGCGTATGTGGTCGAGAAGGCCATGAGCGTCGACAACATCTTCCTGTTCCTGGTCATCTTCTCCTATTTCTCCATACCGGACGAGCATCAGCACAAGGCGCTCTTCTACGGCGTGATCGGCGCGATAGCGTTCCGTGCGCTGTTCATCTTCCTGGGTGCGGAGCTGCTGATCCACTTCCATGCGGTGATGTACGTGTTCGGC
The DNA here is from genome assembly GCA_012719315.1 of Methanobacteriota archaeon. GTDB lineage: Archaea > Thermoplasmatota > Thermoplasmata > Methanomassiliicoccales > Methanomethylophilaceae > Methanogranum. The sequence continues at coordinate 13,176 of JAAYAP010000030.1, forward strand.
ATCATCCTGGTCGCCGTCGCCTTCAAGACGATGTTCGGCAGGATCGAGGACGGCCGCGAATCGGCCGCGATCAGGCTGAGCCGGTTCATCAAGGCCTCGCCGGAACCGGACGGGGACCGGTTCTTCACCGTCAGGGACGGTGTCAGGATGGCGACGCCGCTGTTCCTGTGCATGATCGTCATCGAACTCTCCGACATCATGTTCGCCTTCGATTCGATACCGGCCTGCCTGTCGATAACCACCGACACGTTCATCGTCTACACCTCGAACATCTTCGCGATCCTGGGCCTGAGGTCGCTGTACTTCGCACTCAGGGGCGCCATGGACGCTCTGAAGTACATGAAATACGGGCTGGGGGCGATACTGCTCTTCGTCGGCGCCAAGATGCTGCTGACCGACGTCGTCGATGTGACGGTGGGCTTCTCGCTGGCGTTCATCCTCGCCGTCCTGGCGCTGACCGCGGTCGCATCATACGTGATGGACAGGCGCGGCAGGCTTCAGAGCACTTTGTAAAACAGCCTTCCCGAGCAGGTGCAGGGCCTTCCACATGTCGGGCACATATGCCCCTCGGGCGAATCGACGAACTGGTTCCAGTACCCCTTTATGGCGTAGGAGGGCGTCATCCCCATGGTGACGAGCATCCTGCCGATGTTGCAGTGGCCGCTGCGGTCCTCCCATCCCATGGCGACGAGCGCTTCGACGCCTTTTTCCGCGAACGTGTCCGTGCATCGCTCGAACAGCATCGTGCCCACGCCTCTGCCTTTGTGACGGTCATCCACCGACACCGAGTCGAAGAGCCCGATCAGGCGCTTTGACTCCAGCAGCCGACGTTCGGGCCCATCGGGCAGGCGGAGCCGTTCATCCAGCTCG
>JAAYAP010000031.1 GCA_012719315.1 Methanobacteriota archaeon
CCGGTCCGTCCTCGTCGCCGATGAACTCCATCAGCATGCAGTTGTCGCTGAAGGTGATCGGCTCCGGCACGGGTATATCCGCTTCGTAGTATCTCTGCAGGTTCCTGAACTCCTTGTTGACCCAGGCGTAGATCAGCTTCCAGCGGTTCCCGCCGGTGCCTTTGAAGCGCGGGTCGCCCTCGATGTACTTGGCGACCCTCTTGAACGTGGATGTCGAGGTCCGGTAGATCTTCAGCGCCATCGGCTCCCCGTCCTCATCCTCCGCGTAGAACACGTTGCCCTCCTTGCCGGTGGATATCGGGTAATGGACCCTGTCGATGTACCCGGCGGTCATCAGGTCGTAGATCGTCAGCAGGGTCTTCCTGTCGAAGACCTCTCCCTCGGTCTGCCGCTCGTCCCCGGTCTTGTTCGTCTTCAGCGCATCGACGCGTCTCTCGAGGAACGCGTACTTCTCGTCATAGGAGGGCATCGGGGTTCACTTTCAAAACACATCGAGGCTCTTGGGCACCCGGCCCCTCTTGCTGAGGTTGACGGCCTGGGTCCTGGTGTACCTGAACCTGATATCGCATTTGTCGGGCTGGAAGTCCCACAGCGCGATGATGAGCAGGTCCCCCTCCCTTATCCACATCCTCTTCTTGATCTTGCCGGGGATGCGGCCGACACGGGACATCCCGTCTTCGCATATCACCCTGATCTTCGAGGCTCCGAGCAGCTGGTCGGCTATCCCGAACATCTCCCCCTCTTTGATGTTGGGGAGACGTACACGTGATACGTCCTCCTCGGAACTCTCGAACGGTGCTACTGTAGCGGTCATCTATCTGTATCTCCTAAGCTCACATGATTGAGCGACTATTATAAAGATTTGCCATAGGTGCGCCGGCGCCGGACCCTGTCTGCGCCGGCGGCGGGAAGCCGGCTCGGCCGCATATGGCTGTTCACAAAGTATTTTAACCAATTAATGGTACGGTTGCTCTAAGCTCCGGTAGTGTAGCGGCCAATCATTCGGCCCTTTCGAGGCCGACACTCGGGTTCGAATCCCGACCGGAGCACCATACGCACCCACCCCGTCGCGCGGGCCTTCCCCGATACCCGGATCCCGGCACCGAGGGTATTTTATCCCGAGGCGCCATGTTTCTCCGCGGGTCGCCATCGGCCCGAAGGGCGATCGACATGGACGGAGGGGCGAAGGCGGCGGTATCGGTCATCGCCGTCGCGGTTCTGGTTGTTGCGGGGCTTTGGTTCATCGAGGGGCATCTCCCGGAACGGGACGAAGCCCCGGACGGCATGTACTCATGCACCGTCGTTTTCCACATCGTCAACACTGATCCCTTCTCCGGCGCCGTCTACACGGTGTCGGTGGACGGGGAGGTGATGGATTCGTTCGAGGTCGGCCTGTTCTCCTATCATACGTGGACCCACGTCCATACCTGGCCGCAGGAGGACGGCCGCACCGTCGGCATCGTCGTCGATTTCCAGAGGCAGTCCCTGCTGGGCAACCCATCGTCGGATACCCGCCTCTATGAGCTGGAAGCGGGCAAGAAGCTCACGTTCTCGGTCTGAAGGACGGCGGTTCAGAATCGGCTGTTGAGCAGGCGCTTGCGGTAATCGTCGCTCTTCAACGCGATCTCGTTGACGTTGCTCTCGTCGATGATGTGCACTTCGGGCAGCTTGCGCGGATGCGCCGCCAGCATGGAATCCATCAGGGTGCGGTCGGGGCAGTCGGACCGTTCGAGCGTCTCCCGGTCCCAACCGGAGACCAGATCGTACACGGCCTCGATGCCGAGGTTGTAGAACTCCTGCACCAGGACCGCGGCCACGGTGCAATCCCGGGAGAGCACGGCGATGTTGGATCCGTGCACCGCGAACTCGCTGCCGTTGAAGGACATCGACAGACCGTTGCCGTCGCGCACGACGTCCATCGCCTGGTAGTCCATCATGTTGCCGCCGATGTAGGCGGTCCCGTCCATGTCGATCAGCGTCCTCTTCCTCAGGTTCAGCAACGCGTTGACCTTCTCGCCCGCGCCGAACGGCGTGACCGATTTCATCATCCTGCCGGCCTCGAGCTTCTCGAGCTTGTCGTCGAAGATGCCGTCCATCGTCTCGATCAGCCGCGCCTCGTCCTCCTCCAGGATCACCGGGGTGTTGAGCCTGTAGACGCTCTGCGGCGTCCGCAGACCGGTGATCCTGCTGGCGAAGTCCCGGATGGCCCTGCCGTCCTGCCGTCCGATCTCGTACGACGACATCTCCGCCGTGCTGTACTCGCAGATGCCGATCGGCATGTCCAGGGCCTCGCAGAGCGCCATGACGTTGTGCTCGTACGACGACGTGTTCACGAAGGTCGGCAGGGTGCTGAGCAGATAGCGCATGGCCCTCTTCGCCCCCGGCATCGGCCGCAGCGATTCCTCGCAGCAGCGCAGCATCGCGTAATCGGTGGCTCCGAAGGCCTTCAGGAACGGCACGGCCCCGCGGGCGACGTTCCCCGACCTCCCGCTCCTCCCCAGCACGTAGGTGGCCACATCCTCGTATCTCGCCAGCAGGTCGTAGAACTTCTCGCCGTCCCGGATGAACCTGCCGCACAGGTCCCTGGTGCTGTCATTGGTCTGCAGGAATCCCAGGCAGGTGCAGACCAGCTGTTTGTCGTGTGTGAATCCAAGCTCTTCCATGGGGTCGTACTCGGCCATAGGTCCACCTCAAAGCATCCTGTCGACTTCCGCACTGAGGTCGTACGGGCCGTCGAGCTCCCTGCCGCCTTCGAAGGGCCGCTTGCCCTCCATGCGCATCCTCCCCTCGGCGAACAGGCGGATGGTGGCGACCACCAGCGGCAGCTCGCGTGCCGCCCCGTCCTCCCGGATCCGCTTGAAGAGCGGTTCGTCGATCCCCTCCGCGGCGGCGATCTCCGCTAGGGTCGAGTCCTCGAGTTTGCGGTCGAGCTGCTCCCACAGCCCGTCGTAGTCCCCTCCTCTGATGGGGAATCCGCAGTATGCGACCGCCGCGCCCCGGTCCCGTTCCTCGGTGCAGACGTGCATCATCGCCCCCTGCCGGTCCGCCCTCTCCCCGATCAGCTTCCAGATGACCTCCTGCCAGGTGCCCTTCGGTCCGTCCGGCAGGGCGGGATGCAGGTTCAGGAGATCGTATGTCTCGCAGGTCTCGTCATCCATCCAGAGCATGTAGCCGGCCAGCACCCCGAGGTCGAAACCGTAGGCTCCGACACGCTCGCGCAGAAGCCTGCCGTACGCATCCCTCCAGGCGGTCTCGTCGGTCTCGCGCAGATCCGGCTCGAACTTCTTCCAGGATTCCTTGATCAGCGGTATGCCGTACTCCTCGACGGTCTTGAAGAAGACCTCCCGTTGCTCGCGGCGGGGGTTGGGCTCCTCGGTGTTGTCCCAATTGCAGAACACGAAGGACAGGTCGACATCGAGGCCGCCGCGGGCCCGCTCCTCCATCACCGTCTTGAGCAGGTTCAACGAGCCGGAACCCCTGCCAGTGGAGAACCAACCTAGTCTGAGCATCAGTATCGCCGGTGCGTAAGTGTTGGAACTATATTATGGATTATACATCGAAGACCACGGTCACCGACGGCTCCTCCGCATCGACCTCCATCATGTGGTAGGTCACCGCCTTGATCTCGGCCTTGAGACGGTGCCTGTCGCGGTCCAGAGCCTCTCCGCGGGCGCGGCAGATCACGCGGTCCCCGTCGAAGGACACGGCGAACTCCTTCAGGATGATGTTCTCGCAGTCCTCGATGAACAGCAGCTCCGAGAGGAACGCGTACAGCCGCTCCTCGGCGGTCTCGCCGGACACCTCCAGGCAGACCTCCCGGTCGAGTCCGACGGCCGAGAGGTCGACGGTCTGGTCGAACAGGGCGTAGCCTGCATTGGCGAAGCATTCCTCCAGGGTCCCGCCGCGGGCCCTGATCATCAGGTCGGCGGTGTGGTCGATCGACTCGTATCTCATGCATCCGGCGATAGGTCGCGTCATGTAGATAATGCATGCTCCGGAGGGATCCCGGAAGGGATGCGGCAGATCAGCCCTCCGTATCCGCTTGTCACCGATTTCGAAAGATATCTGCGGATATCGTATCCCGTGCCGTAAATTCTTAATATAGCGCTAACTTTGTCCCAATTATGCGTATAATGATCGTCGGATGCGGTTCGATTGGGTCCAAACTGGCCCAGGCCGCCGACAAGATACCGGAAGTGAAGAGGATCTACCTGATGGACCTGCACAAGGAGATCGCGGAGCGGACCGCCGTCGGCCTGGACAAGGCCGTGGTCATCGATTCGGTCGAAGAGGAGCTGTACCACAGCGACCTGGTCGTCGAATCGGCCACGCAGGAGGCCGCGAAGGAGATCCTCGTGACCGTGGTCTCCCGCGGCGTGGACATCATGATCATGTCGGTGGGATCGCTGGTCGACGAGGAGTTCAGGAACGTGGTCTTCGAGAAGGCCAAGGCGAGTTGCGCCAACATCTACATCCCCACCGGGGCGCTGTGCGGCGCCGACGGCCTGCGTTCGGCCTCGGCGGACGAGATCGATTCCGTGGAGCTGATCACCACCAAGGGTCCGAAGTCGCTGGCCGACGTGAAGTACCTGATCGACAAGGGCATCGACGTGAACAAGATCACCGAGAGGACCGTGATCTTCTCCGGGACCGCCGGGGAGGCGGTGAGGATCTTCCCGAAGAACGTCAACGTCGCCGCCACGGTCAGCCTGCTGGGGCTGGGTTTCGACGCCACCAAGGTGACGGTCGTCCTCGATCCGGGGATCAAGAGCAACTCGCACGAGCTCAGGGTCAAAGGCAGATTCGGCGAGATGGAGTGCCACACGCACAACGTCCCCGAGCCCGACAACCCCAAGACCTCCCATCTGGCGACCCTTTCGGCGATAGCGGCGCTGAAGCGGTTGGTCAAGGGCGAGTGGATCGGGATCTGATGCACGGCACCCCTTCCGGAACGCACGCAGCCGCAGCCGCGGGCGGATCCAGGGCCGAGAGGCTGATCGCCGGCTGCGAAGGCGTGGACGCCGTCGTGATCCTCAACGACTCGGGGCCGTTCCTGGATTCCACGTTCTGGTATCTGACCGAGCAGGCCTCGGGTTCCTTCGAAGGGTCGGCCGCGGTGGTGACCGCCGACGGCGGACTGCATGTCCTGACCGGGTCGCTGGAAGCGGAGACGGCGCGGACCGGGCAAGGCGAGGTCCATGTCCACGGGACGAGGGCCGAGCGGGACGCGGTCTTCAAGGACCTGCTGGACGGAGCACGCAGGATCGGGGTGAACTTCCACGGCATCACCTACGCCTCGGTGCAGTACCTGCGCCGGGTCCTGGGGGACGTGGAGCTGGTCGACGTGGGCAAGGGGATCTCCGCGACCGTCTCGATCAAGGACGACAAGGAGCTGGCCTCGATCAGACGGGCCTGCGCCATCTCCTCCCGGGTGGCGGCCGAGATCCCGGACATGCTCCGCGAGGGCATGACCGAGAAGGAAGCCGCGACATTCATCGACGGGAGGCAGAGGGAGCTCGGCGGCGAGGGCAATTCATTCGACACCATCGCCGCTTTCGGCGAGAACGCCTCGATGCCGCACCACAGCCCCGGCGACCGGAGGCTCCGGGAAGGGGATGTGGCGCTGTTCGATTTCGGCACCAAGTACGAGCGCTACTGCTCGGATCTGACCCGCACGGTCTTCTTCGGCGAACCGGATGACGAGCTGCGGCGCGCATACGAGGTCGTGATGCGGGCGCAGGAAGCCGGTTTCGCCGAATACCGCGACGGTGCGCCCGCCGCGGCGGCCGACCGGGCCGCCAGGGACATCATCGACGGCAGCGAGTTCGCGGGCCGTTTCATCCACACCTTCGGCCACGGGATCGGCATGGATGTCCATCAGGACATATCCGTGTACCACGGTTCGGAGCAGACGCTGCGTTCCGGCAACGTGGTCTCGGCCGAACCGGGCATCTACCTGCCCGGCAAGGGCGGGATCAGGATCGAGGACACCTGCCTGGTGACCGCCGACGGCGCCGAGAGGCTGACCGGCTTCCCCCGCGGACTTACCGTGGTCAGACCTTAAAAAGGGCGTTCGAGGGAGATGACCTGACGGTCGCCGACGTCCCTCAGTCCGGAGCAGTCCCCGAAGATCCCGCCGATCCTGACCAACGGGTATCTGGACACGGGGAGGCCGTCCTCGCCGCTGAAGGGGGTCGGGCCGAAGAAGATGCACAGGGCGCCGACGCCGGGCCAGTAGGCGATGTCCCCGATCCCGAAGACGGTCTGCCGTTCCTCGGGCATCTTGGCGTCCAAGGGCATCTCGAAATAGATCTGGTCGCCCAGCATGTTGATGCGGGCTTTGAAAGGAGTGGAGAGCCAGATGGCGTTGGAGATATCCGAATCGTCCAGTTCCGCAACGTACTTGCAGCCGCCTGCACGGATCCAGATGATGCTCATCGATGCCACCCGGCCCCGGCTCTCAGCTCTTCCTCTCGAAGAGGTGCCTGATCTCCTTGCCGGTGATCTCGATTTGGAGCCTGCTCTCGTCGCCTTCCATCTTCTTGAGGTTCTTGAGGCCGGCCTTCCACTCGGCGCGCCAATCGTCCTTGAACTTGCCGGATTCGATGTCGTCGAGGATGGATTTCATGCCTTCGACCGACGCGGGGGTGATCACGCGGTCCCTGCGGGTCAGCCCTCCGTACTCGGCGGTGTTGGAGACGCCGTTCCACATGCCCATGAGCCCGTCCTTGTTGATGAGGTCGGTGATCAGCTTGACTTCGTGGAGGACCTCGAAATAGGCCATCTCGGCCGGGTACCCGGCATCGACGAGTGTCCTGAAGCCGGCTGCGATCAGGGCGGTGAGGCCGCCGCAGAGGACAGCCTGCTCGCCGAAGAGGTCGGTCTTGGTCTCGTTGTCGAAAGTGGTCTCGAAGACGCCGGCGCGGGTGGCGCCGATGCCTTTGGCCAGTGCGAGGGCGATGTCCATCGCGTTGCCGGTGGCATCCTGGTGGACGCAGACGAGGGCGGGCACGCCGAATCCCTCGAGGAACTGCACCCTCTCCATGGCGCCGGGCGATTTGGGCGCCATCATGATCACGTCGACATCCTTCGGCGGCACGATCAGCTTGTAGGTTATCGCGAAGCCGTGGGCGAACTCGAGTGCCGCGCCCTTCTTGAGGTTGGGGACGACGGACTCCTCGTAGATGTCGGGCTGGACCTCGTCGGGGAGGAGCATCATCACGACATCGGCGCCTTTGACGGCGTCGGCGAATCCGGCGACCTTGAGGCCGTCCTCCTGGGCGAGTTTCCAGGAGGCTCCCTCCGGCCTCACGCCCACGGTGACGTCCAGGCCCGAGTCGCGGAAGCAGAGGGCCTGCGCCCTGCCCTGCGATCCGTAACCCAGGACAGCGATCTTCTTGCCTTTCAGGACCGTCAGGTCCACATCCGAATCATGGTATATCTTCATGGCTACACCTAATGCTGTGTCCCAATCCCTTCCTCACACTAAAACATATCGCATGCAAGGGCCGGCTTCCGTCGTGTATCGTGCGGAAGCCTTCAGAACCGGCAGCGTCCCCTGATCATGGGCAGGGTCGGGTTCGGCGGCAGCATGGGCGTGATGTTCTCCTCCGGATCGACGAGGATCTCGACGAGGCAGGTGCGTCCGCAGTCGAACGCCTCCTTGAAGGCGTCATGGATCTCGCCCGGCTTCTCCACCCGGATGCCCTTGGCTCCGAACGCCTCGGCGACCTTCACGAAATCGGGCCCCGCCCGCAGCTCGGTGCCGCTGTACCTGGAATCCCAGAACAGGTTCTGCCATTGCCGGACCATGCCCAGCCAGCCGTTGTTGAGCAGGCAGATGACCACCGGCAGATCCTCGGCGACCGAGGTCGCCAGCTCCTGGACCACCATCAGCAGTCCGCCGTCGCCGGTCACGGTGACGACATCCGCCTCGGGCCGGGCGGCCTTGGCGCCGATGGCCGACGGCAGGCCGAAGCCCATGGTGCCGAACCCGCCCGACGAGATGAACTGGCGGGGGCGTCTGATGTCGAGGTAGTGCATCGCCCACATCTGGTTCTGGCCGACGTCCGTGGTGACGATCACGTCGTCGTCCAGGAACTTGTTGAGCTCGTGCATGACCTTGTGGGGCACGATGGGCTCGCAGCCGTAGTCGAAGTCGCAGGGGCATCTGGAGCCGGTCTCCTTCACCTTTTCGCTCCACGGCGCGTGGTGGCCCGTCTCCCTGCCGAGGGCCTCGATCAGCATGCGCGTGCCCTCCTTGGCGTCGCACAGCAGGTTGACCGAGTGATGGCCGGCATGCTTGTCGAACTCGGTGGCGTCGATGTCCATGTGGATGACCCTGCAGTTCACGGGATCGGTGTGCGCCGTGAAGGTTCGGTCGGAGAACTTGGTGCCGATGGCGATGATGAGGTCGGAGTTCTTGAAGATCTCCAGGGCGCCGACCCTCCCGTGCATGCCCAGCGGGCCCATGTTGAGCGGGTGGCCGGAAGGCAGGGCGCCGATGCCCATCAGCGGGGTGACGACGGGTATGTCCGCGATCTCCGCCAGCTGCCGGACCTCGTCGCAGGCCCCGGCGGAGATCACGCCGCCGCCGATCATCAGCACCGGCCGGTTCGACCGGCGGATCCATTCGGCGGCCTCCTGCAGGCCGGACAGGTCGGTCCTCACCGGTTTTATCGTGTAGGACGCCTCCGCGAGCAACGACTCGTCGATCTCGGAGTTCACCTGGTCGACGGGTATGTCGATATGCACCGGCCCGGGTCTGCCGGTCCGGCAGATCTCCCAGGCCTCGGCCACCGCATGCGGCATGCGGGCGATGTCCAGCACGCGGAAGTTGTGCTTGGTGATCGGCATCATCAGGCTGTAGGCGTCGACCTCCTGGAAGGCGCCCAGCCCGAGGGATCCCGTCCCCACCTGGCCGGTGATCGCCAGCATCGGCGAGGAATCGGCATAGGCCGTGGCGATCCCGGTGACGAGGTTGGTCGCACCGGGTCCGCTGGTCGCAAGGCAGACCCCGGGCACGCCGCTGGCGCGGGCGAAGGCGTCGGCCATGTGCGCCGCGCACTGCTCGTGCCTCACGAGCACGTGCCGGATGGAGGAATCTATGATCTCGTCATAGATCGGTATAACGACCCCGCCGGGGTAGCCGAACATCGTCTCGACGTCCCGGTCCTCGAGTGTTCTCAGCAAAGCTCTCGATCCCTTCATGTGATGAACCTTCGGTGTCATGCATGCATGTCACCCGATAAAAGGGTTGCAGGGGGGATCGCCCCCCGTGGGCGGGTCAGGCGGGCCTGTAAGGGCAATCGCCCATGATGACCGGTATCGACGGATTGCCGGGGATCATCGGGGTGATGTCGGCCTCGCAGTCGACGCGGATGTCGACAAGGCAGGTCTCCCCGCAGGCGATGGCCTCCTTGAGGGCGTCGCCGACCTCGCCGGCCTTGTCCACGCGTATGCCCCTCGCGCCGTAGGCTTTGGCGATCATGCAGAAATCGGGGGGCTCCTGCAGGTCGACGCCGCTGTACCTGGCGTTCCAGAAGAGCTTCTGGTGCTGCCGGACCATGCCCAGCCAGCCGTTGTTGAGCAGGCAGATGACCACCGGCAGCTCCTCGGTGACCGAGGTCGCCAGCTCCTGGATGACCATCTGGAGCCCGCCGTCGCCGACGATGGCCACGACGTCCTTCTCGGGCTTGGCCGCCTTGGCGCCGAGCGCCGCCGGCAGGCCGAAGCCCATGGTGCCCATGCCTCCCGAGGAGAGGAACTGCCTGGGTCTGCCGATGCGCAGGTGATGCATCGCCCACATCTGGTTCTGGCCGACGTCCGTGGTGATGATCATGTCGTCGTCGATCAGTTCGTTGAGTTCGCACATGACCTTCCTGGGGTTGATCGGCTCGTAGTCCAGGTCGTTGCAGCACTGACAGCCGGCCTTGCAGCGTTCGGCGGCCCCGACCCAATCCGTCCGTGAGCCCGGGCACCCGTAGAGGGCGTCGGCCAGTCTGCGCGTGCCTTCCTTGGCGTCGCACAGCAGGTCGACCGACTCGCGGTCGTGCTTGCCGAACTCGGTGGCGTCGATGTCCATGTGGATGACCCGGCATCCGCTGTCCGGTTTGGTGTGCGGGCTGTAGGTCCTTTCGGAGAAGCGGGTCCCGATCGCGATGATCAGGTCCGCCTGCCTGAAGGTGTCCAGGGCGGGCATCCGCCCGTGCATGCCCAGCGGGCCCATGTTGAGCGGGTGGTCCCAGGGGACCGAGCCGAGCCCCATCAGCGGGGTGACGATCGGGATGTTGGCCGTCTCGGCCAGCCTGACGACCTCGGCACCGGCTTCCGCCGAGATGACGCCGCCGCCCGACATGATGACGGGGCGCGCGGCCTCCTTGATCCATCTGACGGCCTGCTCCAGCCCGGAGAGGTCGGTGCGCACCGGCTTGATGCCGTAGCCCTCATGCAGGGCCTCGACGTCGATCTCCGCGTTCAGCTGGTCGACCGGCAGGTCGATGTGCACCGGCCCGGGCCGGCCGCTCCTGCAGATGTCCCAGGCCTCGGCCAGGACGTGCGGGAGCTTATGCGGCGTGAGGACGCGGTAGCCGTGCTTGGTGATCGGCATCATCAGGCTGTAGGCGTCGATCTCCTGGAAGGCGCCCAGCCCGAGTGAGCTCGTGCCGACCTGGCCCGTGAGCGCGATCATCGGCGAGGAATCGGCATAGGCCGTGGCGATTCCGGTGACGAGGTTGGTGACCCCCGGCCCGCTGGTGGACAGGCAGACACCCGGTATGCCGCTGGCGCGGGCGAAGGCATCCGCCATGTGCGCTGCGCATTGCTCGTGCCTCACGAGTACGTGCCGGATGGAGGAGTCTATGATCTCGTCATAGATCGGTATCACGGTCGCCCCGGGATATCCGAATATGTATTCGACATCCCTGTCTTCCAACATCTTCAGCAGTGCTCTAGATCCTTTCATACGGAATCCCGCTACGGGATGTCAGTGCATCGTTAATTAATGCATCGTCCGAACGCCGGCCCGCCGCACTCAGCAAGGTTATTTTAGAAGTAGTCCGTTTAACTATACTCAGGGAGTGCAAATGGCGCGGATAAAGGTCGGAGTCAACGGTTACGGGACCATCGGGAAGAGGGTTGCCACGGCAGTGGGGCTGCAGGACGACATGGAACTGGTCGGAGTCACCAAGACCCGCCCCAATTTCGAGGCCATGATGGCGGCGGAGCTGGGATGCGACGTGTATGTTCCCGAGAGGAGCATGGAGGCCTTCGACAAGGCCGGCGTCGCCTACGCGGGCACGGTCGAGGACCTCTGCGGGAAGGTCGACATCATGGTCGACTGCACCCCCGGGGACTTCGGCGAGTTCTACAAGGCGATGTACGCCGCCGCCGGCATCAAGGGCATCTTCCAGGGCGGGGAGGATCACGG
>JAAYAP010000032.1 GCA_012719315.1 Methanobacteriota archaeon
GTTCCATGGATCGATAGCCTCCGCCTCATAGGGTCGTATCGGATCGGAACGGATGACCCCGCACATACCGGGTATTCTATCGGACGCCCCCGATACCTAGCGCATTCCATCCGATGCTGTATATGAGTAAGTTGCGAGCCTGGCTCATGATCCGGGCAGATGCACGGGAAAACAGATAAGGCCGGGGCTTCCGCCCCGGTTTGGTTTCAGAGGTCGGGTGTGAACTTGAACCCGTAGTGGATGACGCCGGCGAGACCGTCAGCGTCCAGCTTGCGCAGCACCGCCCGCACCGGCATGCCGATCTCGATCGCGTCGACATCGACGTCCACCATCTGCCCCGAGAGGAGCACCCCGTCCCGGTTCCTGACCATGACCACCGCGTACGGCTTCAGCATGCTGCAGGACTCCGGCGCCTCGTGGACGACGGAGAAGGAGTAGACCTCCCCGTGCCGGTCGAGTTTGTAATCCTCGACCTTGCCGATGCTCTCCCTGCGGCATACGGGACAGAACGAACGCGACGGGAAGAACACCTTCCCGCAGCTGCCGCACTTGGTGCCCCGCAGGTTGTACCTTCCGGGGATCTCCCTCCACTCTTTCGCAACCGATGCCATTCAGATCGCCTCCAATATGCTGACTGTGACCGCAGAGCCGTTGCCTCCGACCGATTGCGCGAGCCCGTGCTTCGCATCCTTGACCTGCCTCTTGTCGGCGGTGCCCCGGAGCTGCTCGGCGAGCTCGACGATCTGCGCCACGCCGGCGGCGCCGATCGGATAACCGCGTGCCTTGAGTCCGCCCGAGGTGTTGACCGCGGTCTTGCCCGCGTCGAAATGCGTCTCGCCGTTGAGGAAGGCGGCGCCCGCCTTGCCCTTGGCGTACATGCCGAGGTCCTGCAGCGCCATCACGCCCGCGACCGAGAAATCGTCGTGGATCTCGGCCACGTCGATGTCGGCGGCGGTCACGCCGGCCGCCTCGTAGGCCCGGCGGGCGGCCGCCTGCGTCGCCCTGAACTCGGTGATCGAATCGCGCTGGAACAGGGCGAGCGTATCGCTGGCCTGTGCCACCGCCGCCACCTTGACATACCTGTCCACATGCTCCTTCGCATCCTCCAGCGGGCAGAGGATCACCGCCGCCGCGCCGTCGGAGATCGGTGCGCAGTCGAACATGCCCAGCGGCGTCGCCACCGGCCCCGACCTCAGCACGGTCTCCAACGGCACCGCTCTCCTGAACTGCGCCCCGGGGTTCAACTCCCCGTGGAAGTGGCTGTTGACCGCCACCGAGGCGATCTCCTCGCGGGTGGCGATGCCTTCGTGGATCATCCTCCTGGCGATCATCGCGTAGTTGGATGCGAGCGTCACGCCCAGCCCGGCCTCGTATTCCGCGTCGGCCGTGGAGTCCATGATCGATCCGATGGCCGGATCGTCGAGGTCGGTCATCTTCTCGGCCCCGCCGACCAGCACCATGTCGTGCAGGCCGGAGGCGACTGCCAGGACGCCTTCCCTGAATGCCACTCCGCCCGAGGCTCCGCCCGACTCGACCCGGGTCGCCGGCACGTTGTTGGTCGCCATGCCCGAGTAGTCGGCCACGAGCGCGTCCACGTGCTGCTGGTTGATGAACCGGCCGGCGGACATGTTGCCGATGTACAGCGCGTCGATCTCGTCGCCCGAGAGGTTCGCGTCCTCGATCGCCTTCATCCCCGCCTCGATGCCGAGGCTCCTGAACGATTTCTCCCAGAGCTCGCCGAAAGCGGTCGCTCCCACTCCTATTATTGCTACATCCCTCATCTGAATCACTCCGACATCAGGATCTTGCCCATGAACTTGGCGTACATCCCGTAATCGATGTACACCGGATCCGCCAGGACCTTGTCCAGCGTGGGGGCGTTGTCCCGCTTGTAGTCTTCGATCGCGTCGGTCACCGTGATGTCGAACGCGTCGCTTCCCGCACCCGAGCCGTAGGAGGTGACGAAGATGCGGTCACCCGGCACGGCGTTGTCGAGGATGTTGGCGAGTCCGAGCGGCACGGCGCCGCTGTATGTGTTGCCGATGTTGGGCGTCAGCAGGCCGAACTTGATCTGCTCGTCGGAGAAACCGAGCTGCTTGGCCACCCTGGTCGGGAACTTCCCGTTCGGCTGGTGGAACACCGCATGCTGGTAGTCCCCGGGTTCGGTGCCCATCTCCTTCATCAGCATCTTCGCCGCCGAGATTATGTGCCTGAAGTAAGCGGGCTCGCCGGTGAACCTGCCTCCGTGCAGGGGATACGGCTGCCCTTCGCGCCTCCAGAAGTCGGGGGTGTCGGTCGTGAAGGATGCGGTCTTGTCGATCCTGGCGATGATGCCCTCGCTGCCGATCAGGAAGGCCGCCCCTCCCGCGGACGCCGAGTACTCCAAGGCGTCGCCGGGCGCTCCCTGGGAGGTGTCCGCTCCCACGGCCACGCCGTATCTGACCATGCCCGAGCCGACCAGGCCCATGCAGGCCTGGATGCCGGCGGTCCCGGCCTTGCAGGCGAACTCGAGGTCGGCGGCGGTCATCGCCGGCGTCGCCTCGATCGACTCTGCGACTATCGTCGAAGTCGGTTTGACCGCGTACGGGTGGGACTCCGAGCCCACGTAGACCGCGCCGATGTCCTGCGGATCCACCTCGGGCACCCGCGCCATCATGTTCCTGGCGGCCTCGGTGGCGATGGTCACCACGTCCTCGTCGGGCGACGGGACCGATTTCTCGAAGATCATCAATCCTTTCCCCATCCCCTTGCCGTCCACGCCCCAGATCTTGCCGATCTCCTCGGGTTTGATCCGGTAACGGGGCACATACGCTCCGTAACTTACGATTCCTACATCCATTATATCCCCTCTTTGAGTTTGTTCATCCTCTCGATCAGGTCCTCCACCGACAGCTTCGTGGACACCAGCGGTATCCCCTCGAGCTTGGCCAGCTTTATCGCGAGCGGGTCGGTCTCGTCGGGACGCTGATAGACCACCATGGCCGGTGTCAGCGGGTGGGCCCGGATCGCCACCATGGGCGAACGCCCGTAGTGGACGTTGGTGAAGATCAGCGCCCTCTCGATGCTCCATCCGTAGATCTTCAGATAATCCTCTGAACTGAGGTTGAGGATCGCCTTGATCGAGTCGACGATCGTGTATCCGTAGATCTTCTTGGCCGGCGTCTTGTCCGTGTTCAGGTGCCGCCCCTCGATCGCCGCGACGAAGGCCTCCTCGTCGATGCCGCCGCTGAACTCGTCCATCGCCAGGATGCAGTCCATGCGGTAATCGGGTTTGTACCTGGAGATCACCGTCGACCCCTTCTGTATATCCAATCTGATGAAGGCCTCGACCATCTTCCTGATGATCGCCGCTCCGGGCGATTTCCTGCGCCCGGACTCGTAATCGCTGATCACCGAGTGCGAGATGCCCATGGCCTCCGCCAGCTCGTACTGCGAGAAACCGAACTCCTCCCGCCATTTGCGTATGGCTTTGCCCGGATCGGGCGAGAGCGCGATCTCCCCGGCTATCTTCTCCTTGAGCTCGCCTACCATTGGTCGATGAAACGGGTATTCTTATTTAATCATGTCGAAATTCGATTACGTCGATTAACGTAATCAGATCCGCTCCGCGGGCCGGTCGCCGGCGAGCCCCGTGCGCAGGGCCGTCGCGATCGCGTCGAGCACCAGGGCCCGCGCGTGCGCCTTGTCGTCGGCAGGCACGGCCGTCCACGGCGCATACGGCGTGTTCGTCGCCGTCATCATGCGGCCTATGCGCGCCTCGTACTCGTCCCACTTGCCCCGGTTGCGCCAATCGTCGTCGGTGAGCTTCCACTGCTTCAGCTCGTCGGCCGCCCTCTTCTCGAACCGCCGCAGCTGCTCTTCGGCCGAGACGTCCAGCCAGATCTTGACCAGGAG
This sequence comes from Methanobacteriota archaeon, assembly GCA_012719315.1. Classification (GTDB taxonomy): domain Archaea; phylum Thermoplasmatota; class Thermoplasmata; order Methanomassiliicoccales; family Methanomethylophilaceae; genus Methanogranum. The sequence goes on from JAAYAP010000032.1 coordinate 3,895, forward strand.
GATGCCGTTGTCGGTCATGCACTTCTCCATCGCGTTGATCTCGGAGGCGGAGCGCTCGTACTCGTCCTCGCTGCACAGGCCCTCGATCGGCTCCACGGTCATGCGCCCGTACCAGGTGCGGTCGAAGACCGTGATGCGTCCGGCGTCGGGCATATGCTCCGCGAACCGCCGCAGATAGGTGTACGACCGCTCCTCCGCGGTCGGGGCCTTGATCTCCACGACCTTGTACCCCCGGGGGTTCAGCGCCCGCGTCAGATGGCGGATCGCCGACCCCTTGCCCGCGGCATCCCTGCCCTCGAAACCGACGACCAACGAACGGTCGCTCGCGGCTAGACGTGTCTGTAATTCATAGAGCAGGTCGTAGACGTCCTCCGGTTCCGCCGCGGGGGGCGGCGTGCTCCCGGCGGACGGCCGCGGGTCCGGATACGGCGTCTCCATCCGCACCGGGCGCACCGGGCATCCGCCCTCCGACCGGTCGCGGAGACGGTCGGCGATGACCGCGGCGACCCCGTCGACGGTCCGGCGCAGCTCGCCCGCCGTCACCGTGTCCCACGGGGCGCAGTCGGTGTCGGTCGCGGAGAACAGCCCGTCGGACACCGTCGCCCTGAACTTCACCGGATCGACGATGTCGACCGAGAGGAAGGTGTCCCTCATGCAGATGAACGGGCAGTACTCGGCGGACAGGCCGTCCGCATCCCCGGGATCGGCGTCCAGGAGGATCTTGATCAGGAACACGCCGTTGTCGGTCAGGTACCGCTCGAAGGTGTTGCAGTGGCCGACGAACCTCTCCAGCGACTCCCGTCCGCCGCGGTACCTGTCCACCACGGAGGAGTACCAGGAGCGGTCGTGGAGCGCGAAGCCGCCGGCGACCGGGGTCCCCTGCAGGAAACCGAACGGCCGCGAGGGCCCTTTGATCCGCGGATCGAAGCCATGGTAGGCCACCCCGCGCGGCTCGAGGCAGTTGTGGATCTCGTTCACGATTCGGTTGATCACGATGCCGTTGCCGCCTTCGAAGACGATCATCACGGGTATCCTCCGGGTATGGAAATCCAGCTGGAGGCGGTTCAGCTCCTCCGCCCGCTCCTTGGTGACCGCGGCTTTCATCATCGGTCGATATCGACCTCATCGTATATCACGGGAACGAACCTTTTTAAAAGCCGTATGGGGATATCGACGCCATGAGTTGCAACAGGAACACTCCTTTCTGTGCCATGTGCTCGGATATGGGCGAATTCGCCCCGAAGACCCTCAAGGCGATCAACAAGCTCAACCCGGGCTTCATGGAGACGCTCCGCGAAATGGACAAGTTCATGGTCGTCGACGGCCCTCTGGACAAGAAGACCAAGCGGCTGATGGCCCTGGCCTGCGTCTGCGTGCGGATGTGCGAGGACTGCGTCTACCCCCAGGCCAAGGTTGCCAAGAACTACGGCGCCACCAAGGAGGAGATCATCGAAGCCGTCCAAGTGGCCGTGCTCACCGGCGGCGTCCCCTGCTGGTCCTGCGCCAAGGAGGGCATCGACCAGCTCTTCGAGGAATGGGAGGACTGAAACCCCTCCGGATCGACCGCCGCGGGAGGCCCCGGCCTCCCGCATCCTTCTCCTCCGCGCCGTTCCGCGGTCGCCGGCGCCCGTCTGCGCGGGCATTCCGCGCGTTTCATTCTTAAGATTGATATATGCTCTCGATGTACTGCCGGCATAGGAGCTATGTCAATATGACCGCGATCGGGGATTGTACGAGAAGGATCAGCACGGCAGAAGGAGAGATCACGATACACAGCCTCAGGGAACTCGAGAAGAAGGGTGTGATCGGGGACCTGTCCAAGATGCCGTATTCGATCAAGGTCCTGGTCGAAGGCATCCTGAGACAGCGGGACGGCAGGCTCATCGTCGACGACGACGTCAGGGCGGCGGCGTCCTGGAGCCCGGATGCGAAGGATGGCGCCGAGGTCCCGTGGATACCGGCGCGGGTGCTGTTGCAGGACCTCACCGGCGGACCCGCCATCGCGGACCTGGCCTCGATGCGCGAATCGGTGGCCGCCATGGGCAAGGACCCCGAGCTGATCAACCCGCTCATACCTGTCGACCTGGTCATCGACCATTCCATCCAGACCGACTTCGCCGGCTGCGACGCCGCGAGGGAGCTCAACGAGGAACTGGAGTTCGAGAGGAACCGGGAACGCTATGCGCTGTTCAAATGGGCGCAGCGGTCGTTCAAGAACTTCCGGGCGGTGCCGCCCGGCAACGGCATCTGCCATCAGGTCAACCTCGAGTACCTCTCGCCCGTCGTCCATGTCGCCGAAGAGGACGGGGCCCTCGTCGCCTACCCCGACTCGTGCTTCGGCACCGATTCGCACACGACGCAGATCAACGGGCTCGGCGTGGTCGGCTGGGGGGTCGGCGGCATCGAGGCCGAGGCGGTCATGGTCGGGCAACCCTCTTACATGAAGCTGCCGGAGGTCGTCGGCTTCAGGCTCACCGGGGGCCTCGCTCCCGGAGTCACCGCCACCGACCTCGTGCTGACCGTGGTACAGATGCTCAGAGAGAAGGGCGTGGTCGGCAAGTTCGTGGAGTTCCACGGACCCGGTTACCGCAGCCTCGACCTCGCCGACCGGTCGACGATCGCCAACATGGGGCCGGAGTACGGCGCCACCATGGGTTTCTGCCCGATCGACGAGAGGACCCTCGAGTACCTCAGGCTCACCGGCAGGGATCCGGCGCACATCGACACGATCGAGAAGTACGCGAAGGAGCAGGGGCTCTGGTACGAGGACGAGCCGGAGTACACCGACACGCTCGAATTGGACCTTTCCACGGTCGAGCCGTGCCTGGCCGGGCACAAGCGCCCCCAGGACCGCATCCCGCTGAAGGGGATGGCCGATGGATTCGACAGGACCCTGGCCTCGCTGGGGGTCGCCGGCAAGCGGATGCCCGGGGCAGATTCTCCGGGGGACGGCTCGGTCGTCATCGCCTCGATAACCTCGTGCACGAACACCGCCAACCCGTCGGTGATGATCGCCGCGGGCCTGGTGGCCAAGAAGGCGGACGAGCTGGGGCTGAAGCCGAAGCCGTTCGTCAAGACCTCGCTGGCGCCCGGGTCCCGGGCGGTCACCGAGTACCTGACCGGATCGGGGCTGCAAGAGCACCTCGACCGGTTGGGCTTCCAATGCTGCGGCTACGGCTGCATGACCTGCATCGGCAACAGCGGCCCGTTGGCCGCCGAGGTCGCCGAGGCGATCGCCGCCGACGACCTGGTCGTGGCGGCGGTGGCCTCCAGCAACCGCAACTTCGAAGGCCGCATCCACCCGCTCGTCAAAGCCAACTACCTGGCGTCCCCGCCCCTGGTCGTGGCCTTCGCCATCGCCGGACGCGTCGACATCGACCTGACGCGCGAGCCGCTCGCGCAGGCGGACGGCCGGGACATCTACCTCGCCGATATCTGGCCCACAGACGAGGAGATCCGCGCGGTGATCGCGGAGCATGTCACCCCCGCCGCGTTCGCGGAGGTCTACAGCGACGTCTTCAGCGGTTCGGAGCGCTGGGCGGCCGTGGAGTGCGACTGCTCCCCGCTGTTCGACTGGGATGACGCATCCACCTACATCCGGAACCCGCCGTTCTTCGACGGGATCTACGAGGAGCCGGGGATCCGCAGCATCGGGCGGGCGCGATGCCTGGCCTGGCTGGGGGATTCGATCACCACCGACCACATCTCCCCCGCGGGCGGCTTCGGGCCGTCCTCCGATGCCGGCAGGTACCTGCTCTCCCTCGGCGTGCGGGAGGAGGATTTCAATTCATACGGCTCGAGACGGGCCAACCACGAGGTCATGGCCAGAGGCACGTTCGCCAACATCAGGCTCAGGAACAGGCTGACCCCGGACAGGGAGGGGAGCGCCTCGGTGTATCTGCCCGAGAATAAGGAGGATACGATCTTCGAGGTCTCGCGCATGTACGACGAGGACCTGACCCCGCTGATCGTCATCGCCGGCAAGGAGTACGGCACGGGCAGCTCCCGCGATTGGGCGGCCAAGGGCCCCCGGCTGCTGGGCATCAGGGCGGTGATCGCCGAGTCGTTCGAGAGGATCCACCGCTCCAACCTGATCGGCATGGGCATCATCCCGCTGCAATTCCTCGAGGGGCAGACCGCCGAGACCCTGGGACTCGACGGCACCGAGACCTTCGACATCGACCTCGAGGGCCTCGAACCCAAGGGGACGGTCGGGGTGACCGCGTACAGAGGCGGCCGCAAGCTCGGATTCCGCACCGTCTGCAGGATCGACGTCCCCGTCGAGATGGAGTACGTCGCCCACGGGGGCATCCTGCAGTACGTCCTCAGGAGCATGCTCTGAAGCATCGCGTGATGTCCGCTGGGTCATCCGGCCCGGCAAGAGGCATGACGGCGGTGCGGCATTGCAAATCCTTTTAATAGAGGATGATATTGCGATGCATGCGGGCCCGTAGGGTAGCTTGGTATCCTTGTAGCTTCGGGAGCTATTGACTCCGGTTCAAATCCGGGCGGGCCCACCACTCCCTTCCGGCCGATGCCGTTATCGACAGCCGGGACGGCGCGGCAGGCTTCGCGCGGGGACACGGCGGCCCGGACGCGTCCGCCTCCGAACGCGGCATCACCGATGTCTGAAAGGGAGTATTCTGTATGAAAATGTCGATATCGGAACGATAATCACATGAAAACCGACAGAAACCGCTGAAAACTACAGATTTTAAATATGATGAGCTCTTAGCAGGTTCGATCCGAATGAAGGGATGCGTCGGCGCGAACGTCGCTCTCAACCTCGGATCCTCGGATCGGGGAGGACGCTTCCTCCGGGAATACGCCATCCCGATTCCGTGAAGGGTTTGCTTCGAGAAACCGTCATCCGCCGCGCCGTCAGGATATACCAGGACGTCGGCAAAGCTCGATGTTCTCAACGTATCCTCATGTTTCCATTTGTTTGGGATGTATCTCCTCAGCGGGAGCTATGCGCTTCCGGATACCGGTCATCGGACGGACCTCCACACGGAGATGACAGCGATGTCTTTGAACATGAACGGAAGGAGACCGATGAAATCCCTGGACGACGAGTTCCACGGGATCATGACGGCCGGCCTGGGATCGTTGAGATCGAAGGTCACCAAACCATTTAGAAACGCCCTGGAATCGATCCAGGCTTCGGAAGGCGACAGAGCCAGGATGGAAGCTGTCTTCGACGAGGCGGAGAATCCCCTGGACGAAGACGGGGACGAGATCGCCATCAGGGTCAGGGGACTCTCCAAGATCTACGGCAAACACCCCGGTCGGGCGATGGAGCTGCTCGCCGAGGGGCATACCAAGGAGGAGGTCCAGAACCTCACCGGCAACAACGTCGGCCTGTACGATGTGTCCTTCGACGTCAAGAAGGGGGAGATCTTCGTCCTGATGGGGCTCTCCGGTTCCGGTAAATCCACTTTGGAGCGGTGCCTCAACCGGCTCATAGAGCCGACCGAGGGGCAGATCGTCGTGGAAGGCGTCGACCTGACCCATATGGACGACGACCTGCTCCGCGAAGTGCGGCGCAGGAAGATATCGATGGTGTTCCAGAGCTTCGGCCTGCTGCCGCACCGGGACATCAAGAACAACGTCGCCTACGGGTTGGAGCTGCAGGGCATCCGCGAGGAGGAGCGCCTGAGGATCGCACAGGAGACGATCGACCTCGTCGGCCTGACCGGTTACGAGGACAGCTATCCCGAGGAGCTCAGCGGCGGCATGAAGCAACGCGTCGGCCTCGCCAGGGCATTGGCGACCGATCCCGACATCCTGTTCATGGACGAGGCGTTCAGCGCCTTGGACCCGTTGATCAGGAACGAGATGCAGGACGAGCTGCAGAAGCTCCACTCGCGGCTGGGCAGGACCATCATCTTCGTGACGCACGACCTCGACGAGGCCCTCAAGCTCGGGGACCACATCGCCCTGATCAAGGATGGCGAGATCGCGCAGATCGGGACTCCGGAGGAGATCCTCAGGAACCCGGCCGACGATTACGTCAGCAGCTTCGTCAGAGGCGTGGACAGCACCAAGGTGCTGACCGCCGAGCTGTTCATGAAGAAGGTCACGGACAAGGTGCGCATCTCGCAGGGGCCGCGCACCGCCCTGAAGATACTGAGGTCGTCCCGCAGGAGCAGCCTGTTCGTGGTCGACCACGATGACCGCCTGATCGGCATGGTGAAGCAGGAACGGCTGATCAGAGCGGTGAACGCGGAGGGCTCGCTCATGGACGCCGTCATCACCGACGTCCCCACCGTGGCTGCCGACAGCCTCATGAAGGACGTCATCCAGATCATGGTGACGACCGACTTCCCGATACCGGTGGTGGACGGGAACGGCATCCTGCTGGGCATCGTCGATCCGTCGGTCGCCGCCGAAGCCTACAGCGAAGGGGAGGCGATCCGATGACCTCGGTGGTCGGAACCTTCGCGGAAGCACTCGTGGATTTCGTGGAGTATTACTTCGGATGGCTGCTGAACCTCCTCGGCAGGGTGCTCGATGTCCCGCTGGACCTGCTGGGCAACGTGCTCTACGACACGGAACCGCTGATACTGATCGTCGCCATCGCGGCGATCTCGCTGCTGGTGACCAGACGCATGATCACCACGGCGGTGATCACGGCGGCGTTCGCGATCATCCATTGGATGGGCTATTGGAACAGCGCCATGATCACCTTGAACATGGTCATCGTCTCGGCGGCGGTGGCGATCGTCATCGCCGTGCCGCTGGGCATCTGGGCGGCGAGGAGCGAATTCGCCAACCCCGTCATCAAGACCCTCATGGACTTCATGCAGACGATGCCCGCGTTCGTGTACCTGATCCCCGCCGTGATCTTCTTCGGTTTGGGGGTCGTCCCGGGCGTGGTCGCCACGGTGATCTTCGCGATGCCGCCGGTGGTCAGGCTCACCAACCTGGGGATCAGACAGGTCCCCGTCGAGATGGACGAGGTGGCCGAATCGTTCGGCTCCACCGAGTTCCAGAAGCTGACCAAAGTGCAGCTTCCGACTGCCATGCCGTCGATAATGGCTGGCATCAACCAATGCATCATGCTGTCTCTGTCGATGGTCGTCATCGCGGCGATGATCGGCGGCGGCGGCCTCGGCCAGGACATCGTGTTCGCCCTCAACAGGGTGGATGTCGCGCTGGGATTCGAAGCCGGTCTCGCCGTGGTCCTGATCGCGATCGCATTGGACAGGCTCACCCAAGCCCTCAGGGATGGGGGCAACGGGTCGGAGTTGAGAACATGAAACCGATATATGTGAAGATAGGGGTTGTGATCGCAGCCATAGTGCTAATCGCAACCGGCGTCTTCCTGTTCTCCGGTGAATCGGAGGGCGGGAAGATCGAGAAACTGGGAGATGTAGTGGAAGACGGAGCCAAGACCGGGCTCGTGGTACCGAAGTACGTGGTCGATGAACTGGGCATCGAGAGCATCGCCGACCTCGGCGATCATGCCGGGGCCTTCGACGGCAAGATCGTCGGGATCGATGCCGGAGCCGGGATAATGTCGTCCACAGATCGGGCGATAACGGTGTACGGCCTCGGATTCAGTCTGATTCCGAGCTCGGAATCAGCCATGCTGACCGCACTGGATAATGCTTACACGGCGGAGACGCCGATCGTGGTCACCCTCTGGGAACCGCATTGGATCATGGGTTCCGAGAAGTACGACCTGGTCTTCCTCGAGGACCCCGAGCTGGTGTACGGCGAATCCGAATCGATCCTGTCCTACGGCAAACCCGGACTCGCTGATGAGGACCCCGTCCTCGCCGGCATCATGGAGAGGTACGGATACGAGACGGATGATTTCGCCGCTCTGCTCGCCCACATCGAGGGCAGCAGCCTCAGTGTCGAAGAAGCGGCCGCCGAATGGGTGGAAGCCAACCCTGATCTCCTGGAGATCTGGCTCGGCGACGTCACCAACGTCCCCGACCGCGGGACCGTGAAGATCGGCCTGGTCAGTTGGGCCTGCGCCATCGGCTCCTCCCATGCGCTCAAGTACGTGTTGGAGGAGGTCGGCTACACCGTGGAACTGAAGTATCTGGATGCCGGACCCATGTACGAGGGGCTGAGCAGAGGCTCGATCGACGTGACGACCACTGTCTGGTACCCGCTGACGCACGCGTCCTATCTGGACAGGTACGCCTGAGCGGCATCTGCGACCGCCCATGGCCGTCGGACGGCGCCTCCGGCGCCCGACGGCCATGACAAACCCTTTCCTTCCTCCGCGGTCGGACCGCATCGGTCGGTGACCGCCGATGCGGACGACGATCGTACAAGAACGTCGGACATACGCCGTCGGCAACGTCGATCGACGGTTCGGAAACGGCGTCTCGGACTTTTAAGACGCACATACGCCCGCAGGTGCGCGGTGCAGTTTAATATCGGATACGGCATCGGAATACGCGGTGCGCCGACGACGGGGAAGGGACGCGGGGAAGCCTGTGCCGCCCCGATCCGGCACGAGAAGGTAGCTTGTATGAGAGAGATGCAATTGAAATACGGGTGCAATCCCAACCAGCAGCCGGCCAGGATCTTCATCGACGAGGGGGAGCTGCCCATCAGGGTCCTCAACGGGAGGCCCGGTTACATCAACCTGCTGGATGCCCTCAACGGCTGGCAGCTGGTCACCGCCCTGAGACGCGCGACCGGACACCCTGCGGCGGCATCGTTCAAGCACGTGAGCCCGGCCGGCGCCGCCATCGGCACGCCGATGGACGCGACCCTCGCCAAGTCATGCTTCGTGGAGGGCATGGAGCTCTCCCCGCTGGCCACGGCCTATGCCAAAGCCCGCGGTGCGGACAGGATGTCGTCATACGGCGATTTCGTGTCGCTCTCGGACACCTGCGACGTGCCCACCGCCAAAGTGATCTCCAGGGAGGTGTCGGACGGGGTGATCGCCCCGGCCTACGAGGAGGGGGCGCTCGAGATCCTGAAGTCCAAGAAGAAAGGGGCTTACGCCGTCCTAGAGATGGATGCCGATTATGTGCCGGGGACGATCGAGCGGAAGGACGTCTTCGGCATCACCTTCGAGCAGGCCCGCAACGATGCGGAGATCTCGGAGAAGGTCCTGGAGGACATCCCCACCAAGAGCAAGCACATCCCTCCCGCCGCACGCGACGACCTCCTGATGTCGCTGATCGTGCTGAAATACACCCAATCCAACTCGGTATGCTATGTGAAAGACGGGCAGACGATCGGGATCGGCGCCGGCCAGCAGTCCAGGGTCCATTGCACCCGCCTCGCCGGAGACAAAGCCGACAAATGGTACCTGCGTCAGCACCCCAGGGTCCTGGAGCTGCCGTTCCGCGACGACCTGCGTCGCCCCGACCGCGACAACGCCATCGATGTGTACCTTTCCGATTACGACGAGGATGTGCTTGCCGACGGCAACTGGGAGCGCATCTTCACCGAGCGCCCCGCGCCTTTGACGAGAGAGGAGAGGACTGCCTGGATCGGGACGCTCGGAGGCGTCTCGGTCGGATCGGACGCCTTCTTCCCGTTCGGGGACAACATTGAGAGGGCCCGCAGGAGCGGAGCGGAGTATGTGGCACAGACCGGAGGATCGATCCGTGACGACAACGTCATCGAGACCTGTGACCGATACGGCATCACCATGGCGTTCACCGGCATCAGGCTTTTCCACCACTGAGCCCCGCCGTCCCGCGGCCGCGCCGGCGGACGATCCGCCCGGAGGCGCCGTGCATGACTGAGGGACATGACCGATTGGTCGACCGCCTGCGTTCCGCGGGAAGGGTCGCCGTCGCCTTCTCCGGCGGTTTCGACAGCGTTTTCCTGTTGTCGGCGGCGATGGAGGCCTCTGCGGGGGATTGCGTCGCCGTCTTCGTCGACCTGCCGATGCTCTCCGACCGCCAGCGTTCCGATGCCGTCGCCGCCGCCGAGGCCCTGGGCGCGCAGCTCATCGTCGCGGAGGTCGGATGGGACCGTCTGCCGGGCATCCTCGACAACGACGGCAGAAGATGCTACATCTGCAAGAAGGCCGTGTACGCCGCCGTCCGGGAGGCCGCTTCCGGCCCGGGTTGCGATCTGTGCGTGTGCGGTGACAACGCCGACGACCTGCGGACGCATCGTCCGGGCAGGGCGGCCGCGGAGGAGATGGGCATCATGAGGCCGCTCGAGGAGCTCGGCATCGGCAGGGCCGAGATCGTCGGCAAGGTCCGTTCGCTGGGTCTCGGCTGCAGGATCGCCAAGGAGACCTGCCTGCTGACCCGTCTGCCCGCAGACCGCCCGGTAGATGCGGGAGTTCTGAAGGATATCGCATCATATGAAGAGGATGTGCGCCGGATCTGCGGCGTCGATCAGGTCAGATTCAGACTCGGCGACGGCAGGGCCCTGGTGCAGACCTCGGCGGCCGAGGTCCCGCTGCTCGTCGGCCGTCTGGCCGAGCTCGCCGAGCATTTCTCCGATGAAGGCATCTATATAGACATCGACCGGGAAGGCTACGAAGGCCTGGACTGAGTCCGGACGGTTCAGCCGGTCCTGTCGAGGTCCTCTTCCCTGACCCGGGCGATGAGGTCTCCGATCGCCATGCTGCCGAGGTCGCCGCCGTCGCGGCTCCTGACCGAGACGGTGTCGCCGCTCTCGACCTCCTTCTCGCCGATGATGAGCATGTACGGCACCTTCTCGAGCTGCGCCTCGCGGATCTTGTAGCCGATCTTCTCGTCCCTGGCATCGAGCTCGCATCTGATGCCTGCGGCCTTGCAGGCCGCGGCGATGCCCCGGGCATGGTCGTGCGACCGCTCCGAGACCGACATGACCTTGACCTGCACCGGCGCCAGCCAGGTGGGGAACCTCCCCGCGTAATGCTCGATCAGGATCCCGATGAACCTCTCGATCGAGCCGTACACCACCCTGTGCACCATGATCGGCCGGTGCTTCTCCCCGTCGGCGCCGACATAGTCGATGTCGAACCGCTGCGGCATCTGGAAGTCCAGCTGCACTGTGCCGCACTGCCAGGTCCTGCCCAGCACGTCTTCGAGATGGAAATCGATCTTCGGACCGTAGAAGGCTCCGTCGCCCTCGTTGACCTTGTATTCGAGGCCGGAGGCCTCCAGGGCCTTGACCAGACCGGCGGTGGCCATCTCCCATTCCTCGTCGCTGCCCATGCTGTCCTCGGGTTTGGTAGACAGCTCCACATGGTACTTGAATCCGAATTTGGTGTAGACCTCGTCGATGAGCCGGATCACGCCGCGGATCTCGTCGGTTATCTGCTCCTCGGTCATGTACAGGTGCGCATCGTCCTGGGTGAAGCATCTGACCCTGAACAGCCCATGGAGCGTGCCCGACCGTTCATGCCGGTGGACGAGTCCGAACTCCCCGACCCTGATCGGCAGGTCCCTGTAGGAGTGCGCCCCCCTCTTGTAGATCAGCAGGCTCCCGGGGCAGTTCATCGGCTTGACGCAGTAATCCTGTTCGTCGATGCTCGTGGTGTACATGTTGTCCTTGTAATGATCCCAGTGCCCCGAGGTCTCCCACAGCTGCCTGCTGAGGATGATCGGCGTGCTGATCTCCATGTAATCCTCGCGTCTGTGCACCTCCCTCCAGTAATCCATCAGCGCGTTCCTGATCACCATACCCTTGGGCAGGAAGAAGGGGAAGCCGGGGCCCTCGTCCATCAGCGTGAAGAGCTCGAGCTCGCGGCCGAGTTTGCGGTGGTCCCGTTTCTTGGCCTCCTCGATCAGCTCGATGTGCCTGTTCAGATCCTCCTTGCTGAAGAAAGCCGTGCCGTAGATGCGGGAGAGCATCTTGTTCTTCTCGCTGCCGCGCCAGTAGGCGCCGGCGAGCCCGGTCAGCTTGAAGGCCTTGATGCCTTTGGTGTAGAGGATGTGCGGGCCGGCGCAGAGATCGACGAACTCGCCCTCCTTGTAGAAGGTGATGCGCTCGTCCTCCGGCAGGCCTTCGACCAACTCGACCTTGTAGTCCTCGCCGAGGCCCGCCAGGTACTCCAGCGCCTCGTCGCGCGGGAGGGCGTAGGTCTCGACCTTCAGGTTCTCCTTGACGATCCTGCGCATCTCCGCTTCGATCTCCTCGAGGTCCTCGGGGGTGAATCCCCCCTCCTTGTCGAAATCGTAGTAGAATCCGTCGTCGATCGCAGGTCCGATGGCCAGCTTGACGCCGGGGTGGAGGCGGGTGACCGCCTGCGCCAGAACGTGGGCCGCGCTGTGCCTGAGCACATCCAGATCGTCATCGCATTCCTCTACCCTACCGTCGTTGTGCAGAACCTTCATCGGATCACCTGTGAATCTCGCAGACGGGAGGCGATTAGCATCGCGTTATATAAAACCACGATGCCGGGCCGGCCTCAGGCATCCCATCCTATCCTGTGGTACTCCAACGCGGAGGCGTCGCCCGCCGCCAGTGCCAGCAGCTCGGCGATATGCATCACCGGCAGGCCGCCCGGAGCGCTGTCGTAACGGGTGAGGCACATCGGGCAGGCGACGATTATGCCGTCGGCACCGGCCACCTCCGCCTGACGTTCCTTCATCAGCCCCTCCGACACCCCCGGTATCTTCTTCCCGCAGCACCCGTGCCTGTTGCCGACGAACTCGGCGCCGACGGCCTCGACGATCCTGATCATATCCGCATGCAACGTATCGTAATGGCATCCCGGCTCGATTGCCAGCTTCAGCTCCCTGTCGAGCACGGGCACGCGGTCGAGATGGCGGGCGACGTGATTGACCAGGTTCACCGCGTCCACGCCCGAACGGCGCAGCTCGGTGTCGCATCCGGGGCAGAGGGTGACGATCCGCCTGCCGTCCGCCGAGGCCCCGATCCCCTTCCTTATCGCATCCCGCTCGGCGTCCTGCATCTGCCGGAACGGCAGCGGGTAGGTGCAGCAGGCGTCGCCCGGCAATGCCGAGCAGCCGATGCCCATGGCGTCCAGCGCCACCGTGGCCGCGTAGGCCAGGTACGGGGCCTCGGATTGCACCATGCACCCCGTCATCAGCCGGTCGCCGTCCTTCCAGACCGGTTCGAGCCTGTCGCGGGACAGGTCCGACACGGGGCGGACGAAGCCCGTCCTGCGGTACAGCTCGCCGACCGTGGAGCCGAGCGCCTTGGAGCGCATGTGGAGCATGACGCAGGTCGGATCGGTGTGCTCGCAGACCCTGGTGCATTCGCCGCAGCCGATGCAGTCGCGGATGCCGCCGTCCGCGCCTCCCATCACCGCCCTGGGGTCGCAGCCCCCATGGCGATGCGAGGGGCAGTTGTCGGTGCATCTCCCGCAGCCGACGCACATCGACATCAGCCTGGAGATCCGGATCGAGAGCTCGTCGTCCATGTCAGGCCCTCAGATCCTCGAGCGTGTAGTAGTCGGCCCGCAGCTGCTTGGCGAACCTCTCGGCGTTGTGCACCTCCGAGGACGGCTTCTCGGTGTCGATGACGATCCAGCCGACGTTGGGTATGCTGATCTTCGACGCTATCTTCAGCGCCTCCTCCAGCGGGTCGGTCTCCTCGTCATCGGGGTCGAGGGCGACGTTGGCGTTGCCGTCGGTCACCAGGATCACGTAGCATGCCTCGTCCTTGTGCTTCTTGGTGAACACCGTCATGTACTCGTTGAGATAGACCAGCGCCGCCGACAAAGGGGTCCGTCTGCCGATCGGCAGGTTGTCCAGGATGTTGTACACGGATTCCACCGATTTGGAGGGCGGCAGGACCATCTGGATGGCGGTGGAGTTGAATGTCATTATGCCGACGCGGTCGCGTTTGGCGTAATGCTGCTTGAGCAGCGAGAGGATCGCGCCCTTGACGGCCATCATCCGGTTCCTGATGACCAGCGAACCGCTGGCGTCCACGGCGAAGAGGAAGGTGGAGGTGCTCCTCGTCTCCCTGATCTTCTCCCTCAGATCCTGCTTGTCGATGATGACCGCCATGTCCCCTCCGCCCTCGGCATGGCGTCTCCGCTGATGGACGGAGGCCGCACGCACGGTGGCATCGAAGGCGAGGTCGGGGTTCCTGTCCTCGGTCAGCCTTGCGCCGACGTACCGACCGGAGCGGGACCTGCTGATCGCCGATCTGCGCATGCCGCTGTCGCCGGTGGCGCCGGCGGTTCCGACGGTCGCGTTCTCGAAGAGGTCGATGGTCTCGAAGACCTCGCCGATGCGGGTGATCACATCCTCGATCTCGTCGCCCAGACGGGATCGCGCATCGGCCAGCAGCTGCGGCGCCGTGCTCCCGGCAGCCGCACCTCCGTCGTCCTCCGCGATCTCCGGCTTGCGCCGGCGGTCGTCGTGGATCGCCCGGCGGATGTGCGATTCGCCCGTGCCCAGCAGATCGTACTCCTTCTTCTTGGCGGATTCGCGGTGCCCCTTCTTCGGCTTGCGCCTGTGCGGCAGGCACATCGCCGCGGCCTCCTCGATGTCCCCGACCTCCGCCTCGTGTCTGCCGTCCAGCGCCGCCAGCGCCATGGACACCTTCATCATCGACAGGTCGCCTCTGAACCCGTCGATGTCCGCCGCCATGCAGATAGAGGCGATCATCCGGATCAGATCGTCGGTCAGGCGCATCCCCTCCAAGAGCTCCCGGGCGACAGCTATCCTCTCCATCAGCTCGTCCTCGTCGTCGGAATAACGGTCACGGAGCCCGTCGGCATCGGCCTCGTGGTCGAGGTTCCTCCGGAGGATCTCCAATCTCCCTTCCGCATCCTCGGGGAAATCGGCGTTGACGTAGATGTCGAAGCAGTCGGAGATACCCGGGGCCAGATAGCTGTTGTTCGAATTCATCGTCGCGATCAGGGTGGTGTCGCATCCGTAGACGGCGGAGATGTTCTCCCGCTCCACCCTGACGCTGCCGGCCAGGACCGCGTCCGTCACCGAGCTCAGCATCTTCGGGTCGAAGAGGTCGGCATCGTCCATGTAGAGGAGGTTGCCGTCCGCCCGTTTCATCAGACCCTCTTCCATCACGATCCTGCCCTCCTTGATGGCCGCCTCGATGTCGAGGCTGCCGAAGAGCTGCTCGTCGGTGACGTTGAGCGGCACGTTGACGACGCTCTTGTCGGCGATCCCTCCGACGGAACGCACCATCATCGTCTTCCCGGTGCCGGAGCCGCCTCTGATCAGCACGCCCTTGATCCCGGGGTTGACCATCGCGCACAGCATGGCCTTCTTGGCCCGGTCCATGCCGAAGATCGCCGAGAACGGTAGATGTGCCGGGCTCAGTAACCCAGGCACACGTCCAACTCCTTGGGGTCGAACACCACTTCCTCGAAGGCGCGCTTCTTCAGGCGATGGGAGAGGACCAGGGCGGCGACCTGGCGCACATCGTCCTTGGTCGCCTCCGTCCGGCCGTCCAGGGCCGCGTTGGCCTTGGCGGCGCGGATCATGGTGATGTCCGCCCGGTGGCCTTCCATGCCGAAGTGGATCGAGACCATCACGATGTCATGCATCAGGCTGTCCGGTATCGTCACCTCGTGCAGCAGCCCCCTGGCCCGGATTATGCGCTCGCGGAGCTTGTCGGTCTCCCCTTGGTACCGGGCGATGTAGCCTTCCGGATCGACGTCGAACCGCATCCTGCGCTTGATGACCTCCATCCGCGTCTGCACGTCGCGCTCGCCTTCGACATCGACCGAGAGCCCGAACCTGTCGAGCAGCTGAGGCCTCAGGCCCCCCTCCTCCGGGTTCATGGTCCCGACGAGGATGAACTTCGACGGGTGGGAGAACGAGACCCCCTCCCTCTCGATGTAGTTGGTGCCCATGGCGGCCGCGTCCAGCAGCAGGTCGACGATGTGGTCGTCCAGCAGGTTGACCTCGTCGGCGTACAGCAGATTGCCGTTGGCCTGGGCCAGCACCCCCGGTTCGAACCGTTTCTCGCCCGTCTTCAGCACGTGCTCCAGATCCAGGGTCCCGGAGACCCGGTCCTCGGTCGCGCTCAGCGGCAGCTCCACCACCTTCATCGGCAGCGTCTCCGCCTCGAGGCCGCCTTCCGCGGCATGCCTCTCCCTGCAGCTCGCGCACATCCTGCGCGGGTACCGCGGGTCGCAATGGAACACGCAGCCCCTGACCGCCTCGATCGGCGGCAGCACCTGGGACAGCGATCTGACCGATGTCGATTTCGCAGTCCCCTTCTCTCCCCTGATCAGCACGCCGCCGATGTTGGGATCGACGATGTTGAGCAGCAACGCCCGTTTCATCTCCTCCTGACCGACCACGCGCACGAATGGGAACAATACCTGTCCTTCTGTCATCATACCACCTTGAATCCGGTGCCGTCGGCCACACCGACGGCTCCGGTGTTCACATCATCGTGAACTCCCTGAGCACCAGCACCCCTTCGGGGCAGGCTTGCTCGCAGCGTCGGCAGGCCGTGCCGGCGCATCTGTCCGATTTGACCCTGGCGAAGATGCCGGTCGCCGTCTCGACGATCGATATCGCCCGTTCGGGGCATGCCCTGACGCAGCTCTTGCACAGTTTGCATCCTTCGACCATCCCGGTGAGGACCGTGCCCGATTCCTCCAGGATGTGTATCTTGTGCCCCTCGGTCTCCGGCAGGTCGGTGCGCGCCAGCCGCTCCACTCTGACCTCGGGCCCGGGCTCGGACAACGGCGGCAGGTCGTAGACGTCGAGCATGTTGTCGTACTCCGACATCGGCATGCCCGTGCACCACAGCGAGTACTCGATGGAATAGACGTTCTTGAAGGTCTCCGCGGTGGCGAACATCACGTGCGTCGCCCTGAGCTTCTTGGAGAACTCGCGCAGCTCCTCGAGGTCCATTTGGCCCGTGGCGATCCACCTGGCCATCATGATGGAGGTGTTGCCGAACTGCACGATGTGCTCCGCGCCCGGCACCACCATGCCGATGCTCATCGCCTTGAGGGCGTCCACGTAGAGCCCGGAGGCCCCGGACATGTACGCCTTCTTGATGTCGCCGGTCCACAGGCCCGCTTCGCGCAGCAGGGTCAGGAATCCGGCGCGCATCGCGCCGATGGCCTTGCCGGCCTCCTCCACGTCGTGCGACGTGATGCAGATGCCGTCCTGCAGATGCAGCTTCTCGTCGTCGGTCAGGATCTTGGGCGTCCTGATGACGTCCTCCTCGATGCCGCAGTACAATGCGGCGACGACGCCCGTGCCGGTGATGCCTATCGCTTTGCCGTTCATCTCCCCTGCCTTGACCGTGTCGCCGGTCAGGGGATCGACCGTGTCGCCGGTCCTGTCGACCATGACCTCGTCCAGCACGGTGCAGGTCCATCCGCCTTCGTCGATGTCGACGTCGCTGATGGCCCCGGGGGCGGCGAGCATCCCCCTCTCGATCTGCTGGCCCTCCATGGCGGGTCCCGCCGCGGCGGAGCCCGTGTAGATCTTATCGCCCACGATGAGCGCCATCTCGGCGTTCGTGCCGTAATCGACCACGATGACCGGCTCGGACTCGTCGAGGATGTTGGTCATCTTCAGCATGGCGATGGCATCCGCGCCGATCTCATGCGTCACCGCCGGCGGGATGATCACGTCGGCGTCGGGCATGCCCTCGATGCCCAGCTCGGACGCTTTCATGATCCTGCCGTTCCGCTCGGGCGGCGTCACGCCCAGGGTCTTCAGCATGTTCTTGCCGGCGTAGGCCAGGTCCCTGATCTCGATGTTCTCGAACAGCGAGAGCTGGAAGGTGTTGCCGCAGACGCCGACCTTCCTGACCTCGGACAGGTCGATCCCCAGTCTGCCGAACAGTTCGTTGACCGTTTGCACGATCAGCCCGTTAGCGAGGTCCTCTCCCGATTGGATGGCGAAATTGACGTGGTCGATGACGTTCATCCCGGGGATCGGATGCCGCTGCGTTATCGCGGTCGCGACCGTCCGGCCTGTCTCGATCTCTATGGCCTGGCAGCGCAGACCGCTCGTCCCAATGTCCAATGCAATACAGTATCCCGTCATTCATCTCATCTCCTGCATCTCCTCTTCTCGGGGCGCGAGAACGATGCGCTCTGCACCGCCATCACCGATACCCCTATACCCAATGGATCGTGGATTATCACGGCCTTGGCGTAGGCCTCTTCGTCGAACGTGTGCGGTATCCCGGGCGACGCGATGATCGCGCCGGCGGCGATGTCCTCGCTCCGGACATGCGCCGGGGAGGCGTTGATCACGAGGCTGTTCGACGCGATCGCCTTCCTGATGTCCTCCTCGACCGCGGTGCCGGGGTTCGCCGCGGCCACAGCCCTCGCTTTGCGGACGTCGGTGTCCGCCAGGACCACCGAGGCGCCTCGTGCCGACAGCAGCGACACCGCCCTGCTGCCCACCCTCCCGGCGCCCAGGACCAGCACAGTCCTGCCGATCAGCCCTCCCGCCGCGCCGTTGAGCGCGGATACGTAGCCGGCGGCCGTGGAGAACGAGTTGTTGGAATACCTGCCGGATCGCATGTTGCAGGCGATGAACTCGTTGTCGTCGGCCATGAAGAAGATGTCCACATCCTTGGACAGCGCCTCGGCGAGTCCGGAGACGTCGTGACCGTCCGTGACGAAAGCGTCCATGCCCAGGGACACGCAGATGTCGGCGACCGATTCGGAGAACCGCGTGATCACCCCCATGCCGGAGGTCACCGGGATGACACCCGCCCGGAACTCCTCCAGGTCCAGCGATCCCGGTGCGACCGCAGCCGCATCGAACGCCATCTCCATCGTGGTCATCCCGGAGCAGCGCATCAGCATCCCGTTCAGATCGTCCAACGAATCCGAGATGCCCCTGACATCCTCGTCGGTCAGCCTGGTCATCTCAGACCGCCTCCGGGGATCTGTCTGTGTATTCGAATAGATCGCATTCCCTCATCGCACGTTCGATGAAGGCTTTCCTTTTCCTTAATACCTCCGAGGAGGTCTTGCCGGCATTGATGACCGTGGCCCTCCATTCGGCCTTGCCGGGCAGATAATCGGTGATCACCGTGTCGGCGCCGAACAGGCCCTCGTGGATCCTCGGGGTGCGCAACCTGCCGAACTCCTTCTCGCCGCAGGTGGAGAGCCGGCCGTGACCGGCCACGTAGTGCTCGTAGACCGAGCAGCCCGCTGCCGGCGTCCTGCTTGTCTCCTTCCCGGACGCCGAGAGCACGAGCTCCTCGACCAGGTTCACCCCGGTGGCCGCCTCGACGGCGGCGGGAGTCTGGCTGGGGATCCTCGCATCGATCTCCAGGACCCTCAGCCCCTTGCGGGTGCGGATGGCCTCGACATCCATCAGCGCCGTGAGGCCGATGCCGTCGGCGATGCGGGTGCCGATGCTCTCGAACTCCGCCTGCTCCGCCTCGTCGAGGATGCCGGGTTCGCACACGACCTGCTTGCAATCGTAATCCCTGTCGAGCACCACCTCGGTCGTCACGAAGGCGCGCGAGCCCTCTCCGTCGCCGATGACCTCGATCGAGACGCTCTTGCCGGAGACGAACTCCTGCTGCACCGGCGTGTCGCCGAGTCTCCTGACCGCCTCGACCGCCTTCAGGCGCCGGTCCTCGTCGTGAGCGACGCTCACGCCCACGCTGCCGCTCTGCGACGACGGTTTCACGACGACCGGGAACCCGCAGCCCGGCCAGGGCTCGGGCATCGGCACATCCAGTCCGGCCATGATCCTGTTGGACTCCTCCTTGGAGCATGAAACCTCGTAGGCGTGCATGTCGAACAGCAGCGGCTTCCCGAGTCCGGGAACGGTCCTGTCGAGCATCCGCAGCCCGTCGAGCTCCTCGAAGGCCGGCAGGACCGCGTCGCAGTCCGACATCGTCCTGCGGGCGAGGCCGTCGTCGGCCAGGATGTCGCAGTGCACGAAGGTGTCGGCCAGCGATGCGGCGGGAGCCGTCGCCTGCCTGTCGATGACCGTCGTCTCGAATCCGGCCCTCTTCGACAGCAGCACCGCCTCCATGCCCTGGAGCGCACCGCCGATGATGCAGATGCGCATGTCAGCACCTTCTCGGGACCGGCCGGTGCGCGTCGATGAACGATCTGTACTCGGAATCGCTGGCGACCTTCCTGCCCATGCCCTCCAGCATCTCGATCACGTAATCCACCGAACGGTGGCCGTCGTCGATGTTGAGCTCGGGCTGGGCGACGCCTGCCAGCTCCTGATGCGGCGGGATGATCGAGGTGATCACGTTGGCCCCCGCATCGATGCGGGTCTTGAGGCCGGCGATGCCCTCGACATCGAGGCTGGCCGGGATCAGCCGGTCCTGGAAGACCAGCCTCATCGTCGCGATCGCCCGCAGCTCCTCGGTGGAATCCCGGGGTTCGAGGTCCTGCATCGGCGTCCCCGCCTGCGGCACGAACGTCATCGCCCGTATCTGCTCGCAGCCGGACGTCCCCATCATATGCACGGCTTCGGCCCGGTCCCGCGGGGTCTCCCCGATCCCGACCAGCATGCCGTCCTCGGCCAGTATGCCCGCCTCGCGGGCCCAGATCCGCTGGTCCATCCGGTTCCGGAAGTCCTGCTCCAGCCTGAGCTTGGCGAACATCTCCCGATTGTACGTCTCCTGATAGCAGGCGAACCAGTCGGCGCCCGCCTCCCTGAGCGCGGGGAAGGCCGCCCGGTCGATCGCCCCCGGGGAGACCATGATACCGATGTCCACGGTATCCCTGACGCTCTGCACCAGGTCGATGAGGTTCCTGTGCGCATCGACGTACATCAGCGGATCCTCGCCCATGGTCAGGTCGACGAGGTTGACCCCCGCATCCTCCAGGCTGGCGGAGAGCGTGAGGACCTCCTCCTTGGTCTTCCTGTAACGGTGCAGATCGTTCGTCCTCCTGTAGTAACAGAAGGCGCAGTTGTTCTTGCAATAAGTGGAGAAGTAGACGAATCCGTACAGGTAGACCGTCTTCCCGAACCTGCGGTCCCTGACCCTCCTCGCGGCCGCGAAGAGCTCCTCGGTGACCTCGTCATCGGTGGCGGACATCAGCGCCGCGATCCCGTCGAGGTCCAATCCATGCCCCTTCTCCGCCTTGTCGATAAGCTCGAATGCATCCATGGTATCAACTCAGTTTGAACCCGTTGAGGTAGCTGATGCTCCTCCCGGTCTTCTTCACGCTTCCGTCGCCGTCGCGCATCATGATCAGCCGTTCGAGTCCGAAGCCGACTCCGCACCAGGGCTCGTCGACTCCGTGGGCGGGATCGAGCACATGCGGACCCACCGCTCCGGAGGACACCTCCTCTCCATCGACCAGCACGTCGAGCGTCTCCTTGTAGACGTCGGACTCCTCCCGCTCCGTCGTGTAATCCAGCCCCACGGTCCGCATCACGATGTCGATGTAGTACCGCAGCTTCTCCATGGTGTCGCCCTGCGGCCCCATGTCCACCAGGTTGAGCATGGTGAACTCCTCGAGGTGGTCGTTGCTGTGCGACTCCGCCCTGAAGCACGAGCCGATCTCGAAGATCCGCACCGGTCCGTCGGTGTGGTTCCTCAGCTTGCTCATCACGTGGTAGAGGTTGGGTGCGAGCATCGGCCGCAGGCATCTCCTGCCGTCGACGAAGAACACCTGCTTGTAGAGCGGATGCTCCTCGGTTATGGTCATCTTGGCCAAGGCCGCCTTGGAGATCATGCAGGGGGTGCGGACCTCCGTGAACCCCTCGGCGATCAGCGCCTCGGCGAGATCTTCCTCCAGCTGCGCCAACCGGCTCTTGCGCGGGGCATCCATGATGCCCTTCAGGCCCTTGGTGTTGCGGGTCATGAGCTGGGATATCATCTTCGAGAAGGTTGCGTCCCGCTCTTCTTCGCTGTCGAATGTCGAATCGTCGCGAGGGTCGTCTCCGTACTCCCTCAGCCTCTGTATCTGTGGATCTGTGAATGCGAATCTCATGGTGGTCACCCGATGGTGTTGAATGGAAATGGCGGGAGACCGGGGTGTCGATCCCCGCTGGCTAGGTTCTAGAGACCCGCTGCTCGCCGGAGCGTCCCCCATTTCGATGTGGAATCCGATA
>JAAYAP010000033.1 GCA_012719315.1 Methanobacteriota archaeon
ATACGACGCATTCTCCGGCAAGGCGATGAGGTCGGTGACGATCGGGACCGCCGAGGCGCCGGTCGCTTCGATATCCCTGGGCACGAGATCCTTCGCGGACATAGCCTCGTTGAAGGCTTTCACCGTCTACGGCGATATAGGGCAGACGGACTGGAACATCTTCAAGACGGATGACGGCTCCACGGGATTGGAGGCCGTCGAGATCCACGGCAGTATCGGCACGCTGGGCGGCGGAGCGCTGTACAAAGTCGATTCGTTGAAGACCTTCACCGTCTACGGCGATATCGGCATCATCGGCGAGAACGCATTCCGAGAAACGACATCGCGGGAGACCTTCACCGTCTACGGCGGCATCGGCGAGATCTCGAACACCTCGTTCCAGAGTTCGGGCGTGAAGTCGGTGGAGATCCACGGCGATGTCGGGATCGTCAACGGTGCAGCATTCATCTACACCGACAGGTTGGAGACCTTCACCGTCTACGGCGACATCGGCACGCTGGGCGAGAAGGCGTTCGAAGGGTCGGGAGTGATGTTCGTCGACGTGCGCGGCGCGATCGAGACCATGGGCTCCTCCGTCTTCTACGGGAACCAGCGTCTGATCTCGGCGAATCTGGGTCATGCGGTCTCGATCGGGTCGGCCGCCTTCGGCGGAAGCGGTTTGAAGAACCTGACCCTTTCCAACGACACGGTCTTGACGGGTGAGAATCACTTCGGGGACGTCGTGTTGGAATCGCTGTATCTGAACAACGCCGTCTCTGCGGATGACGGCAAGCTGCTCTCCCAGTTCGGATAGAGCTGGGCCATCGCGACGGATACGCTGATCATCGACGACGGCTTCGGCCTGGACGTCATCGGGCCGGGCAGCAGCGTGTATTCCCCGACCCACAAGACGCTGGTGCACCACAACATCTCCGACGACACCTACACCATGTACTCGTACGACTTCAATCTGTAGAAGTGGGTGCCGGTCGAAGACAGCACGATCAAAGTCACCTTCGACCCCCGGTCCAGCGCGGGATCGATATCGGCATACGCGGTCGTCGAAGGATCGTCGGTGACGTTCCCGGCCGTGTTCATGAAAGGATACGATCTCGTCGGATGGTCGTATCAGGCGACCGGAGGCTCCATAATCTACGGTGCAGACACGTCGTCGGCGGTATTCCACGAGAGCATCACGCTGTATGCCCAATGGGCGCTGTCGGAGAACACCCTGTACGTCCTGACGTACGATGTCGACGGAGGCTCCGCGCCGGCGCCGGCGCCGGAGGTCCGGGGCGCGAGCTTCACGACTTTCCTCGCGGCCTACGGCGGCACCAAGGAAGGCCATGCGTTCGGCGGCTGGAATGACGGTACGTCACTTTACGCTCCGGGAAGCTCGTACACGGTGGATGCCCCTCAGGCGACCCTCAGGGCGGTGTGGATACCGGTCGTCCAGGACCAACGGGCGGTGTTCGTCTCCGGGGATCATGCGACGCTCCGTCTGAACGGGAGCGCGGCGGACTTCTCGCAAGGATACATCATCATGGATTCGTCCGACACGCTGACCATCGTTCCGAATACGGGATACACGTTCTTCGTCATCGGCCTGATCGAGATCGGAGATGGAGAGTACAAGCTCGATCCGGACGCCTCCGTGTTCGGGGTGCACATACGCGAAGAACTGGCCTTCGTCGAGCCCCTGTTCTTCGAAGCCACCCTGTACGTCGTCTCGGGGACGACGCACGTGGAGCTCACGGGATATGCCGCGTTCAACAGCATCGTCTACGTCTCCGACGTCGGTGTCGCGGTATCCGTCGTCATCGCCGACGGAGGACTGGAGATCGGATTGCCCGCCGGCATCCTGGGCACGGTGCCGCTCGTACTGACGCTGTCCGACGGCGACAGCGACCTCTACTGCACGTTCATGCTGGTCGTGTTGCCGGGGATGGACTTCATCCTCCCGCCGATCTGATCGGGACGGGATGAATCGTTTTTTTATATCCTCAGGGGCATTCCATGTCCGGATTATGCCGGAGGCGGAACATATGGCGAAAGAATGCACGGTGAGGGTCGATGCGGGTGTGTGCAAGATGGTCACGACCATCCATGCCAAGGAGAACGACATGGGGCTGATCGAGTTGGACATCCAGAGCGACTGCCCCAACGTGTTGAAGATGTCCTGGATGGTGAAACCCGTCTCCCCCTGGACCGAGGTGGAGGCGGCGATGAACGAGACCGACATCTACAAATGGGCCAGCGAGAGGCTGCCGCATGCGGCCTGCCCCGTGCCGTGCGCGATGATCAAGGCCGTGGAGGTCGCGGGCGACCTCGGCCTGAAAAGGAATGTGACAATCGAAATAGAATGACCGAGAACACGCTGTTCGTGCTCCTCGACGGGATGGAGGACCACCCCCACCCCGGACTCGGCGGTAGGAAGCCGTACGAGGTGGCCGAGATGCCCTTCCTGTACTCCAAAGCGCCGATCAGGCTGAAGACCACCGGCCGGGGCTACACGCAGCTCTTCCTCAACGAGTTCTTCACCGGGCATCCGCCCGAGTCCGCCCGGGCGGCGCTGGAGGCGCAGGGGCTCGGCCTCGACATGAGCGGCGGGCGCATGGCCTTCCGCCTGAGCCCCGCCCGCATCGAAGGCGGTTCGGTGCACTGGTCGTACGAGGGCGTGAAGTACGAGGACGAGCTCATCCGCGCGATCTCCTCGCGGCTGCACCTGCTGGAGGACGCGGATCCCGAGATCGGGTTCTTCAACAACGGCAGGGCGGTGCTCACCATGGAGTACGGCCACGAGCTCCCGCCGCTGGGGTCTCCGCCGACCCCCTCCCTCTACCATAGGATACCCGGGCCGCTGGGGGAGCTGATCCTCGAGGTGCAGGAGGAACTCGGCATCACCGACTACCCCTGGGGATGCGGACGGGCCTGCGGTTGCCACGAACCATACATCAAGCAGATGACGGCGGTGTCCAGCAGCCCCACCGCCCTGGGCGTGGCGGCTTCGCTGGGCTACGGGATCAGACTGCGCCGGGACCTGGAGTCCCGGTTCCCGGAGGCGATCGACGCCCTCGGCAAGGGGAACGTCTTCCTGCATTTCGACGAGATCGACGAGAGCAGCCACGAGAAGGACCACCTGAAGAAGATCCGGCTGCTCGAGCGCATCGATACGCTGATGGAGCGCAACTTCGGGGACGCCGAGCGCATCGTGTACCTGGTGGACCACGGCACCTCCTGCATCACCGGCGAACACATATTAATGGAGGTCCCGTTATGGACGAACATCAAGACAGCCATGAGGGAGGATGAGGTGTCCGTGCTGAAGGACATCGTGCCGATGCTGATGGGGTCGGGATGTGGAGACAGATGACAGGATTCGAATTGCCCCCATCTTTGAGCATACACGGGAACGAGGAGATAGCCAAGGGGATCCTCTCGAGGATCTGGGGCAAGCGCGGGGTGTTCACCTGCACGGTGGCCAACACGATGACTTCGACCATCCCCGGCATCTCCGACGCCGGCGACACGCCGGAGCTGACGCTGTTCACGCCGGCCGCCGATGCGGAGCTGCTCGTGCTGGGCAGGACGGTCTGCATGGAAGGCATCCCGATCAACCCCGGCGGCATACCCACGCCGGCGACGCTGACGCAGGCGGCCCTGGAGCTGTCCGGCATCCCCTGCTTCATCGTCAACGGCGGCTGCAAGGTCGTGCCCAACATCCCCTGCATCGAGGTGGGCGGGGAGTACGGCGAGTCGATCGCCACCGGCAAGGCCGTGAAGCACGTCCGACACGTCTACGAGATGGGCCGGATCCTCGGGGAATCGCTCGCCAAGACCAATGATTATGTGGTCATCAGCGAGAGCTGCGCCGGCGGGACCACCACCGCCCTGGCGGTGATGAAGGCGATGGGCGTTCTGACCGAGAACCTGGTCAGCAGCAGCTCGCCGAAGAACCCCAAGGAGCTGAAGAGCCGGCTCGTCGCCGAGGCCCTGGCGGCCGCGTCCGTCGGGATCGGCGATCTGAGGCACGATCCGCTGAAGGCGATCGAGTGCGTCGGCGATCCGATGATGCCGGTCAACGTCGGCATCCTCGTCGGCGCGGCGAAGCACGTGCCGGTCATCGTCGGCGGCGGCACGCAGCTGACGGCGGTGATCGCGGCCGCGTTGGAATTGGAACCGGGCATCGTCGGCAACGTGTTCCAGGGGACGACGAGATGGCTGATGGCCGATCCCAACTCCTCGAACGCGAGGATCATGGACGGCATCTCCCCGGACGTGCCGGTCGTCTACGTCAACATGGATTACTCGGCCAGCCCGTACGAGGGGCTGCAGGCCTACGAATGGGGGTACATCAAGGAGGGCGTGGGCTGCGGCGGCGCCTCGGTGGCGGCCATCATCGGCAGCTCCGGCGGCATCACCTGCGACGACCTCCTCGACAAGGTGCATGCGATCTACAGGGATCTGATCGGCAGGGATTGAGCTGCATCGCCCGTCGGCCGACGCACGGTCGCCGGCGGATGCATCGAGAAGAGGGATCGCCGGGCCGATGTCACTCCGGCGGGATCCGCTTCCGCGGTCCGCGCCGGCGGCCCGGCAGCCGTCCGCGGGCGGCGCACCCCATGATTCATCACGGAGGCATACCCCGTACGGGATATGCGGGCGGGGCCGCGGGGCCCGGACGGCTGATCCGTCAATCTTAGGATGTCCTAAAAAGTATTTATAATCTTCTGAAGCCGCGACGTTCGGCGCACGATGCGCCCGTCAGGACCCGATCCGTTTCAGGGCGATGATCGCCTGACCGGTGGAGATCCCGCCGTCGCCGTTGGGGACCAGGTCGTGGAAGAGCGGCTTGCAGCCCCGGGCGCCGACCATCTCGGCGAACATGCCGCAGATGGGCCCGTTGTAGGACACGCCGCCGGTGATGCCGATCTCCTTCAGGCCCTCGGACTCCGCACGTTCGACCGCGGCCTCCACCAGCTCCTCCATGATCCCGTGCACCAGGGAGTAGGCGGCATCCTCGGATCTGACCCCCTTGCCGATCCCGGTGAACAGGTGCGCCGTGCCGACGACCCCGTTCCGGGTCCGGGTTTCGAAGCCCGGGACCAGCTCGCCCTTGGCCAGATAGCGCTCGAGGCGCATCGCGGGCTCGCCGTCGTAGGTGCGTTCCCGGCAGATGTCGAGCGAATACGCCAAGGTGTCGAGGATCCTCCCCATGGACGAGGTCATCACGCTGCGGTCCATCATCTTCCGGAGGACCGCCGACTCGCGCTCGTTGAACGAATCGTTGTCCGTCCCGTTGATCGTATCCACGGCGAACTTCAGCCTCCGGAGGTCGTACAGCGCCTTCTCCGAGCCCAGCAACGGGATGTACTCGAGATGCGCCAGCCGCTCGTACCCGTCGAGGTCGGCGTAGAGGACCTCCCCGCCCCATGCCTGGCGGTCGTCGCCGTGCCCGGTGCCGTCCAGGGTCAGGAACACGCCCCTGTCGATGTGCTTCTCGGCCATCAGCGAGGCCGCGTGCGCCCAGTGGTGCTGCACTTCGATGAACTCCGCGTCGTACTCCTCGGCGAGGCGTTTGGCCAGACGGCGGTTGGTGTAGCCCGGGTGCAGGTCGGCGGCCACGATCCCGGGGGTGCACCCGGTCAGCTCGAGGTTGAGGCGCAGCGCCGATTCGAGGTACTCGACCACGCCCAGGTTCTCCCCGTCGCCGATGTGCTGGGTGAAATGGATCCGGCCGTCCTTGGCCACGGCGCCGGCCAGGTTCTCCTGGGCGCCCACGGCCACCGCCGAGCCCCGCAGGCCGGTGTCCAGCATCGAGGGGATGTGCCCTCTGGACCTCCTGATGAAATTACGGTTGCCGTCGAAGATGCGCATGACGCTGTCGTCGGCGCGGTTGACGATCGGCTGGTCGTGCAGCAGGTACATGTCGGCGCCGAGGCGCAGGGCCTCGTCGTCGCCGGTTACCATCGGCTCCCCCGGGACGTTGGCCGAGGTCATGATCAGCGCATCGGCGCGCAGGTTGTCGAAGATGAGGTGCTGCACCCCGCTGTAGGGGAGGAAGACACCGATGTTGTCCAGTCCCGGGCTGATGTTCTCGGTGATCCGTGTGTACTTCTTGTTCACCAGGACGATCGGCGCCTGAGCCGAGCGCAGTTCCCGCCGCTCGTCGTTGGTGACGGTGGCGTACCGTTTCAGCGAATCCAGATCCCGGACCATGATGGCGAACGGCTTGTATCTCCGGCCGGACTGCTCCCGCAGCTCCTCGACGCTCTCGGGGATGCAGCAGATGTGCATCCCGCCCCATCCCTTCAGGATCCCGATCATCCCGATGTCCAGGTTGCCGGCGAACTTCCTGATCGGATCGCCGATGAGCTGGCTGCCGTAGCGGTCGAACAGGGAGTACCTGGGCCCGCATACCGGGCAGCAGATCGTCTGATGGTGCAGCCGGCGGTCATCGGCGCTCGAGAATTCCTGGCTGCAGTTGGGGCAGGTCGGGAAGCGGTGCATCACCGTCCGCTCGCGGTCGTACGGCAATCCGTGCAGTAGGGTGAAACGCGGACCGCAGTCCGGGCAGGAGATGAACGGGTAGCTGTTGCGCCGTCCGGCGCCGTGCATCTCGGCCAGGCACTCGGCGCAGATCGCGGTGTCGGCCGGGACGGAGACGCTGTCGGAGCCGGTCGACGACCCGAGGATCCTGAACCCTTCGCCGCCGACGTCCCTCTCGATCCGCTCCACGGACTCGATCACGGCCAGCGGCGGCCTGTGCCGTTCGAAACCCTCGAGGAAGCGTTCCCCGTCGTCGACATCGACGACGACGTCCGAGCCGTCGTTCCAGACGGCGCCCGCCAGGCCGAGCGACACCGCCGTGCGGTACACGGCGGGCCGGAAGCCCACTCCCTGGACTATCCCCTTGAATATTATCCTCATCGCGATTACCGTGGTATGCGCGGACCGCGCATGCCTCAGAGCGCCCCGCAGCC
>JAAYAP010000034.1 GCA_012719315.1 Methanobacteriota archaeon
CCACGCTCCGGGTGGAGACGATGACCGGCCGTGTGAATCCCGCCGCTTTCTCGCAGGCATCGGAGAACATGCCATCGGGTTAGGGCATGTCAGTATAAAATCAATCTCGGTAGGATAAGCGGTTTGAAGACGGGATCGGCGGGGAGGATCGCACCTCCCCGCGGTCGTCCGTCACTCGTTCTTGCCCAGAGCCTCCATGATCCTCGGCGAGTCGAGGATGGCGTTGCCGATGAGCGTGAGGATCTCCTCGTCGGCCAGGATGACCTCCAGGGCGTTCGTGTCCATCAGGGCGACCCTGCCGACATGGATGACGTACTCCTTGGCGAGGTCGGTCGCGTACTGGGTCTTGATGCCCATGGCGATCTCCTCTTCCTGCCGGTCGTCCTCCGAGAGCAGCGGCAGGTAGAACTCAGTGTAGATCGCCGCCGATTCCGGCGGCAGCGAGGCTATGTCGTAGATGTTCCCGGTCATGTCCCTGGAACCGTCGCTGAGATCCTCGACGATGGTCTTGTATCCCGCGATGTCGTTGTTGAGGAACTCGATCACGTTCAGATACCGCTCCACATCGTCGCCTATCGTCCCGGCTGCCTCTTTGTCGAAATCGTCGATCTCCATCACCTTGCGCCCGATCACCGAGCGCAGCAGCCTGACCTGCTCCTTGATACTCATGCCCCCATCCATTTTGAACACACTTCCCGGCACTATACGGCCTTCGATACAGTACCGATGCGCGCGGTTATAGTCTTTATCACTGCCCGCGCGGCCGCGGAGGCCCCGCCGGCCTCACGCTGTCAGTACCGCTTGTCCCGCGGGACCCATCGCACCGGTTTCCCGCAGTGGGGGCACTCGGTCAGGGTCAGGTCGTTGCCGTCCTCGTCCTCGCCGATCAGCTGCGGGCCGGCGAAGGTGTCCATGACCACGACGGTCTCGTTGACCATGTCGTCGAACATGGGCTGGCAGCAGGCGGCCATGACATCCACTTCCGAGACCTCGAGGTTCAGCAGCGGGCGGCTCTTGAGCGCCTTGACGCGTTCCATGGTGATGATGTCGTTCACCCGTTCCGCCTCCTCCTCGGCGCCGGGATAGCCGACGCCAGCGGCGTAGGCCAGGAGCTTGACCGCCTCGTACAGGTCGGCCTCCACGCCGACCCCCTGCTCGTACATCAGGGCGAGGTGGTACATGGCGTTGGGATCCATCGCCTTGGCGGCCTCCGACAGGTAGGCGTAGGCCTTCGCGGCATCGACCTCGACGCCGTCGCCGGTCAGGTGCATGATGCCCAGCTCGCGTTTCGCGGGCAGGAAGCCCAGGTCGACCGCTTTCCTGAACCAGGCCGCAGCCTCGCCGTAGTCGACGGCGACACCGTCGTGCCCGAGGCAGTAGGCGATCCCCACTTTGTACTGTGCTTCGGCGTCGCCTTCCTCGGCGAGTCTCATCATCGATTCGGGTATCATCTCTCATTCCTCCTTTGCGTCCTCATCTTCTCCGTCCTTCCCGTGTCTGTCGAGGTCCTCGAGCAGCTTGACCGCCGAGTAGCTCCCGCCGTCCTTGGCGAGGTTCAGCCATCGTCTGCCTTCGACTTCGTCCTTCCCGGTGCCGAAACCGTCCAGGTAGTAGCATCCGAGGCAGTACATCGACTCCGGGTGCCCGGAGGTCGCGGCCTTGGTGAACCATTCGAACGAGGCTTCCGGATCCTGCGGCAGATCGGCGGAGGTGTTGTAATACAGGATGCCGAGCCTGTCCATCGCCTGCGCATCGCCGTGCGCCGCCGCCATCCTGTAGTACTCGGCGGCCTTGACCCGGTCCTCGGCGGTGCCTCTGCCGATCTCGTAGCAGGCGCCCGCCTGGTACATGGCGTTGACGCTGCCGTCCTCGGCGGCCTGGCGGTACATCTGCAGGGCCATCTTCTCATCCTGCTTGACGCCCAGCCCCTCCTGGTGCAGGTAGGCGAGGGAGTTCCTGGCTTCGGGGAAGCCCCGGTCGGAGGCGTTGCGCAGCCACTTCGCCGCCTTGCCGTAGTTCTGCTTGGTGGCGATCCCGTCCATGTACATGACGCCCAGGTAGAACTGCGCCTCGGGCAGACCGGCCTTGGCGCCCTTCTGCGAGTACCTGAAGGCGGTCTCCTCGTCCATGTTCGGGTAATCCTCGGTGAACAGGAGCTTGACCAGATGGGTCATCGCCTCTGGGTTGCCGGCCTCGGCCGCGGCCTCGAGGTAATCATAGCCCTTCTGCACATCCTGTTCGATCTCCCACCCGTACAGGTAGGCCATGCCGAGGGCGAACCGTCCTTCGGGCAGGCCGAGATCGGCGAGGGCGATGATCTCGTCGATGTTCATCTCGACCTCGCCGTCGTCGGCCTCGAACACGAACTTCTTGTCGGTCATGATACGGCGTGACTCAGTGCGGATATATTTATTGTTTGAAGGATACGACCCGGGATCATGCGCGTGCGGGAGCCGGTGCGGCCGTCCGCGGCGTATCGTCGGGGTCGACGCGGATGCCCGTCCGGCGGACGGACGGTGCATCATCGATCGCACGCGGATCGACTGCCGAGACCTTCGGCGACCGACGTATCCAGGCAAAGTTATATCACGCCGTACCGGGATATGTCCGCATGACATTCGGGTGGTTGTATCTGATCGCAGCCAGCATCCTCGAGCCGTGTTGGGTCATCACACTGGAGAAGGCGGACGGTTTCAAGAAGCGTTCATGGGGGGTTCTGACCGTGGTGCTCATCTTGGCCTGCCTGTACCTGCTGGCGCTCGCCGTCGCCGAGATCGGCCCGGGGATCTCGTACGCGATCCTCGCCGGCATCGGCGCGGCCATGGTCGTCGGCATCAGCGTCGTCCTCTACAAGGAGAAGGTGACGCCGGTCAGGCTGCTGTTCGTATCGATGATCGTCATCGGCGTGATCGGTGTGCGGCTGGCTTCCGGAGGGATGCTGTCATGAGATCGGATACCGCTTACGGCTGGACGCTGATCATCCTCGGCGGCGTGTTCCAGATCGTGTGGGCGATCGGCTTGGATTACACGAACGGCTTCACCCATCTCCTCTGGGATGCGCTTGTCGTGGTCTTCGTCTTCCTCAGCATCTGGTGCCTCTCGGCCGCGATGAGGACGGACATCCCGGTGAGCACGGCTTACACCGTGTGGATCGGCTTGGGCGTGGTCGGCACGATCGTCGTGTCGGCGATCCTCGGTCTGGAAGCGATCAACGTCTTCACGGCCGTGTTCCTGGCGGTGATCGTCGCCGGCGTCGTCGGCCTGAAGATGACGCAGGAACGGACGGAGATCGCCGAGCAGCTCTGACGCGCGGACGTGCGCGGACGACAGCATCGTTTGGTTGGGCATATCACGACAGGTCACCGGCCTCGGTTTGTGCCAAGGCGAATCCGAAGCCTTTCTGCCCGACTCCCTTCGCTGAGTAGAAGTAGACTGTATCAACCGCTGATTCGGCGACGACAGCGGCGTCTTTCGTTGCTTCCCGTATGCCGGACCTGTCAGAGCGTGGACCATCATCTATTCGGATCGCTATAATGCTGGTCAGAATTTTTCTATGAGCAGTTCATATGCACCGCCGACGGATGTAAACCGACAGGCAGGTCTAGGTCCTTATCTTTCCGGAGATGATCTTCTTCTGCCCGTAATTCCCGGATGACGAACTACAATTGTATGGCTCGTCATCCGGGAATTACGGATTCAGGTCAAGAACAATATGTTTCGGTGCTGAAGACACTCGAACAGATCGCTTTGAACCCTTTTCGAACATGAGATAAACAAAGTGATAATAAGAACATAGTCCGAATTATGTACAACAATCGGCGTAAATGCTGTCAAACTCGCGTTTGACAACAAGTAAATTGATTCAATAATTAGTATAAGCTTTCCAGTTGAATTTTCTTAAAAATAAAAATCAACTGTCGAACTCAGGTCACAGTTGATTTCTAATCGGTACTTGCGTAAAATGTCGTAGGAACCTCTCCGCTTCCTCCTTGCGCGGGAACGCCGCCTCCATGGCGTTGAACCCGCGGTCGTGCGGTCTCCGGAAGGGATGCGGACCCCGGATCAGATGCAGGATCTCGTGGAACACGACGTAATCCAAGACGTGCTCCGGCACATCGGGATCGTCGAGCAGACAGGAGACGGCGATCACCCGCATCGACACGGCACAATAGCCGATCCTCTGCCTGTTGGGCCTCCTGGTCCAGGTGAAGCGGGCGTCCCCGACGTCGTCGGCTCCGATCAGATCCGCGTCGATCAGCCGCCTGACCGCATCCCGCAGGTCGTGATGCGTCCCGACCGGGGTCCCCGCGAGGTTCCTGCTGCGGGCCAGGAAGAGATCCTGTTTCCCGACGGTGAAGCCCTCGCACGCCATCCACTCCGTGTACAGCGGAGTCGGCGGGCGGTCGCGTTTGCGCATGGCCGCGGCGACGAACTCCAGTATGACCGCGTCCGGCGCGTCGGCGAGGTAGTCGGACAGGCCGATCTCGATGCCCCCGGCGGTCATCGACCAGCACACCGACGGATCGCGCGTCCCTCTGAAGTACGCCTTCACCCCGCCGTAGGTCTCGGTCAAGGGGGCGAGCGCCGCCGTCAGCTCAGCGTCGTCTCTTCGGCGCACGTTTCCCGTCTCCCGGGCCGACGATCCCCTTCTGCCGCTGGCGCATCTGCACCGAGTGTTCGGCCTTGATGTCCGCCGTGTCCTCGATGTTCCTGCGTGTATGGTACATCATCGTCGAGCGCGTCGAGGGGGTCGGCGTGAAGACCTGGATCTGCTCGGGCTGCATCCGCAGCTCGTCACGTATGAACGCATCCAGTTCGCGCATGTCGTTCTCGTAGCATCCCGGGTGGGCGGCCATGAAGTAGTAGGTGAGGTACTGGTCCCGGCCGGACTTGCGGTTGGCCTCGTCGAACATATCCTTGAAATCCAGCAGCACGTTGGAATCCGGTTTGCCCATCAGCTCCAGCACGCGTTTGGACACATGCTCGGGGGCGATCTTCAGCTGCCCCGAGATGTGGCCGTCCGTCAGGCATTCCAGGTAATCCCTGCCGAAGGCCCGGTCGAAGACGACCATGTCGTGCCTCACGCCCGAGGCGACGAAGACCTTCCTGACGCCCGGCACGGCGGCGATCCGCTTCAGCAACCCGATCTGCGGGCGGTGGTCCAGCGGCAGCTTGTCGCAGGGCCGCGGGAGCAGGCAGTGCCGGTCCTTGCACGCGCCCATCACCTGCTTGCGGGTGCATTCGATGCCGTACATGTTGGCGGTCGGCCCGCCGACGTCACGGATGACGCCGTCGAAGCCCGGTGCCGCCGCCAGGCGTTCGGCCTCGGCGACGATCGAGTCGGCGGTCCGGGAGACCACCGTCCGGCCCTGGTGGACGGCGATGGCGCAGAAGGAGCAGTCGCCGTAGCATCCGCGGTGGGTGACGATCGAGTTCCCGATCGTGTCCATCGCCCTGACCTCCCCCTGCTCCGCGTAGTAGGGATGCACCGCACGCATGTACCCGAGCGAGTGCACCCGGTCGAGCTCCTCGGGTGTCAGGTACCGCTGCGGCGGGTTCTGCACCAGATAGCGTCCGGCATGCGCTTGCACCAGGCCCTTGGCGGTGACCGGATCGCAGTTGTCCATGAACATCCTGGTCATCCTGACGAAGTCGGGGTTCTTCTCCCGTCCGTCGCTCACCGCTTCGTAAGCCGGCAGCTCCGCGTAGCCGTCGGGGACCGTCGGCGACATGTAGCAGATCCCGCGGATGCCCTTCCAGTCCCGTCCGTCGCGCAGCGCCTGCGCCAGCTCCAGATTGGAGAGCTCGGCCATGCCGTAGGTGATGATGTCCGCTTTGGCGTCGAGC
This sequence comes from Methanobacteriota archaeon, assembly GCA_012719315.1. Taxonomy (GTDB): domain Archaea; phylum Thermoplasmatota; class Thermoplasmata; order Methanomassiliicoccales; family Methanomethylophilaceae; genus Methanogranum. Next base: position 5,848 of record JAAYAP010000034.1, read on the forward strand.
AGGATCGACCGGCGCACCGAGTCCGACCAGAAATCGTAATGCGCGATGCGCCTGAGGCTGGCTTCGATGCCGCCGAGGACGATCGGCGCGCCCTTGCAATGCTTCTTGATGAGGTTGGTGTAGGCGATGCAGGCCCGGTCCGGACGGCGGTCGTTGACGCCGCCCGGCGTGAAGTCGTCCTCCTTCCTGAACTTGCGGGTCGGGGTGTAGTTGGCGACCATGGAGTCGACGCTGCCGGCGGTCACCGACCAGAACAGCCTCGGCTTGCCGAGGCGGGCGATGTCGGCGGCGGAGGACAGGTCGGGCTGGCAGATGATGCCCACTCTGAACCCGTTGTCGGCCAGGTGCCGTCCGATCACCGCGGCGCCGTTGTAGGCCGAGTCGATGTAGGTGTCACCCGAGACGATGATGATGTCGAGCGCATCCCAGCCCAGTCGTCCGACCTCCTCGGCCGTCGTGGGCAGGAACCCGCGTCCTTCAGTAGACATGCTCGTAGATGTGGTCATGCATGACGTATCCTTCGCCGATGTCGACGATCGAATCGCGTTCGGCGATCGTGAACCCGTTCTTCTCGTAGGTGGCGATCGCCCCCTCGTTGCGGACGTTGACCCGCAGGTACATCCGCTTCAGCCCCAGGTCCCTGCCGATCCTCAGCATCTCCTGCAGCGCCTGCGAGCCCAGGCCCTTGCCCCTGAATCCGCTGTGGATGTAGAGCCTCCCCATGAACAGCGCGTCTTCCTCGGGACGGATGGCGAAGTACCCCGCCTTCCGGTCGCCGTCGAAGATGAATCCGTATTGGAAGCCCTCGTCCATCTGCTGCCGGATGCTGCGGGCGGTCTGGAACTTCATGATCATGTACTCTGTCTGCTTCAACCCGATGATGCTCGGGAAATACTCGTGCCAGATCTCGTTGGCCATCCGAGCGATCTCGTCCGCCTCCGACTTGTTCGCGAATGTCAGTGCCATCTCATCCCTCCATATCCCTGAGCAGTCCGGCGATCCCCGCCTCGAAGTTCACGCCGAACCTCACGTCGGTCCCCGCTTCCCGGGAGCGGATGATGCTGTCGACGGTGAAGTCGACGGCGAACCTGTTCGCCTCGGCGAGGCCGAAGCCGTTGACCAGGGCCGCCACCGCCACCGAGCCGAAGACATCCCCCGTGCCGTGGTAGTAGCCCGGGACGAGGTCCCTGAAGGCATAGTCGGTGGTGCCCGCGGCCGCATCGTGCGCCGCGGCCCCGAGGGTGCCGGTCTCGAAGAACACCCCGGTGAGGATGACCTGCCGGGCGCCGAGGCCGCTCAGCCGCTCCAGCAGGTCGTCGATCCACTTCCGTGCGTACGGACCTTCGACGTACTCCTTGCCGGTCATCAGGCAGGCCTCGGTGATGTTCGGCATGATGACGTCGGCTTTGGCGCAGAGATCGCGCATGCCCCGCGGGAAGTCCTCGGGGAAGATCCCGTACAGCTTGCCGTTGTCGGCCATGACCGGATCGACCGCGATCAGCGTCCCCTGCGCCTTCAGCCGGTCGAAGATCCCCGAGACGATGCCGATCTGCTCGAACGAGCCCAGGAAGCCGGTGTACACGGCATCGAAGCGCAGATCCAACCCCTTCCAGTGCTCCACGATCGGCAGGATGTCCTCGGTGAGGTCGCGGTAGGTGTATCCTTCGAATCCGCCGGTATGCGTCGACAGCACCGCGGTCGGGATCACGGTGCACTCCGACCCGGTGGCCGAGATGATCGGCAGGGCGACCGTGAGCGAGCATCTCCCGAAGCAGGAGACGTCATGGATCGCCAGTACACGTTTCTGTTGCATGGGCACGGTTAGGCGCGGGTCCGGATAAATACTGTTCCCCTGGCAATCCTTATAATGCATCAGGGTGATGCCCTCGGCGATGTTGCAGGGCAAACGGCTGTATCAGTTCATGGCGGTGATCCCGAATGCGGTGCTGCTGCTGATCCTGGCGGTGCGTCAGGAGGGGATCGTCGGCGGTGCATCGCTTTGGACGGGCATGGCCATCACGGCCGTCGCGGTCGTGCCGCTGCTGATCCTGGGTGCGTACATGGCGGCCACCGGCAGAGGCCGGATGCTGATCGCCGGATTCAACACCATGACCAGAGACCAGCAGGCGCTGTACGACGGCGATCGGCTCGCCAGAGCCGTCGGGTGGTTCATCATCGACATCACTCTGCCGTTGCTCATCGGCCTGTCGGCGATCTTCCTCTTCCGTGACACCCTCGTCAGCTGGACGTCGTTCATCGTGATGACGGTCATCCTCTTCGTCATCCTGATCTACATGAACACCGGCGGGCGTTACCTCCGCGACCCCGGGGTGAAGCCGAAGCCATCGTTCAACATGTCGTCCAGAGGCAGGATCGCCGTCGTGATCGTCGTGATCGCCGTCACGGCAGCCACGATCGGAGGGGTGTACCTCCTGTCGCAGCACGGTTCGGTGGATGTCGGGCTCGGAGACGACCGCCTGAGCGTGGACGCTCCGTCGTTGAACGTCTCCGTCGCGTACGCGGATATCGAGTCCGTGGAGCTCAGCTACGACCTGAGCAAGGGATCCAGGGTCATGGGGTTCGGAGGTTCCAAGGTCTCTTCGGGCCTTTTCCATAACAGCCTCTTCGGCGATTACGACCTGGGCTCGTACAACGCGGTCGATCTGCATATCGTCGTGCATAGTGCCGGCAACCGCGTCCTGGTCTTCAATCAGGATTCGGCCGACGGCACCGTCGCCCTCTTCGATGAGCTGAACGGCCGCATCGAGGCGTTGACGACGACGGACGCGTTAAATCCGCACCCGGAGCCGTTCCTCGTATCCGCCGTTTGATTTTTATCGTCGGAAACCATAGGAGGCAGCCATGAAGCCGCCGTCCGACGGGCATCTCGAGGAAGCGCTCAGGGATTACAACGAGGAAGCCAACCGGCTCGAATCCGAAGGCGGTCCCGACAGGGAGCTGATGGATGTCTACCTCAACCGCGGCGCCGTCCTGTCGATGATGGATTCATACGTCTCGGCCCTGGCCGATTTCGACGACGCGATCGAGATCATGACCCATATCGAGGCCGCCGGCGGGGAAGTGGACGCCGGCGCTTTCGTCAGGGCGTTCGTCTCCCGCGGGGAGCTCCTCTCCAAGGACATCCGCTGCATGGCCGACGACTACGCCTTCGCGGCCTCCCGGCTCCACCTGCTGGATGCCGACAGCCGCTACTACGACAGGAAGCGGATCGTCCTGATGTGCATCGGCTGCGCCGAGGACCTGGTCGACGTCGGGCTCCCGACCGAGATCGACCCCTTCATCGAGAAGGCCTGGTCGTTGCTGATCGCCAAGGAGGACCCCTGGTCGCAGAACCGCTACCTGGACCTGCTCAATCTCAAGGGCCAGGCGGAGAGGGTCCTCGGCGTCGACGAGGCGGAGGAGACGTTCTCGGAAGCGGTCGCGGTCGGCACCGCGCTGCTGGAGGAGGGGTGCCTCGAGGACATGATGTCGTTGGTGTTCCCGTTCGCCAACCGCGGGGACCTCAGGCACGAGGACGGTCGGATGGACGCGTACATCGCCGACAGGAAATCGGCGATCGTCCTGCTGGAGGAGATGCTGGGCGCCAACCGCCTGGACGATGTGCGCCTGCTCGCGCATATGCATCAGGACCTGGCCAACACCTACCTGCTGCTCGACCGGGTCAAGGAGGCCGAAGACCACCTGCTGCGCGAAGTCGCACTGGGCATCGGCAACGCCCGGGACAGCCTGAGGCAGTGAACCGGCGGGCGTGAGCGGACGGACGCTTCCGCCGTTTTCGGCGACCCCTCGGATAACGTTATATCCTCGGCGCCTCTGGTGAAAGCGATGCGAACCAGATTCTGTACCAACTGCCACAGTCTGATGCTGCCCGGCAGCACCAACTGCACCACATGCGGCAGGCGGCTCTCGGAGGAGGCGGAGAGCAAGCAGACGGGCCTGACCGGGTTCTTCGGGAAGAGGAGCAGGCCCACACCGGCCGAACCCGTCTACCAGGCGAACGACGCGGCCCCCTTCATGCCCTATAAGCCCAGGGAGGGCCAGATGGACATCATCAGGGACATCCGCGCGGCATTGGACGACAACCGCCACATCGTCATGGAATCGGGCACCGGCACCGGCAAGACCATCGTCTCGCTGGCGGCGACGCTGGAGCATGCCGCGCGGACCGGGAAGAAGGTCGTCTACCTCACGAGGACGATCTCGCAGAGCGACCAGGTGATGAAGGAGCTCAAGGCGATCTCCACGGTCAGGGAGGTGTCGGGCATGACGCTCACCGGCAGGAACAAGTCCTGCAAGCTGTTCGTCGGCGAGGAGTACGAGGGCATGCCGCCCAACGTGCTCTCGATGATGTGCGAGGACCGCAAATCCCGGAGCAACCGGGGGCAGGAGGGCGGCTGCAGGTATTACGACCGCACCGCCAACATGCTGCCCCAGGTGACGGCGTTCTGCAAGGCGTCGTTCCCGACCTCCGCCGAACTCGACGCCTTCTGCGTCGAGAAGGGGATCTGCCCCTACGAGGTGCGGAGGATGCTGATGAAGGATTTCGACGTGGTGGTCGCGCCTTACATCCACATCCTCTCCGAGGACATCCGCGCCAATTTCATCAACAACCTCGGCGGCGAGGACGTGAGGATCGTCATGATCGTCGACGAGGCCCACAACCTCGTCGACGCCGCCCGCCAGCAGGAGAGCTTCACGATACCGACGCATATGATCGAGGCGGCCATCGACGAGTGCTCGGCATTCAGGAAGCCCGAGCTGCACGAGGGAGTGGTCCTCGACGACTTCCTCAAGTTCCTCAAGGCCGCCGTCAGGCAGCTGGCGAACAAGAACCTGACCTTGGGATCGACCGAGGCGGCTCTGCCGCCGGGAGCGGTCGAAGATCTGCTCTGCAGCAGGTTCGGGATCGACCGCGAGGCCCTGGAGGCCGCGATCGACAGGATGATCTACCTCGGCGAGGAGCGCACCGACATGATCCTCGGTTCCGGCGAGCAGAGGATGTCGCCGGTGTACACGGTCGCCGTGGCCCTGAGGAACTGGACGGCGGCCGGCGGCGACCGGCACGTGAAGGCGGTCAAGTCCGACGCCGACGGGGAGTACCTCTCCGCTGCCTGCATCGATCCGCACGACATCGTGATGTTCATGCGCGGTCTCGACAGCGCCCTGCACATGTCCGGGACCCTGCAGCCGCTGGAGCAGTACCACAAGGTCATGGGGCTGCCGCCCACGACCCTGGCGCGCACCTATCCCTCGCCGTTCCCTCCCGGCAACAAGTCGGTCGTCTACGTCGAGGACCTCACCACCAAGTACGACGTGATGCAGAGCGATCCGGCGATGAGCACGAAGATCGCCAGGCGGATCGCCGCCCTCTGCAACGCCGTGGACAGGAACACCATCGTCTTCTTCCCCTCGTACCGGCTGATGAACGGCATGCGGCCGTTCCTGGAGAGGGACGTGCGGCGCACGCTCTACTGGGAGGAGTCCGGTCAGCCGGCCAGGACCGCAAGGTCCATCGACGCCTTCCGCAAAGGCGCCGGCGGCGTGTTCTTCTGCGTCATCGGCGGCTCGGTGGCCGAGGGTATGGATTTCCCCGGCGACGAGCTGTCCTTCGCCATCCTCGTCGGCATCCAGTTCCCGCCGCCGTCCCTGGAGCTCAAGGCGATGAGCGGGATGTACGATCAGCGCTACGGACCGGGGATGGGCTGGAAATACATGCAGGAGACGCCGGCGATCCGCAAGATGCGCCAGGCGATCGGCCGTCTGATCAGGACGGAGACCGACCGGGGCATGGCGGTCATCCTCGACTCCCGCGCGGCACGGTACAGGCGGCAGCTGGAGGCGAAGCCGACGGAGGACGCGGTCGGAGACGCCGCCGGGTTCTTCCGGGACGGATGAACAACAGATAAATACTCAGGTCAAAATCATGCGTGCATGGCGTTGCTGAACATCCTGACCGATGTCCGTTGGTGGATAGCGGCAGGCGTCGTCTGCGCCCTGTCGTTCGGTTCGTGGGGCGGGATCACCTCCACGCTGCTGATCATCGTGCTGATGGTGCAGATGTCCCTGTCGATGGACGGGCTCGCCTTCCGCCGGAGCGACATCACGGAGCATTCGAGGAGCATACTGCTCGCGACCGTCTCCTGCCTGGCGATCAGCACCGGGTCGGCGTTGCTGATGGGGCTGCTGTTCAAACAGGCCCATCCCGACGTCTGGAGCGGCTGGGTGATGCTCGCCTCCGCTCCGTGCGCCGTGTCGGTGATCACCTTCACGCTCTACCTCAAGGGCGACATGAAGCTCTCGGTGCTCTCCTCGGTCGTCATCTACCTCTGCGCCCTGGTGTTCACCCCGGCGATGACGCTGCTGTTCACGGGAGGGGCGGTGAACCCGCTGCAGGTCCTCAAGTACGTCGTCCTCTTCATCGCCGTGCCGTTGGCCGCCACCTACCCGCTCGGGCGGCTGCGGCTCGACCGCAACGTCAAGATCGTCGGCATCAACATGATGATGTTCACGATGGTGGCGCTCGCGGTCGGATTCAACCGGGAGAGCTTCTTCTCCGAACCCCTCCTGGTATTGGGCATCGCGGCGGCGTCCTTCGTGAGGATCTTCCTGCTGAGCTTGGCGATGTTCCGGCTGATGCGGAAGGCGAGGGTCGACAGGGACCGGGCGGTCGTGTACCTGGGGATGGCGGTGTGGAAGAACTCCGGCCTGGCCGCGACGCTCTGCATCCTGCTGTTGGCCGCTACGCCCGCGGCGCTGCTGCCGTGCGTGGTGTCCCTGCTGATGGAGACCGTCTGGTTCGGGGCGCTGAGCGGTCATTTCAACAGGAGCTGGCCTCACATGTCCGAAGAGGATGCGACGGATGCTCGGAGCCTGTGATATATACAGGTGGATGCATAAAACAAAATCATTATATAGTCTTGAAGTTGTATACACAATTAGCAGTGTGCGGCTAGGAATCCTCATGGGTTCGGAACCATTACACGGCAAGCCCCGGCGGTAATGCGGGACGGTTGAAGACGAGCGAAGACCACTGAGGTCACGTCGTTGACGGGAGAACATCCGAGATGATCGGATAGTGAGGTCCCGAAGCCTCCGCGCTGACAGCCGAAGACGAATGAAGACCACGCAAGTCATTTCGTCAAGGAGCTCCGTGCGTCCGGCCATGGTTGGACAAGAAATCCTAACGCCGACACTGCTTGGGTGTGTCCCCGGAGTCTGGGCATGTATGGATACAGCAGACTCCTGGGCACCCCTGTTGTAAGATGTTCTCTGCGGTCGCCTCCGATGCGTGCCGTTTCATCCTTCTCTTCTTGCGCCCGACTTTATCAATCATCGTGCCGTCCGCCGTGCGCGCCCGTTCATTCCCGGTGTGTCGTGAATTTAAATAGAAGTATTCGCTAAGGAGCCCCGAGCGGAGATAGCTAAGCCTGGCCCACGGCGCCGGTCTTGAAAACCGGTGGTGTCTCACCTCGGGAGTTCGAATCTCCCTCTCCGCGCCATCCTCCGCATGCTTCTCCGTAACCTTCTGCCCGATCGCGTGACGGTGCGGCACCGGTACAGGAACGGCTCAGCGGTCGTTGGTCAGATATTCGTATATCTCCTCGCGGACGGCCTGTCTGAGCCGCATCGGGATGTTCACGACCTTCTTCCCGCCGGTCTCCGACTCCCTGATCCGCTCGACGATCGGGTCCACCAGCCCCATGTAGTAATGGTCGGCGCCTTCGTCGTCCGCTTTCTTGATGAACAGCGGTATGATCAACCCGGTCTCCCGGTGCTGCCTGATCCGGACGACCTCGCTGCCTTCCAGATCCCGGTTCGGCCTCGTGATCCAGCTGAATGTCCGCCTGTCGAGGAAATGATCGTCGTATTTCGTCGTCTCGCTGATGTCCTCGCTCTTGTCGTAGGTGACGAAGATGGGGCAGGTGCCGTGTTTCACCTTGTATCCGTAGATCGTCGCGTACTCGTTCTTCTCCCAGTTCAGGATCCTGCAGGCATCCTCCCTGGTGTATTTCGAGAACAGGACGAACCCGGCTTCGTCGCGATCGGAGTACTCCTTCGCGTTGATCTCCAACCCGCAGTCTATCGCGTCCTCGAGGTACTCCCTGAACACCGGGTCCCGGAGGCTCTCCGACAGATCCCTGCCGATCTTCAGCCTGTCCCGGTCCCTGGCGACCAGTCGGCGGTGGGGGTGCGCCTTGGCCGTGGTCCCCACGACGAAGCCGCCGGACAGGATCGATATCGCCGATTCCACCGACTCCGCGCTCGAGCCTCCGGCGATCAACCCGTCGATGCCGATCTCCCCGTGCTCGATGATCCCCTTCAGGATCGCCAGCTCCTCCCGGCGCTTGCCGTTCAGGAACTGGGTCGAGACGAACCTCAGGATCGTCTGCTCCTTGACGGGCATCATCCTGTCCTCCGCCTTCAGCCTCGTCCTGAATCCGTACAGGCTCCCCGAATGGGCCACGACGACCCGCGGATCCAGGGAGCCGCTCCCGTAGAGGCCGGTCAGATCCGGCTCCTTCCCCAACCGGGCCTTCGTGTTGCCGTACTCCTCCTTCAGCATCCTCAGCTTCGAGAGGTTGGTCCTGTTGATGCTCTCGTAGATCCTCTCCTTCGCTACCGGGTCGAAATTGATGCTCGAGCTTCCCGGCACGGTGCTGCCGCCGACGATCAGCTGCTTGCGCGCATTGTCCTTGTTATGGGATCGGTCTCCCGAGAACGCGATGGGGATCAGGAAGTTCTTGGAGTAGTTGCCGATGAAGTCCACGATCACGACGTACTCCTTGCCTTCCGCTTTGCGGAGACCCCTGCCCAGCTGCTGCACGAACACCGTCGCCGATTCCGTGGGCCTCAGCATGAGGATCTGGTTCACCGCGGGTATGTCCACGCCCTCGTTGAAGATGTCGACGGTCAGGATGTAATCCAGGCAGTCGTCGCCCTCGTCCTGCTCCAATCTCGACACGGCGGCTTCGCGCTCGTCCTGGGTGTTGTCCCCGACAAGCGCCAGGGTCCGCAATCCCCTCGCGTTGATCATCTCCGACAGCACCCTGGCCTCCTCCTTCCTGCTGCAGAAGATCAGGCCCTTCACCCTGTCCCCGGCATGCGAGAAGTACTCGGCTTTATCCAGGATGTGCTTCACGCGTTCGTCCGAGGTCAGCACGTCGAACGCCGTGTCGTCGTCCGTGACCCTGCCGTCCACCACGATGTCCGAGACCCCGAAGTAATGGAACGGGCAGAGCATGTCCTGCTCCAGCGCCTCCTGCAGCCTGATTTCGTAGGCCACGTTGTGATGGAACAGCGCGAAGACGTTCCCGCCATCCATCCTCTCCGGGGTGGCGGTCATCCCCAGCATGAACCCCGGTTCGAAACGGTCGATGATCCGCCTGTACGACGGCGAGAACGAATGGTGGGCCTCGTCGCACACGATGTAATCGAAGCGGTCCCCCGGGAACCCGTCCAGGACCTCCGGTTTGGACAGCGTCTGGATCGTCGAGAACAGGATGTCCGCATCGAGGTCCTTGCGGTTCCCGGACAGGATGCCGTAGCTGCGTCCCGAACCGAGCACCTCGGCGTAGCTCTCCAGCGCATCCCTCAGGATCTGCTCCCGATGGGCGAGGAACAGCACCTTCCCCGCTCCGGATTGCTGCACGTCGAAAGCCGAGAGGTACGTCTTCCCGGTCCCCGTCGCGGAGATCAGCAGGGCCCTCCGCCTCCCGTCCCTGCGCACCCGGTCGAGGCTGATCAACGCCTCCTTCTGCATCTCGTTCGGCTGGATGAGGTCGTAGCAGTTCTTCTCGCAGAGCTCGCGGGCGCGTTCGAACCGCGTCCTCCGGTACCTCGGGATGTAATCCTCTATCCACTGCCGGGTGAGGACGGTGGAATCCGACCACATCCTCTCGAATTCCGCGATCGTGTCGCCGAGGAGCTCGCCGTCGTCCAGCGACGACAGCCGCAGATTCCACTCCCTGTTCTTCGAGAGGGCGTCGGCCGTGAGGTTGGAGCTGCCGATGATCAGGGTGTCCGCCTCTTTCCCGTGGAAGATGTAGCCCTTGGTGTGGAAGCTGTCCTTCTCGTACATCCTGATCTCGAAATCGGTCTTCTCCAGCAACCATTCGAGGGCGTTCGGCTCGCTGAAGTTGAGGTAATCGGTGGTGATGATGCGCCCCTTCACCCCGCGTTCCCGCAGCTCCTCGAATTTCTGGAACATCCTGGCGATCCCGCCCATGGTGATGAAGGCGACCGAGAAGTCGAAGGCCACGCACCGGTCGAACTCGGACATCATCGAAGCGCTCACCTTGAGCTTCTTCTCGGGATCGTTGTAGATCAGGCGCGGCCGATACGTCTCGTCGGACGCCTTGGTCCTGTCGACGATGGCGGTGAACGCGGAATCGGACAGGATGCCCGCCAGGGATTCTTCGGAGACCATCGATCGGGAAGCCGCGGCAGAGGTGATTAAGGTACCGGTGCCGCCGATCCCCGCATGGGGGTCGGAGGCGCGTGCGCCTCACAGGATGTAGAGGAAGCCCATGATGATGCCGGCGTTGATGACATCCACGAACATGCTGCCGATCAACGGGACCGCCAGGTACGCTTTCGGTGCCACGCCGTATCGCTCGAACAGCGAATCCATGTTGGCCATCGCCGTCGATGTCGTCCCCAGCCCCATGCCGCCCATGGCGGTGACGATCGCGGCCGAGTCGTAGGTGCCGCCGGTGGCCTTGAACATGACGTAGTAGGCGAACACGGCCACCAGCACCACCTGGGCGCCCAGGATCACCAGCATCGGCGTGGCGAGCTCGGCGATCTGCCAGATCTTCATGTTGATCAGCGCCATGGTCAGGAACATCGACAGGCAGATCCAGCCGAGCGTCTCGATCTCCTTCGCCGGCAGCTCCTTCTTCGAGACGTCGGCGACGTTGCGGATGATCATGGCGATGATCATCGAGCCGATGTACACGGGGAGGACGATCCCGCCGCCGTCCAAGCCGTTGAACACGAGCATGCCCGCGCCGACGCCGAGGAACAGCAGGATCGTCGCCCGCAGGAAACGGTTCTGATCCAGTTGCGGACCACATTTCTCGTGCTTGCCGTACCCTTCCATCTCGACGAGGTCGGTCTCGCTCGGCCTCAGGTAATGCTTGTTGACGCGTCTGCGCGCCAAGGGTCCGCCGATCAATCCGCTGAGGACCAGACCGAAGGTCGCCGAGGCGATCGCGACCGCCGTGGCCCCGGTCACGCCGTAGGTGTCCTCCAGCAGCGGTCCGAATGCCGCCGAGGTGCCGTGGCCGCCGACCAGGCTGATCGAGCCCATGGCCAGACCGAGCCGGTTGTCCAATCCGAACGCCCCCGCCAGGGACACGCCGATCGTGTTCTGCAGGATCAGCATCACGGTCAGACCGGCCAGGAGGATGAGGACCAGCCTCCCTCCCTTCTTGAGCAGGCGCACCGAGGCCATGAAGCCCACCGAGCAGAAGAAGGTGATCATCATCAGCGTCTGGAGGGTGGTGTCGAAGGTGATCTCCAGGATGCCAGCCGTGTACAACAGCCCGTGGATCAGCGCGAAGCACAGTCCGCCGACGACGGCCGCGGGTATGCTGTACTTCCTCAGGACGGATGATTTCTTGACCATGTACAGTCCCGCGGCGAGCACGACGGCGCTCACCGCGATCGTGTAGTACATATCCAGATGGAGGGCGATCACGGACGCTCGATACTTTCCAGATAGATAATGGGTTGTGTCCGGGACCGGCGGATCACCTGCCGGTGCAGGATCCGAAGATGCGGACGGTGTCGCGTCCGTTCCGCGCGTCCTTCTCCAGCACGGCGTCCACGTTGAAGACCTCCCGCATGTTCTCCGGCGTCAGGACCTCCTCGGGCGTGCCCAGGGCGAACACCCTGTGGTCCTTCAGCATCATGACGCGGTCGCAGTACCTGACCGCCATGGAGAGGTCGTGCGAGACGATGACCACGGTGAGCCCCTCGTCCTCCGACAACCTCCTGACCAGGTCGAGGACGTCGAACTGGGTGCTGATGTCCAGATGGAGCGTCGGCTCGTCCAGGAGCAGCACCGACGGCGTCTGCGCCAGCGCCCTGGCGATGATCACCCGCTGCCGCTCGCCCCCGCTCATGGTGTTGATGTGCCGGTCCTTGAACTGCAGGATGCCCGTGCGCTCCATCGCATCGCGGACGATCCCGAGGTCCTGCGAGGTCTCGCCGCTGAAGGCGCCCATGAACGGCATCCTGCCCATGGTGACGATGTCCTGCACCGTGAATGCGAAACGGATCTCATTGGACTGCGGGACCACGGCGATATCGCGGGCGATGTCCTTCTTCGACAGGTCCTTCAGGTCCTCCCCGTCCAGCATCACGCAGCCGCCGTGCGGCTGGAGGTTCTTGTTGAGGTTCTTGAGCAGCGTGGTCTTGCCGCAGCCGTTGGGGCCGAGGATCCCCAGGACCTCCCCCTTCCTGATGCGGAGGTCGACGCCGTCAAGCACCGGCGAACGGTTGTAATCGAACGACAGGTCGCGGACGTCGACGATCACGTCCATCCCACCTGGTGCCGCCTCCGTCTCAGGAGGTAGATGAAGTAAGGTCCGCCGATCAGGGCGGTGATGATGCCGATCGGCATCACCCCCACGCTGCCGGAGAAAGCATGCGCTATGTAATCGCAGATGACCAGGTACGCGGCGCCGGCGAAGATGCTGAGCGGGATCACCGAGCGGTTGTCCGGACCCACCAGCATCCTGACGATGTGCGGTATCACCAATCCCACGAAGCCGATCACGCCGACGAAGGCCACGGACACCGAGGTGACCGCCGTGGTGGCGATCAGCAGGACCAGCCTCGTCCGTTTCACGTCGACGCCGAGGTCCATGGCATGGGCGTCGCCGAGCATCATCGCGTTCAGCTCCTTGGAGAGCATCAGGATGATGAACAGCCCGGCGACGATCACCGGGATCACGATCGAGAGGTTCATGAAGGAAGCCTTGGAGAGGCTGCCCATCGACCAGAAGACGATGCCTTCCATCCGGTCCCCGGCGATGAAGGTCAGGAACGAGACGATCGCCGAGATGAACGCCCCGACGGCGATGCCGGACAGGAGCAGGGTCTCGACATGGGTGCTGCCGCCGACCCTCGACAGGGAGTAGACGAGCATCATCGTGCCGAAGCAGAAGACGAAGGCGAGCAGCGGCGTGGCGATCAGATAGGGGATGAACGGGATGGTGAAGAGCATGCCGATGGCCGCACCCAACGCGGCTCCCGACGACACGCCCAGGATGTAAGGGGAGGCCATGGGGTTCCTGAACAGCGCCTGCATCACCGCCCCGGAGATCGCCAGCCCGGCGCCGACGAACACCGCCATGATCACCCGCGGCAGGTTGATGTCGAGGACGATCGTGCGGTTGACCGGGCTGCCGCCGCCGAGGAGCACATCCCACACCACCTGGGCGCTCAGCGGCCAGCGGGCCCAACCCAGGCCGAGGAAGGCGAAGATGAAGGTGACGGCGAGCACGGCGGCCAGAATAGCGACGAAACGTATGTTGCCGGACCGGCGGAGCTTGTTCATGGCGAAACACTCGATGCGGAAGATGTTTTAAAAGGTTTAGCCGGGCGGATCAGCGCCTCAGGTACACCACGGCGCCGACGGCGAGCACGATCGCGGCCACGGCGCCGACGGCGATATAGGTCAGGGTATGGTCCGGCTGATCGTCGAACGACGGCGGCTCGACGCCGAAGGCCTCGGGGTACATCGCCGAGGCGACCTTCCACAATGCGTCGGCGGCCGAGGGCGAGATGTTGTTGTCCAGTTGGCCCATCTTCACCACCGGGCAATCCAGGTTGTTCTCGGACCTGAACTCCGCGGCCGTGCCCGCATAGCCGGAGTCCACGAACACGACGGTGTTCTCACGGACCTTGGACATCTGCAGGACGGCGGCTCCGTCGCTGTTGTAGCTGTTGGAAGCGGTGTAGTCGGGATTGAATCCTGCATTGATCCCGCCGGCGATATCGATCATCGACACGAGGATGCTGTGGTTGTAGATCTTGCTCTTCGAGCTGATGTGGATGCCGGCGGCAGTGTTGGCGAGTCCCTGCTCCTCGACGGTCTCGACGATGTAGTCCCGCATATGCTCCAGCCTCTGCACCTTCTTGTTGTCCTCGTCCCCGAGGATCCTGCCGATCGTCTTGACGACGTCTGTGACGTCGTCGTACGAATCGGCGTTCAGTCTCACGATCTTGCAGCCGTATTCCGCAATCGTCTCGTCGAGGCTGTTGATACCCGGATAGGTGCTCTTGCTGAGCGAGGGCATGATCACCGCATCGCCTGCCTCGAGAAAGCCATCGCCGATCAGCTGGAGGATGCCGACGACGACTTCGTCGCCGCTGTAGATGCTGCCGAGGGACATGTCATCGGAGATGCCCACGAACCCCTCGTTGCCGGTGTATCCGTACGTGGAGTACTTGTCCACGGCCACGATGCGGCTCTTGTATCCCAGTTGGATCACGGTATCGGTGTAACCGGCGCCGAGGGTGACCACATGCTTGGCGGGGCCGTCGAAGACCACCTCGGCTCCGGACGAGTCGATGACAGTGAATCCCGCATCGGAATCCGTCTCGGCGTCGGCCGTGGACGGCAGCACCGCGATCGTCATCGTCAGGACCAGGACCGCGGTCAGCAATAGACATAATGATTTGGATCTCATATCAACGCAGATTGACTATGAGCATAAATAACTTTAGATTGTTGTTACCAAGTATACGTTGAAATAAGGTAAAGTAAGTCCTAAGACGTTCGAACCGGCAGGGCCTCCCCCGATCCGCTCCGTCCGTACGCGGGTGTACCTCTCCGCGATTCTCTCTGTTCGTCCTCTGTTAGGTAAGCCCCGTCCGTACGCGGACGTGTCACGAGGGGAATGAAAAAAAGGGGGCATGGCCCCCGTTCTCAGAACAGCCCGAGCACCCTGTCGGAGTAGCCGACCGCGTCCTCCAGCGGCAGGCCGGTGACGATGACCGCCTGGTCG
>JAAYAP010000035.1 GCA_012719315.1 Methanobacteriota archaeon
CATGATGGCCGGGTACTTCTCGTACATCTCGAGCGCGTAGGTGTTGATCTCGTCGCCGATCCTCAGGAGCTTCTCGGTCTCTCCGGGGTTGACACCGCAGAATCCGCCGTATTTGTCCTTGAGCACATCGATCGAGTGGTACACGTAGTCCTCCAGGATGTTATCCGTGTAGGTGGCCGAGGCGTACTGGGTGAAACCGACGCCGCCGGACATGTATCCGCCGAGGTAAATCTGGTCGTAGATCGCCGCACCGAGCGCGACCGTCTCGAGGACGGCGCGGCCGGGGTCGTCGGGGTAGACACGGTCGGACTGGGTGATATCGGACATGTATCCGTAGGGCAGACCGCCGGGTTCGTTGGGTCCCCTGACGCGCCTTGCGGGCATCATCGTGCTCATCCCGATCGACTGGTGCTTGGCCGAGTATGCGAAGTCGGCGATGGCCGCCTCACCCGCCGCGAGTTTGTACGCGGAGATGAAAGCCATCGAGATCTGCATGGCGGCGTGCCTGGAGACGGTTCCGCCGTCCATGAGCCTGCCGACGATGGTCGGCACGCGCACAGCCTGCATCAGGGTCTTGCCGATCGCTTTCTTCAGCTGGTCCGCCTGTTCCTTGGGGAAGAGCTTGTTGATGTCGATCACGAACCTGGGGTCGATCTCGTCGATCAGCTCGTCGTTGCCGGAGAACACTTTGACGTAGGAGTCCCACACGAGTGCGGGGTTGATCTCCGCCATGTGCTCCTGGACGACTGCGCCGCCGGGCATGGTGTGGTTGACGATCTCGAGGTAGGTGTTGATCGTCTCGGGAGTGACCTCCTTGCCGAGCCTCTTCTCGATCGTGTTGTGCGGGGAGTCGAGTCCGACGAGGACCGTCCTCCTGATGTCGTCCCATGACTGCTGGATCGCACAGTTGTTGACACAGTGCAGATCGTCCGCTTCCACATAGATATCCGTGTGGGAGAGCTGGTAGGGCATCCAGGACCTCTGTCCGAGCGGGACACCGACGTCCTGGTTCATCATCGGGATGCCGCGTTTCTTTGCAATCGCCTCCGCTGACTTCTGGAACTCAACCTTGCTCTTCGACTGTTTCCAGCCTCCGTAGCGGTAGTAGCTGGTATCCATGTCAGTCGGATCCTCTTTGAACTTCTTCTTACAGGCGTCCATGAAGAGTTTCTGATCTTTCTTTGCTGCCATGTTTATTCACCTTTTACGTTGAAGGGCTGGTAACCGCCGAGGGTCCTCAGGTAGTGGATCCTGATGCCGTACTTCGTGACCTCTTCATCATCTATCATGTCCACGCCGTCGACTCTGAAGATGGTTGTCCTCTTCTTCAGGTCGCTCATGGACGCGGGCTTGCCGACGCTGATCCTCCTGTCGAGGGGCAACGCGACCTGGTCCTTGACGTAGACGACTTCTTTCTTGTCGCTGTCCCAGACATATCTCTGCCAGGCGTCGAACATCAGTCCGTTCTCGTCGAGACGGCATGCGTGTCCGTGAACCGTCGCTCCCCTGACACCCGTGAGTGCGGGGTCGAAGGTCTCGTTATCGATCAGTTCCTTGGCGAGGACCTCCAGGTCCCTCTCCCTCATCTCGATGATCTGCCTTCCGGAAAGCGTACCGGTGTCGATGCCTCTGTATCTGGAGAGATACATCCATGCCCTCTGGTAGGGGGATATCGGCGCGAAGTAGACGGAATCCGTGAACTGGATGTACCTGATACGGTCGCCGTGTTTCGCTCCCTCGAGGGGCACTACGAGTTTCCTTATGGGGCACTCGGGCTCCTTACCCTCCTCGATCGGGGGGTGGATGGACTTGTAGTCCTCGCCGGGGTTCCTGTGTCCCATGATCCTCACGACATCATCCATGGAGATGTCGCGGAGTTTCTTCAGCTGAACCTTGGGATCCAAGTATCTTCTCCTGTTTTTCGCAGGGATCGTGGATCCGGGGTAGAACTGCCTTTTGTATGCTGCCATATTAATCACCTATAATCCGTGAGTGTTGGTCTGTACTTAGAATATCTACCGACATGCATGGAGTATCCGTGCTGCAGATGCGGATCCACAGCGGCTTTGATCTCCTCGACCGCAGAGTCCAACTGCTCCTCGTTCTCCACTGCAAGCTCGATGTAGAAGGCCCCGACCAGGAAGCGGATCTCGACATCCCGTCCGCCGACCTTGACGGTCCTGCGTTCGGTATGGTTGTTGTCGAGCCCCTTGTTGGGGCCGCTGCCGACTGTCTTGGGCAAGCCCTCTCCAGTCATGTTGATCTGCCTAACACGGGCTATGCCGTCAAGGGCGTTGAGCACCCTCTCCGTGGTATCCACGCTCAGGAGGCGGTTGGAGAAGACCTCGACTTCGGGAAGAGGCACTCCTGCGTATTCTGCTGCCGGTTTCTTCATCGTAATCAGACCTTCTTTGCAATCTTCTTCGCCTCTGCGCCTACCAACTGCATAGGCGTGCGGAATTCTTCC
>JAAYAP010000036.1 GCA_012719315.1 Methanobacteriota archaeon
ACGGTTCGCGACGGGGAACGCCACCGGCCTCCAACTGCCCAACACTTTTTTATTCGGTAGGCCTTGCAGACGGACAGAGGTGCATGAATGGAGATTGAGCAATGGCTTGGCGAGGAGAATCAACTCGGTATCGACATCTGGCAGAAGAAGTACCGTTACGATGAGGAGTCGTTCGACGACTGGCTTGACCGGATCAGCAGCGGCGATCCCGACATCAGGGAGATGATGGTGCAGAAGAAGTTCCTGTTCGGCGGGAGGATCCTGGCGAACCGGGGGCTGCACAAGACCGGCCTCAAAGTCACGCTGTCCAACTGCTATGTGGTTACCTCGCCCGAGGATTCGATCGAATCCATCTTCGAGACCGCCGGGAAGCTCGCCAGGACGTTCAGCTACGGAGGCGGCGTGGGCATCGACCTCTCCAATCTCGCACCGAGGGGGGCCAAGATCAACAACACCGCCTCCGAGACCTCCGGCGCCGTGTCGTTCACTGACCTGTTCTCGATGGTCACCGGCCTGATCGGGCAGCACGGGAGGAGGGGGGCGCTCATGCTCACCCTGTCCTGCGAGCATCCCGACCTGGAGGAGTTCATGTCGGTCAAGACCGATGTCGAACGGGTCACCAAAGCCAACATGTCCATCCGCATGACCGACAGGTTCATGAAAGCCGTCAAGAACCGGGAGATGTTCGAACAGAGGTTCGTGCGCCCGGAGACCGATTCGGTCACGGTCAAACAGCTCGACGCCCATGCCTTCTTCAGGAAACTCTGCTACGCCAACTGGGATTACGGCGAGCCCGGCTGCCTGTTCTGGGACCGCATCGAGACCTGGAACCTCATGAGCGAGGATCCCGATTACGAGTACGCCAGCACCAACCCCTGTGCCGAAGAGCCGTTGCCGCCCGGCGGCAGCTGCCTGCTCGGCAGCATCAACCTGGCCGCGTTCGTGGAGGACGGCCGCTTCGACGAGGACGGGTTCCGCGAGGCGGTCGGCGTCTGCGTCAGGGGACTGAACGACGTGCTGGACGAGGGGCTCCCCCTCCACCCGCTGGAGGAGCAGCGCGAATCGGTGTCCGAATGGAGGCAGATCGGCCTGGGCATCATGGGGCTGGCCGACATGCTCATCAGGCTGGAGCTGACCTACGGATCGCGGGAGGCCATGGATTTCTGCGACCGGATCGGCTTCATCATGGCGGACACCGCGATCGGGACCTCGGCGCAACTGGCCGCCGAGAGGGGCCGGTTCCCCCGCTGCAACACCGAGCTGATCATGGATTCGCCTTATTTCCAGTACAACACCACTCCGGAAACGCGCGAGCTGGTAAAGGAGCACGGCCTCAGGAACTCGCAGTTGCTTACCATCGCGCCGACCGGCACGCTGTCGACCATGCTGGGGATCTCGGGAGGCATCGAGCCCGTCTTCGCCAACCACTACGAGCGCAGGACCGTCTCCCTCTCCGGCCACGACGAGATCTACAAGGTCTACCCGGACGTCGTCTGGGAGTACATGAACGCGCACGGCCTGGAGGACGATTCCGAGCTTCCCGGTTACTTCGTCACCGCGCAGAACCTCGACTACAAGCAACGCCTCAACCTCCAAGGCACCTGGCAGATGCACGTGGACGCCTCGATAAGCTCCACGGTCAACCTCCCCAAGACGTTCCCGGAGAGCGAGGTCTACGACCTCTACATCTACGCGTGGGAGATCGGATGCAAAGGGGTCACCGTCTTCCGCGACGACTGCAAGCGCCTCGGCATCCTGTCCCCGAAGGAGAAGGAGGAGGCCACCGAGAGGCTGGATGCGCTGACCCCTCTCGAGAAGCCCAAAAGGGGATTCGTCGAGAACGTCGCCGACGACGTGGTCGGCAAGAAGCGGAAGCTGATGACCGGTTGCGGCAGCCTGCATTGCACCGCGTTCTTCGATCCGCACACCGGCGAGCTGCTGGAGGCCTACCTCAACAAGGGTTCGACGGGAGGCTGCAACAACTTCATGATCGGGCTGTCGCGGATGATCTCCCTGGCCGCCAGGAGCGGCTGCAACATCGAGGCCATCGTCGACCAGCTCAAGAGCTGCGGGTCCTGCCCGTCGTACGTCGTGCGCAACTTCACCAGGCACGACACCAGCAAGGGGTCGTGCTGCCCGATGGCCATCGGATACGCTCTGACCGACATGTACTCCGAGATGCAGCGGGAGGTCAACGGGATCATCTTCAACCCCGAACCCAAGCTCCCGCGGCGGGAAGTGAAGAACCCCTGCCCGAAATGCGGCGACGAGCTGCAGTTCCAGGGCGGCTGCAACATCTGCAAGTCCTGCGGATGGACCAGGTGCGAGTGAGCATCGGCCCGCGGCCGACCGCGGGCGGACGGGGGCCGGGCCTCCGCCCGGGCCCCTTCACCGGGATCCGCGATAACGGTCTCGATCGGACCGGTCGGATCCCGCCCTAACCCTTCTATCGAATCCGTTCTCGAAATACGCCCAGATCAGCGTGCCGATGCCGAGGCCGGCCAACAGGCCGGTCGCCGTCCTGAGCAGCGGCATATCCGCGCCCGTGCTCTGTTCGACCGCCCATTGCACCATCATCGTCGCGATCAGCAGCGAGGCCGTCGCCAGCGCCGCCTTCCCGCGCGGATCGGCATGGAGCTGCAGCAGCTCCCATGCCGCCATGCCGACGACGATCCCGGCCATGACCGACACGTCCCTGATGCAGAACGGCATCTGCGATCCGTTGACGACGAACGACCGCGACATCCCCTGATGGCAGAACAGGTCGCCCAGACCGTAGACGGCGGCGGTCAGCGGACCGTGCGACCGCCAGAGATCCGCATGATCGACGATGCCCGCGGCACCGTCCAGGCCCGTGAACGTGCCGGGCGGGTGCATGAACGGGACGGCGATGCCGAGCAGGAGGAGCGCCAGCACCGCGCCCATGATCCATCTGCATACCGAGTACTCGTTCATGCTCTGCGCGATGCCGTGCCCGCATAAAAGGAATCGGGGGCGCGAGCCCCCTCAGAAGGCGATCGAGGTGCACAGGTGGAACACCGACAGCGACACCGGCAGGGCGACGGCGATGCGGCGCATGATGCCCTTGAAGCCGGGATCGCCCTTCAGGTACGCGGTCAGGAACGCCGTCAGCACGCAGAGCTCGATCAGGTAGACGACGAGGATCGCCGCCGTGTCCCCCGCGCCCCCGCCGACGAGGTCGGCGAGCGGCCTCAGCATGGCGACGCTCATCCCCAGCACCAGCGGCGCGAACAGCATGGCCGTGCCGGTCATCATGTCCACCATGCCCTTGAGCTTGTTGCCGATGCCCTTCCTGACCGTCTCCTGGTCCTGCAGCTGGCGGCCCAGCGAGATCGCCAGGCGGCCGGCGTCCCTGATGTCCTTCCGCGAGCACCTGTGGATGTCGCAGACGAACCCGGAGACCGTCGGCGAGATCCCGCCGATCACCGTGTCGACGGCCGCGCAGCAGTCGCCCCTGCACATCAGCATCTCGTTCCTGAGCGCATCGGCCAACGGCACGCACTCCTTCTTGATGCCGACGGCCGCCACGACGGCGTTCTCGAAGTTCTCCCCGGAGCTGAGCCGGTTGCCCAGCTCGAACACCGAGTCCTTGAGGCAGGCCTCCTGCTCGGCCCTGACCTTCTCCCTGCCGGCTTCCGGCCGCATGACCGCGTACATGACCGCCCCGACGACCGCGAAAGCCGACGTGACCGAGAGCTCCAAGGATCCGGTGCGCGAATGGATGAGGAAGGCGATCGCCGCCGCGCCGATGAAGGGCATCACGTACCGCAGGTCCGCCTTCTCGTCCGCAGCGGACATGAAGGGGTTGCTCTCCTTTATGGACAGGATCACGGTCGCGATCGCCGCCGGGATGACGATCAATGTGATCGCCGACAGCGCCGCGGGGCTGATCGGCGATCTGCCGAACATGCCTCCGAGGTTGAGCATGGGCAGGATCGACATCAGGATCATCGGCACCATGATGCCGAGGCCGAACACCACCATGCAGGGGGTGTTGAGCGATGCGCCGTAGGCTTCGCCTGCCTCCTTCAGCCCCGCCAACGCGAGGTCCGCCGCATCCTTGAGCATCCGCTTGCGCTCGTTGCCGTCCCCGGATTCCGAGGCGGCGATCATCATCTGCATGGAGCGCCGGTACGACACCGCCGCGGCAGGTAGGCGCATCAACATCCCTGAGAGACCGGTGCGTATATCCCTCGCCTCTCTGGTGTCGGCGGCGAACACCACCTCTCCGAACAACCTCCTGGAGCAGGCGGGTCCGTTGCGGGCGATGTCCCTGACCGCCGTGTCGAGGGAGCCGCCGGCGTCGATGACCGTCGACATCATGCCTGCTACCGCCGGGGCCTCGTTGACCAGGCGCCTGCTGTCCGCCTCCGACACCGTCTCCTTGCCTTTGCCGGATACGATGCGCATCTCAATCACGCCTCCCGGCACGCTCGGCGAATCTGGCCTTGAACGACCGCAGCACCGCCTCGGGTGCTTGGCCCCGGTTCCTGGCGACATGCTCGTTGGACATCGCTATCCACTCCGGGCCGAGGTACCTGCCGCCCTCCTCGCCGCCCTTGCCGGCCAGGAACCCCCTGATCAGGCCCCTGGCCTCGATCTCGCCGAGGATCTCGGACGCCGAGAGCTGCGAGGTGGCCGCCACCCGCCTCATCAACGGCGAGGCGAGCAATCCCTCGACGTCGGCCATATCGGCGAACTCCCCGGGCCTGTCCCCGGTGGCCGCCAGCTCGCGGACCCGCCTCACCTGGTTGCCGGTCTCCCGGTCCCTGACCGTCCCCAAGGTGACCAGCACGTCGGTCGACATGAACGCCTCCGGGGAGATGCCCATGTCGTGCACCACGCGCTCGTACACCGATCTGGCCGAATCGCCGTGGATGGTCCCCATGATCGAGCTGCCGGCACGGCCGGTGCGCATGCTCTGGTACAGGGTCCTGGCCTCCGCGCCCCTGACTTCGCCGAGGACGATCGCGGATTCGCCCATCCTCAACGAGACCCTGAGCGCCTCCTCCGAACGCGAGAGCTCGTTGCCGGCCATCCTGTCGTCGATGAGCATCGACTGCACCTTGTATCCCATCCGCCGCATCGCCTCGCCGGGGAGCTCGATGGTGTCCTCGATCGTCAGTATCCTCTGCGATAGAGGGAACTCGAACATCAGCGCCGACAGCAGCGAGCTCTTCCCCGCTCCCCTCGCGCCGCAGACCAGGAAGGTGGCGCGGTTGTCCACCAGGAACGACAGGAGTCCGGCCGTCGCCGAGTCCAGGGTCCCGTTGGCGATCAGCCGGGTCAGGGTCCAGGGGCGGACGGAGCGCTTGCGGATCGCCACGGCATCGCCGTTGGGGCTCATGGGGAACCCGACCACGGTGGCGCGGGCGTCGTATCCGCGCATATCGGTCTCCAGCACGGGGTTGGACTCGCAGAACGGCAGCCCGCTCTCCCGCTTCAATATGTTGATGAGGTTCATGACCTCCTTCCTGTCGACCATGAGGTTGGTCCTGCATCTTATGTGCGAATTCATCCCGGCGACGCCGTTCATGGTCACATGGATGCGGTTCCTGTCGCAGGGGGCGTCGATGTAGATGTCCTCCAGGCGGGGGTCGGCGAGCAGCGTGTCGAAGATGCCGAGCCCGATCGTGTACCTGTGGACCGTGTCGCAGATGCCGTTGACCGCCGTGTTCAGACTGTGCGAGTCGCCGCCGCACACGGCCTCGACCGTGTCCGCATAGGACATCAGCACCCCGCGGGCGGCGCTCGTCACCGAGGCCCGGTCCATCCTGCCGCCGCCTTTCCTGAACGATTCCCTGACCTCGGACACCGTCCGGCCGATGACGGCGTTCAACGAATCCGGGTGCATGTACTCGCTGGGCACGAGGTTGTACTCGGTCTCGCCGTCCGCCGCCGTCCCGATCATGACGTTGCCGCGGGAGGTGTCGTAACTTGAGATCTCCTCCAGGTCGTCCCTGCTGCCGATCAGCCAGCAGTCGGCGTAGGCGGGTTTGGTCCTGATGTTGCCGTCGACCATGCGCCGGAAACCGCCGAGCAGGTCCCCGCCGGTGTCTTCCGCCGCGATCTCCCGGGAGCGGTCCTCCGCGGACGCAGTGAGGACAATCGGGGCGGCGGCCGGCGGGATCCGCGTCCCGTCCGTCCCCGTCCTGTCCCGCCCGATGACGGCCGGCGTCTCCGCGCACGGTCGTTCCCGTGTCCGGCCGTCGTCGGCCGCCGATGTGCGACGGCCCGCACGGACCCTGTACGCGTCCCGCGGCACATCGCCGTGTTCCCTGATAATCAGCATGCCGTCGGTGCTGGTGCACACGTCGGAGCAGGCGATGCGCTCCCTGCGGTCCGCCGGCCGGCATCCGGAGAGGATGATCCTCGGCATCAGCGCCAACCTCCGGTGTTCCCCGTGCGCAGCGTCTTGCGCCTGATCTCCTCCAAGCCGATCTCCGCCTGGTCCAGGAGACGGTAGGTGGCCTGGATGCAGTCGACGCATCTCCTGTCCTCGGCCCTGAATCCCATCAGCCGGCCCCGGACTCTGCTGAAGCGCGGTTCCGGGAAATCCTCCCAGACCTCTTCGACGATCCTCTTGCACGAGTGCTCGCAGGCGCCGCATCTCAGCCCCGTCGACGACGCCGCGCCGCGGACCAGCCGGTCCAGCGAAGCCAGGTCGCAGAGCACCTCGGCGGCGTCGCCGAAGACCTCGAGATCCCTGCCGGCCCTGAGCCGGATCCGGTCCGCGTTGCCCAGCGCCGATATCCTCCCGACCACGCATCTCACGCATTCGCCCGAGCGGATGTCGGGGACCTGCCCGCACCCGCCGCAGTCGATGCATAACGTGTCGCCGTCCAATTCGGCACGGATGCCGTCGTCGCCTCTTCCGGCGAGCAGGCCGCCGAACCTATCTATCAATTCCATGATGCATGATTCGGCGAGCAGGCGTATATCAAAGGCAGGCTAACCGTAGCATAACCCGCGGGTAGCGGCCACCGTACGCCCCCGCTCTGGACAACTTTTAAATGATGCACGCGATAGGCCGTGCCATGGAGATACTCTCGCCCGCGGGTTCCGCGGAAGGTCTGACCGCCGCCGTCAAGGGGGGCTGCGACGCCGTCTATCTCGGCGGACGCATGTTCGGAGCCAGGGCTTTCGCCGCCAATTTCTCCGACCGGGAGATCGAGGGCGCGGTCGGCTACTGCCACGACAACGGCGTCAAGGTGTACGTGACCGTCAACACGGCGATCAAGGACACGGAGATGGATGCGGCCGCGGGCTTCATCCGCTTCCTCGACGACATCGGAGCCGACGCCGTGCTGATCCAGGACCTCGGCCTGCTGAAGAGCATCTCCCGTTTCGACATCCCCAAGCACGCCTCCACCCAGATGGGCATCCACAACGCCTCCGGGCTGCGCTGGTGCGGCAGGAACGGATTGACCCGCGCCGTGCTCTCCAGGGAGCTGACCTTCGAAGAGCTGAAGACGGTCGTCGAGGACTCCCCGGTGGAGACCGAGGTGTTCATCCAGGGGGCGATGTGCTACTCGATCTCGGGAGGCTGCCTCTTCTCCGGCCTGGTCGGCGGGAGGAGCGGCAACCGCGGGCAATGCGCCCAGCCTTGCAGGAAACGCTACGTCGGAGACGGCCGGGACGGCTACCTCCTGAGCTGCAAGGACATCTACGGGGCCGACTGGGTGGAGCCGTTGAGGTCGATCGGCATCACCTCGCTGAAGATCGAGGGGCGCATGCGCAGCCACGCTTACGCCTATCTTGCGACCAAGGTGTACTCGATGATCCGCGACGGGGCCCCCCGGGAGGAGATCGAGGAGACCGACCGGCTCCTGAAGACCGTGTTCAACAGAGGCTACGGACCCGGCTACCTGGCCGGGGTCGTCTCGCCGGTGCAGCAGCGGTTCGCCGACAACCGCGGCTACTACCTCGGCACGACCGGCATCAGGGACAGGCGGTTCGACACCGCCCTGCTGGACGTCCCCGTGCACGTCAGAGACGGCATCTCCATCTTCAAGGAGGACGTCAAGATCGGGGGCTTCCGCCTGTCCAACCTCGGCCGGACCGCGTCCCCATTCGCCATACCCGACGGCGTGTATGACTTCTACCGGACCTACGACCCCGAGATCGACGCGATCAAGAACCTGATCGGCGAGCCCCCGGTGCTGACCGGCGACCGGACCTCGGAACCGCTCAGGATCAACAGGAAGGCCTTCGACCGTCCCGCGGGCAGGCCCGAGCTCTCGTTCTACGTGAACTCGCTCAAGACCCTGGACGCCGTCCTCCCCTATGCCGACCGCATCTACTACGATGCGGGCGGGAACCTGACCGCGGCGCGGCGGATGTGCGCCGCATCCGCCGTCGAATGCGTCGCCAACCTCCCGCGGCTGCTGCCGGCCGGAGGGTCGGCCGACGGGCCGACGATGATCCACTCGCCGGGCCAGATCGGATACGGGGAAGGCGATGCCGTGTACGGCAGCTACCTGATGAACGCGTTCAACAGCGGCTTCGACGCGAAGCTGCATCAGACCACGCTCTCGGTCGAGCTCTCCAGAGAGGAGATCGGCCTGATCGCCCGGCAGCACCCCGGGAGGCTGGAGGTGATGGTGTTCGGGAGGACCGAGCTCATGTGCACCCGGGACCCCGCCATGTCCGACGGCATGCTCACCGACGAGAAGGGCTTCGTCTTCCCGGTCTACCGCGATGCGGACGGGCTGTCGCACATCCTCAACTCCTCGGATCTGCTCCTGCTCCCGTACATGCGGGAGATCGCGGGCATGGGCATCGACTCGGTCGGCATCGACCTGCGGAAACGGCCCGTGCAGCTCGCCAAGACGGTGGCCAGGGCCTTCGCCGAGGGGGATGTGTCCGCCAAAGGCCGGATCACCGAGATGTGCAACGGCATCAACTACGGCGCCTACCTCAAAGCGGTGGAATGACCCTGTTAGCTTAACTGTACGGCCGGGCTTATATCCGCGCCTGCCGCGTCGTTGCAGACATGAGGATTGATCGCAGAGGCGGCATCGGTTTCATGGAGGCGGCGGTCGCCGTCATGGCAGTCACCGTCGTGCTCGCATTGTATCTGGGGGCGTTCGCCCTCGACGTTCATCGGGATAACAGCCGCGACATCGCGTTCGACGAGGGCATCGCCGCGTCGGTCGCCGTCGTCGACGGGGAGCTCGTCGCCGATGTTGACGACGAGCTTCTCGCGTTCATGGAGAGGAACGGCTGCCGCGGCATCACGCTGAGATGCTGGATCCCCGGCGGGATCGCGACCGACACGGTGTTGTCGCGCAGCATCGGGCAGACGGACGGGGATGCGTCCGGATGCAGGTTCATCGGGAATGTCGGCTCCGACGACGGGCGCATCCTGACCGCGGTGTTCGAGATGGGGGCGTTCCGTTGAAAGTCGACCGGCACGGCATGACCGGCATCGTCGACGCGATGGTGTTCATGGCGATCATGGGGCTCGCCTTCGCCGGCCTGTACGCCTACGGCGCGCACGACGCGGGCGACGACCGCGACGCCTCCGCGATCGTCGACTGCATCATGGCCTCCGCGCTGCTGACGGACGACATCGCCGAGGCGGGCGAATCGCGGATCGCGGGAATGGCGGACATCCTCGCCTACGCTGCCGTCACCGGCGACGCCGGGACCGCCGCTTATCTGGAGGCTGTCCTCGACGCCGCGGTCGGCGTCCCCGGCGGCTATCTGCTGACCGCGAGCTACGGCGGTTCCTCCCTCGATGCGGGGGACCGGCATGACGGCGGCCGTCCGACATCCGTCTGCAAACGGACGGTGCCGGTCACCTACGGCGGCGATCTGACCGTCGAGCTGAGGCTGTTCTGACCGCTTACGGCGTCATTATAATAACGGCCGAGGGCATACGCAGACGCACAGTCGACGGTGATTCGCATGAAGTTGGTGGTTGTCAGACATGGAGAGAGCGTTTGGAACAAGGAGAACCTGTTCACCGGCTGGACCGATGTGGGCCTCTCGGACAGGGGCGTCAGGGAAGCGCGCGAAGCCGGACGGACGCTCATCGCCGAGGGATTCGATTTCGACATCTGCTTCACATCCTATCTGAAACGTTCGATCCGCACACTCAACCTGGCCCTGGAGGAGATGGACCGCGAATGGCTCCCCGTGCGCAGGGACTGGCGGATCAACGAGAAGCATTACGGCGCCCTGCAGGGGCTCAACAAGGCCGAGACCGCCGTGAAGTACGGCGACGACCAGGTGCTCGTCTGGAGGCGTTCGTACGACATCAGGCCGCCGGCGCTCGCGGACGACGATCCGCGGAACCCCGCGGATGCCCCGATGTTCAGGGACGTGCCTGCCGGCAGCCTGCCGCTGACCGAGAGCCTCAAGGACACCGTCGAACGCGTGATCCCCTTCTACGAGGAGGAGCTGGTGCCGCTGATGAGACAGGGCAAGCGGATCCTGATCGCCGCGCACGGCAACTCGATACGGGCACTGGCCAAGCACCTGGAGTCGATCTCCGACGCCGACATCGTCAAGCTGAACATCCCGACCGGCGTGCCGCTGGTCTACGAGTTCGACGCCGACCTGAAGGTCGTCGACAAGTACTACCTGGGCGACCAGGACGACATCGCCGCGAGGATCCACGGGGTCGCCGAGCAGGCGAGCCGGAAATGAAAGGGGAGCCCCGCTCCCCGCCTTCCTGCCGCTTCAGTCGCGGAGCCGTTTGAGCGCCCAGGCCATGTTCTCGCCGAGGACCTCCATGGTCCTCAGGCCCTCGTCGTCCTTCTCGTAATCCCCTCTGGCTCCGGAGAGGCTCATCGCCCAATAAGAGGAGCTGACCAGCACCATCTCGTTGATCGTGAAGAAATGGTTGATCGAATCCAGCACGTGGATGGAGCCCGCGCGCCTGGCGACGCACACCGATGCGCCCACCTTCCTCCTGAGCGGATTGCCGTTGCCCCTGGCGACGTAACCGCACCTGTCGATGAGCGCCTTGGCCTCGGGGGTGAGGTCGGCGAAGTACGTCGGCGAGCCGATGACGATGCCGTCGGCCTCGACCATCTTCGCGTAGCAGCTGTTGACGATGTCGTCGTCGAAGACGCATCTGCCGTCGGCGTTCCGGCGGCAGGTGCCGCAGGCCCTGCATCCGTGTATGTCCTCGCCGCCGACCTGCACGAGCTCGGTCCCGATGCCCTCGGCCTCCAATGCATCCAACACCGTTCCGAGCATCCGTTCCGTATTGCCGCCCTTCCTCGGGCTGCAGTTGAAAGCCACCACCTTCATGATATCACGGGGACGTCATGCACATGGATGTATGAATAACCGTCAGATGCCGCGCGGACCTTCAGGTAGGTATTTGTACCGTCCCGAAAATCCGGATGCCATGGTCGAGGCGGAGATCAACGGCATCGTCTACAATTACGAGACGGCCGGGGAAGGCGATCCGGTCCTGCTCATACCCGGGTACGGCGGCAGCACCGGCTTCTGGCGGAAGGTGGTCGCGGTCCTGGCGGAGCGGTTCACGACGATCTGCGTGGACAACCGCGGCGCCGGCGGGACCGTCTGCGGCCCGGGATTCACGATCGGGGACATGGCCGCCGACGCGGCCGCGCTGCTCGACCGGCTGGGCGTCGGTCCCGCCCACGTGATCGGCTGGTCGATGGGCTCGCATGTGGCGCAACGGCTGGCGATCGACCATCCCGCCGCGGTGAGGAGCCTGACCCTGGTCTCCACCTACGGACGCCGGCCGGCCCGTTCGGCCTATCTGCTCGATGCGGCCGTGCGCGCCGTCGAAGAGGGTGCCGCGCCCGAGCTGATCGGCATCGCGCTCAACACCCTGAACTACACCGAGGGGTTCTTCGGCGGGAAGGAGGCGGACGGGACCCCGATCAGGGTCTCCGATATCGACGACATCGTGATGGCCAAAGCCCAGATGGATGCCGTCAACGCCTCGGACACCTCCGACGAAGCCCGTCTGATCGCCGCACCCGCATTGTGCATCCACGGCACCGACGACATCATGATCGACATCTCGGAAGGCGAACGGATCGCGGGCACGATACCGGATTGCAGGTTCTTGAGGATCGAGGGCGAAGGCCATTGGATCCCCGTCGCCGCCTATCTGCCGGCGGTCCTGGACTTCATCGGCGCTCAGCGCTGAGCCCTGAGCGCGCGGGCGGCCTCGACCCGGTCGGCGATCGTGTCGCGGATGATGCGCGTGCAGGGCCAGCTGTCATCCATGTACCCGATGAGCTCCAAGATGTCGGCGTCCCCGTTGGTCAACGCCAGGTAGACCCTGCTCATGAACATCGAGGCCGCATAGGGGAAATCGTCGCAGACCTCGGGCCTGTCCTCCCACACGGTGCAGCGGTTGTCGGCTCCCAGGAAAGCGCAGGGGGCGGTCCTGCGCATGAGCAGCCTGCCGTCCGACGCGCGCACGAGATAATCGCCGACGAACTCGTGGAGCGGGATGCCGGCGGCCCGGGAGATGCGGTCCACCTCATGCGGCTGGACGACGATCCGCGCCTGATGGCAGCATCTGCCGCACATCTCGCAGGGGAACTCCTCCCGGTACCTCTCGCAGACCGCATAGGCGAGATCCAGATCGCGTTCCATCTCCAGGGGTATCTCCGACAGCCCCTCGAGGATGTACTTGCCCCTGTACTTCGCCATGGATCACAGACCGTTGGCGAACCCGTAGATGAATCCGACCATCGACAGCAGGAGGCCGATCCCGCCGAGGATCAGGAAGACCTTCCAATCGGGGACGTTCCTGGAGCGGTTGGCATAATTCACCGCATACCCTCCGAGCGCCAGCCCGACCGCTCCCAGGATCGCGCCGACCAGATACAGGCCGGCCGCGAACACCAGGGCGACCGTCGCCACGCCGATGATCAAACTCAATGCGCCGAGCCCGGCCGGGTTGCGCACGGGCCCTCCGAATGAATCGTCCTCGAGACTGTCCATGTCGATAACACCTTGGGGGAGCAACGGAGTCAGATATTAAGATTCTTCGCGGGGCCGCCGGCGCCCTTGCGGAAGATGCATTCCGCCCTCACCCTGACCCCGCCGAACCGCATCGTCTCCTCCACCGTCTCCGACCTCGTCACCTCCAAGCCTGCGAAGAGGTCCTCGACCGCCTCCCGGGTCAGGTAACGGTACCTGATGCCGTTGCCGCGCACGTTGGACTCCGTGCCGGCCGCCCGCATGTCGCCGACGGCGAACGACCTCACCAGCACCCTGCCGCCGTCCGCCAGCACCCTGACCGTCTCGGCGGCCGTCTGCCGCAGCTGCTCCCCGTCCAGATGCTCCAGCACATGCACCAGCGTGACGATGTCGAAGGCGCCGTCCCCGAACGGCATCCGGGTGCAGTCGCCGACGACGAAGCCCGCTCCGCTCCACCGCTTCCTGCACAGGTCCACCGCGGCGGCGGAGAAGTCCAGGCCCGTGACCTCCGCCCCGGTCCGCAGCAGGGCGGCGACCGTCTTGCCGTTGCCGCAGCCGACGTCCAGGGCCCGGCAGCCGGGACCCGCGTCGAGTCCGTCGACTCTGCCGATGCCCCTCCACGGGCGCTCGTTCTCGCTGTAGAAGCGTTCCCACGACCTCCTCTGGGATTCCCTCTCAGACTGCGGATCCTGCATCTGCTCCGATATGGATGGGAATCCCATAAATAATACAACCTCGTTCAAGCGCCGGTCTGAACCGGACCGGGGGATTCGATATGTTTTGGAACACGCGGATGGAATGCATGCCCAGGGCCGAGCTGGAACGGATGCAGTACATGCAGCTGAAGAAGCTGGTCAACAACCTGTACAGTTTCAACGGATTCTACCATGACCGGATGCGGGACGCAGGCGTCCATCCGGACGACATCAACTGCCTCGGCGACATCGTGAAGCTGCCCTTCATGTACAAGCAGGACCTGCGCGACCACTACCCCACCGGGCTGTTCACCGTGCCCGGCAACGAGGTCGTGAGGTACCACGTCTCGTCCGGCACCAGCGGCAAGCCCACCCTGGTCGGCTACACCAGGGGCGACATCGACTACTGGACCGAGACCCTGGCGCGGTCGTTCACCTCGATCGGCATCGGCATCGACGACATCATGCAGGTCTCGTACGGGTACGGTCTCTTCACCGGCGGCCTCGGCGCCCATTACGGAGCGGAGAAGGTCGGCGCCACCGTGGTGCCCGTGGGCACCGGCAGCACCGAACGGCAGATCGAGCTGATGCAGGACCTCGACGTCACCGTCCTCGCCTGCACCCCGTCCTATTTCGTGCACATGATCGAGGTGGCGAAGCGCATGGGCATCGACATCCGCAACGACACCGTGCTCCGCAAGGCGGTCCTGGGAGCGGAACCCTGGTCCGAGGGCATGAGGAAGCACATCGAGGACTCGACCGGGGTCAGGGCGTACGACATCTACGGCACCTCGGAGATGGCCGGGCCGATGTTCACCGAATGCGAGACGAGGGACGGGATCCACATCCCGGCCGACATGATGTACGCCGAGATCATCGACACGGAGACCGGCGAGCCCTGCGCCGACGGCGAGCGCGGCGAGCTGGTGGTGACCATGCTCCGCAAGGAGGCGATGCCGTTGATTAGATTCCGCGTCAAGGACATCTGCAGCATCACGCACGAGCCCTGCGCCTGCGGCCGGACGTCCCCGCGCATCTCCAGGATCTTCGGCAGGGCCGACGACATGCTGATCATCCGCGGCATCAACGTCTTCCCGTCGCAGATCGAGTACACGCTCATGCACATACCCCAGGTCGGCGATCAGTACCGGATCCTGCTCGACCGGGTGGATTCGCTGGACCATGCGGTGATCCAGGTCGAGATCAGGCCCGAGGCGTTCAGCGACAGGATCGAGGATATGACCAGGTTGAGGTCGCACATCGAGTCCGAACTTAAAAAATACCTGAACATCGCTGTTACGGTGGAGCTCAAGGCCCCCGGCGAACTGCCGAGGTTCGAGGGCAAAGCCAAAAGGGTGATCGACAGGAGGGTGTTATGATGGCGGACGACGAGATTCTGACGCAGCTTTCGATATTTGTCAACAACGAGCCCGGCCGCCTGGCGGCGGTCGCCGGCATACTCAAGGAGTGCGGCGTCAACATGAAGGCCTGCAACCTCGCCGAATCGAACGAGTTCGGCATCCTCAGGGCGATCGTCGACGATCCGGACGATGCCTACGAGAGGATCAAATCGAAAGGCCTCATCGTCAGGAAGACGGACATCGTCGGCATCTCGATCGACAACGTGCCCGGATCGCTGTTCGAAGCGGCCGACGTCCTGGGCAAGGCCGGGATCAACATCGACTACGGCTACGCGTACGCGTCGAAGGACCGAGAGGGGCTGTTCATCAGGGTCGACGACCCCATGAAGGCGGCCGAGGTGCTGAAGTCGGCCGGCATCGATATAATCAGAAGGTCGGAGATCTGAGATGGGCAACCTCAACGTCGCGGTGCTCGGCACCAAGGGCTTCGCCGGCGAGATCGGCAAGAAAGGCACGGTCACCGACATGACCTTCTTCGAATTGAAACGGGGCGGCGACTCGGTGACGCTGCTCGAACCGACCAAGCACCCCGAGAAGCTGTCGTCGCTGTTCTACGCCGCGGGGATGTCGGAATTCGCCATCCTCGTCGTGGAGAGCATCGACGCGCAGCTGGGGGAATCCATCGTCATGGCCGACCTCTTCGGCATCGACAGAGGATGGATCATCCTCAGGAACTACATACAGCCCGAGCAGCTGAAGCCGCTGTTGGCGGACACCTGCCTGGAAGGCTACGAGGTGGTCGAGGAGGACCACACGGCGATCCGCGAACGGCTGATCGCGCTGGCCGCCGCCGAGGACCGGGCCGCCGGCGAAGGGACCTGCGGCAGCTGCCCCGTGGACAGCCACTTCAACGTCAAAGGCGTCGGGACGGTGGTCCTGGGAGCGGTGACCGACGGGTATCTCCGGAAGCACGACAAGATGACCGTCTTCCCTTCGGGGAAGGAGGTCGTCCTCAAATCGATACAGAAGCACGACCTCGATGCCGACACCTGCGTCAAAGGCGACCACGTCGGCCTGGCGCTCAGGGGCATCGACTCCGACGACCTCGACCGGGGGCACGTGCTCACCACCGACCCTTCGATGAAGATGACCCGGAGCTTCACCGGCAAGGTGAAGCTCGTCAAGTACTGGCCGACGCCGTTGAAGGAGGGCATGGTCGTGCACATGGGCCACTGGATGCAGATGGTGCCCTGCAGGATCGTCAGGGTCGGGGACGGCGGCGACTTCCGTGCGGCCGAGGTCGACTTCGCGATCGAGACGGACATCATCCACAGACCCGGCGGGCTCGGGGTCATCATGTACCTCGAGGGAGGCAAACTGAGGATCGCGGGTTCGGTGCGGCTGCCGTGAGCCGCCGCGCCGTCCATCAATTATATATGCGAGCGGGAGTTAGACGCTTCAGGCGTGACACGTGTTGACACGACTTCGGTGAGAGAGATGGGATACAGGAACGAGGAGATCGAGACCATGCCCCGCGAGGAGCTGCAGCGGATGCAGCTCTCGCTGCTGCAGCGGCAGGTCCGCACCATGTACGACGCCTCCGCGGTGTTCCGCGGGAGGATGGATGAGGCCGGCCTCACCCCGGACGACATAACCGGATTCGAGGAATTCAGGAAGGTGCCCTTCATGAGCAAGGCCGATCTCAGGGATTTCTACCCCGACCACCTGTTCGTGAAGCCGTACGAGGAGCTCGTGCGCGTGCACGTCTCGTCCGGCACCACCGGCCTGGCCACCGTCGTCGGGTACACGAAGAAGGATCTGGAGGACTGGTCCGAATGCCTGGCCAGGGGCATGGTCTCGTTCGGCATGTCCGACAAGGACATGCTGCAGAACTTCCACGGGTACGGATTGTTCACCGGCGGCCTCGGCGTGCATTACGGCGCCGAGCGCATCGGCGCCACCGTGCTCCCCATCGGCACCGGCAACACCGACCGCCAGATCAGGATGATGCTCGACCTGCCGGTCACCGCCGTGGCCGGCACGCCTTCATACATGTTCCACATCGCCGATGTCTGCGAGAGCCGCGGCATCGACATGCGCCGCGACACCAAGGTCCGGCTGGCCATCGCCGGCGGGGAGCCCTGGTCCGACAGCATGCGGCGCAAGCTGCAGGACCGCACCGGGATGCGCGTGCACAACTGCTACGGGGCGAGCGAGCTCTACGGCCCCTGCTTCCTGGAATGCCGGGAGCAATGCGGAGCGCATGTCTGGGCCGACTACTGCTACATGGAGATACTCGACCGCGACGGCAACCCCTGCGCCGACGGCGAGGAGGGGGAGATGGTGGTGACCATGCTCCAGAAGGAGGCCTTCCCGCTCATCAGATACAGGATCGGCGACGTGACCTCGCTCACCTGGGAGAGATGCGCCTGCGGCAGGACCCATCCGCGCATGGGCAGGATCACCGGCAGGGCCGACGACATGCTGATCGTCAGGGGCGTCAACGTGTTCCCCTCGCAGATCGAATCGGTGATCGGCGAGTTCGCGTTCCTCAGCCCGTTCTACCACATCACCCTGACCAACGAGGACTACATGGACGAGATGGTCGTCTCCATCGAGGTCGAGGAACGTCATCTCACCGACGACATGATCAGGATGGCGGAGATGAAGAGGCAGGTCGAGGACCGCCTCAAGAGCGTGCTCAACATCAAGACCGCGGTCAAGCTGGAGCTCCCCGGAGCCCTGGCACGCTACGAGGGCAAGGCGCAGCACGTCACCGACAACAGAAGCTACGAGTGAGCCCGTTCATCCGCTCCGGACGGCGGCGCACAGGCGGTCGACGAAACTGCCGATCCGCTCGTCGTGGGTGCCGTCGAGGATCTGCCCGCGCTCGGCATACGGTATGCGCACCATGCCCAGGAAGTCCATGCCGAAGTACTCGCAGAAATCGATGATCCCCATGACGGCGCTGTCGGCGCATTCGGATCCGTCGCCCATGGTGACCGCCAACGCCAATCCCTTGCCCTTCATCAGATCGCGTCCCTCCGCTTTCAGAGCATGGAGGCGGTTGAGGAAGGAGAGGGCGCAGGGAGTGAGCTGCCACATGTACACGGGGCTGGCGATCAGCACCGTGTCGGCTTCCAGGAAGGTCCGGTACAGGTCCTGCATATCGTCTTCCATCGTACAGAATCCGGGCACCTCCCCTCTCTGGCAGGCTCCGCAGTTGGAGCATCCCCTGAGGTCCTTGTCGTACAGCGTGACCGTCCTGCCACCCACGCCTCCCGCCTTCAGCCCTTCGACGATCCTCTCGACGAGCGCCGATGTGTTGCCGCGGGGACGGGGGGAACCGTTGAAAACAGTGACTTCCATGAGCGGATAAGCTCCGGAAGATTATAAAAAAGTGCGGATGTGTCGGCCCCCGGACGAGCCGGGGGCCCTGTGCATCCTCCTTCAGATATCCCTGAAGCAGATCGCGTACTGCATCTTCTTGGCGCCGAAGTACTCCTGCACGAACCTGGCGGTCTTCTCCGGAGGGAACTGCTTGCAGGAGAAGACGTCGACGAACGCCCTGTCCGTGTCCTCGGCGAAGTGGCCGGAGATCTGCGAGGTCTCGATGAGCTGCACCAGGGAATAGCCCTGGACCTTGGGCTCGGCACCGAAGAAGACGACGATGGGCTCACCGTACCGCTTCATATCGATGTACTTGGCCAGATCGATGGCGAATTGGGTGATGTGCTCCTTCGAGGAGATCTTATCGTGGTCGCATTCGCCCAGGTCTATGCTGACGGCCAGGCCCCACAGCTTCTCCTCGTTGTACTTCTTCATCGCTTCCTCATCCGAGATGAGGGCACCTGCAAAGGGACTCATTATGTGCATTGATTCCACCTCACAAGAAACATCTTGTTGACGCGGTGATTTTATTTCAGTATTTCAAACATTCCCCGTCACCGGAAGCCGTGTGTCCCGTGGGAGATACGTATATAACCGATGTGTCTCAAAAGGGATTTTTCGGGACCGTCGTGTCACCTCGCGATTCCCGCCCGCATCCCAATCCGGTTTAATACTGCCAACCGGATTAATGGGCGATATGAGCTCGAAAGTGTATTTCACCGACATGCGCACCGAGGAGGATGACAGCCTCCTCAAGAAACTCGACCGGCTGGTCCGGGCCGCGGGCATCACGGACCTGGACATGGACAGGAAGTTCGTGGCCGTGAAGATGCATTTCGGCGAATACGGCAACCTCGCCTTCCTGAGAGCCAATTACGTCAGGGTCCTGTCGGACATCATCAGGGAGAAGGGGGGGATCCCCTTCCTCACCGACTGCAGCACGCTCTATGTGGGCATGCGGAAGAACGGCATCGAGCATCTCGACAACGCCGAGCTCAACGGCTTCAACTCGGTGACCGCCGGATGCCATGTGTTCATCGGCGACGGCCTCAGGGGCGACGATGAGGTCGAGATCCCCGTCGAGGGCGGCGTCTACGTTGAAACGGCCAAGATCGGGCGGACGATCGCGGATGCCGACATCGTCATCACCCTCAATCATTTCAAATGCCACGAGATCACCGGGTTCGGCGGCTGCCTCAAGAACCTCGGGATGGGGTGCGCGTCCCGGAGGGGGAAGATGGAGCTGCACGCCTCCGGCAAACCCGAGGTCGACCCCGATGTCTGCAGGGGATGCGGCAAGTGTGTCAAGGCGTGCGCGCACGAAGCGATTATCCTGGACGACGGGACCGCGGAGATCGTCCGCGAGCGCTGCACGGGTTGCGGGAGATGCATCTCCGCCTGTCCGTTCGACGCCGTCAGCATCGCCTTCGACGAGGAATCCGCGATCGTCAACTGCAAGATCGTCGAGTACGCCAAGGCGGTCCTCGCAGGCAGGCCGGGTTTCCATATCACGGTGGTCGCCGACGTCACCCCCTACTGCGACTGCCATTCCGAGAACGACGTCCCGATCATCCCCAACCTGGGGATGTTCGCCTCGACCGACCCGGTGGCGATCGACAGGGCCTGCGTCGAGATGGCGCAGGAGCAGCCCGTCATCCCCGGCAGCAAGCTGCACGGCATCTGCGGGGACGTGAAACCTGCCGACATCTTCTCGACGGTCAATCCCAGGACCCGTTGGGAGTCGCACTTCGAGCACAGCGCGAGGATCGGCATGGGTGACGGCCGCTTCGAGCTCGTCAGGGTGGGATGATGGCCGCCGGGCTGCTGGAATCCGGGCTGCTGGAGGTCGTGATGCTCCTCTGCTTCGCGGCCGCCTGGCCCGTGTCGATCGTGAAGGCCCTGCGCTGCCGCACCGCCGAGGGCAAGAGCGTGGTCTTCACCCTGGTGGTGCTGGCCGGGTACCTCTTCGGCATCGCCAACAAGTCCTTCATCGGACATGTGGATTATGTCATCCTCTTCTATCTCCTGAATGTCGTCCTCATCGCCGTCGATGTCGCCATATGGTTGAGGAATCGCGGATTGGACCGTGCACAATGGGGGAATCCGCAGGATCGCTGAACACAACGGGGAACGGGATTCCGACAAAGGATAATATAACACGCATATTATTGGGAGAAGAGCATGTCGGATCTGCATGATACCATGGATAGAGCCGAGAACGGGGATATGGATTCCTGTTTCGAGCTCGGTCAGATGTATGCGCTGGGAAGGGGCACCGAGGCGGACGGTGAGAAGGCCTTCGGATGGTACATGAGGGCGGCGTCCCTCGGTCACACCCAATCCGAATACGTCATCGGCAAGTGCTATGAAGACGGCATCGTCGTCGACAAAGACCTCGTGGAGGCGGCCGTCTGGTATTCCAAGGCCGCTTTGAAGACGCACTCCGAAGCCATGGAGGCGCTCGGACGCCTGCTCGACGGTTCGGTGTCTCTCACCGACGAAGAGTTGTTCGATTACCACAGGCGCCGGGCCGGGGAGGGGCATCCCGACTCCATGTATTTCCTGGGGCTGCTCCACAACAGCGGCATCGGCACCGCCTTCGATCCGACCGAGGCCTTCAGGATGTTCTCCGAGGCCTCCGACAAGGGCAACCTGGACGCCCTCTGCATGAAGGGCCTGTGCATCCTCAGGGGCACAGGCACCGAGCGCGACCGCCCGACGGGGCTCGGCATCCTCGAGGAGGCCGCGGCCAAAGGTTCGGCCGAGGCCATGTGCGAGGTCGGCAGGTGCTACGAGAACGGCATCGGCGTCGCCGCCGATCCGGAGAAGGCCTTCGCGATCTACACCGGGATGGCCGACCGGGGCATACCCCTCGGGCAGTACCATGTCGGCAGATGCTACATGGACGGCGTCGGCGTGGAACCGAACGCCATCTCCGCGCACACATGGTACTCCGTGTCCGGCGGCAACGGCTGCGCGGAAGGCGACCTGGGCCTGGCCAGATGCTATCTGGGAGGCATAAGCGTCGACCGGGACCGGAAACGGGGCGTCGAACTGCTGGAGGGGGCCGCGGCCAGAGGATGCGCCGAAGCGATGATCATGCTCGCCCAGCTGCACACCAAGGGCAGGGTGGTCAACCGGGATCCGAGGCGTTCCGCCGAATGGTTCCGCAAGGCCGCCGACACCGGCAACCCCTATGCGGAATTCATGACCGCCGAGAACTACATGAACGGCAACGGCGTGAAGCAGGACCTCGGCAAGGCCGTCAGGTACTACGAGCGGGCGGCCGAGCACGGCCACTCGGCGGCCTGTCACGCGATCGGCAACCTCTACCTCTCCGGGAAGGGGGTCAGGAAGGACCAGCCCAAGGGTTTCGCCTGGTGCTGCAGGTCGATGGAGGACGGCTTCAACAAATCCACCTACCTGGTGGCCGAATGCTACGCCAGAGGCAGAGGGGTCAGGAAGAATCCGAAGAAGGCCCTGGAGCTGCACACGCTCCTCGGCGAGAACGGCTACGGCAAATCGCAGCTGTTCGTCGCCAACTGCTACATGGAGGGCGAGGTCGTCAAGAGGGACGAGAAGTCGGCGTTCGAATGGTACATGAAGGGGGCGGAGAACAACAACGTGATCTGCCAGTACTTCATGGGGTACTGCTACGCGCAGGGGATCGGCGTGAAGCAGGATCTCGGCAAGGCCCTGATCTGGTACACGCGGGCGGCCGAGCGGGGGCACGTGGTCTCGAAGGAGATCGTGGAGAACCACACCGACCGCAAGGTCGTCATCAAGGGCGAGGGCACACCGTTCGAATCGTACATCTTCTCCGCCGAGAACGGCGACCCCGAGTCGATGTTCATCGTGGCCAGGTACTACGAGGAGGGGATCTCGGCCGAGAAGAACATGAACGAGGCCCGCAGATGGTACAACAAAGCCGCATCGCTGGGGCATTTCGGTGCCAAGAAGGCGTTGCTGCGCCTGAGAACGGCGAGATCCTGAACGGCGTCTTCACGGCCCGTAGGGGGTAAGGGGTTTCACTTCATGATGAAGTACGTCGCGACCGTCACCGCGACCACGAGCAAGAATGCGATCGCGGGGAATGCGGCGACGAACCTGTCTTCAAGCGTCTGCGTTTTGATCCTGTCCGCCATACTCGACCTAATGGGCAGTCAGCATATAAACTTAGAGTACGCTGAAGCGTCATGACCGCGAGATTGTTCGTCTCCGTCCCCGTGCCGCCGGGCGAGGAGCTGAGAGCCCTGCTGGAGACGCTGGGATCCGCGATGGGGCTCAGACCCGTGCGCGAGGACATGCTGCACCTGACCCTGTGCTTCATCGGCGACATCGACGAGAGCATGATCGGGACGGTCCGCGCGTGCATGCGCGACGCGGTCCGCGGCCTCGTTCCGTTCACGGCCGAGCTCGAAGGGATCGGCGCTTTCCCGGAGAAGGGGGATCCGCGCGTGATCTGGGTGGGCACCGGTGGATCCGGATCCCGTTTCACGGCCCTGTCCGCAGCCGTCCGCCGGGAGTTCGACGCCGCCGGCATCCGCTATGACCGGAAACCCTTCAGGCCGCATGTGACCGTGGCCAGGGTCCGGGACGGGGTCCGCCGGCCCGAGTTGCCCGGATTCCCTTCCGGACGCCGGTTCGGGACCTTCGCCTGCGACGGGATCTCGCTGGTCGGCAGCGAGCTCACCCCGTCCGGCGCCAAGCACACGACGCTCTGCACCGAGACGGGGGAAGGTTAAGCTAACTGTACCTGCTCCGCATTATATCCGCAGACAGCGAGATGCTGTCCATGAGGAAGATCGAAAGACTCATGCGATTGAAGAAGGACAGGCGGGGAGGCATCGAAGGCTTGCCCCTGCAGCTGATGATCATCATCCTGGTGGCCACCATGGGCACCGCGATCATCATGGGATGGATGGGCAGCATCGAGGCCCCGAACACCATCGGCTCCGTCGAGGTGCTCTCCGACGACATCGAGCTGGACGGCCGTTCTTACACGACCGCCGGCCATGTCGAGATCAGGGTCACCGACGGCAAGGGCGACCCCCTCCGGGGTGCCACCGTGGTCCTCTCGGGCCTCGGAGTCTGCGACAAGAACGGCAAGACCGCCTACGGGACCACCGATTCGCAGGGTTATGCGGTCTTCGACAACCTGAGGATAACAATGAGAGGGACCGCGGTCGGGTTCATGACCGTGTCGGTCTCGATGTCGGACTACGGGGAGCACAATTCGGCCAGGATCGCGGTGATCGCATGAACATCGGCAGGAAGGGCGTCATCGGCCTGCCGGTCAGGCTGACCGTCGCCTTCCTGATCATCTCGATCTCGGTGCCGGTCCTGACCGGCATGGCCGCGGACCTCAAGGAGGACAACGCGGTCATGTCCGCTTCGAAGGAGGCGGACCGGATCGCGGATGC
>JAAYAP010000037.1 GCA_012719315.1 Methanobacteriota archaeon
GTCACGCAGGCGATCATCACCCGCTCCCTGTACCCCGTGGACGTGTCATCGATAACGGTTCCGGCAACCATGTCGCATCGGATGTCGCACGGCGTGTGCGTATATCAATCATCTCACAGATTACAGATGAACGTTATGTCCTCCGGCGACGGCAATGCAAACCCATGTATACGGCCATGCATTGGCAGGTGACGAGCGGGTCGAGCGGATCCGACTCGACGGATGTGACACGGATGACGGACGGGATCGATGAGGGGCTCAGGCGCATCGAGGCGAAGCTCGATCAATGCATCGCCATCAACAACGAGAACCATATGCTCTGCAACAGGATCCTGCAACGGTTGGACGCAATCGTCCGGACGGAACCGGAAGCGGACGGTCCCGCGGCGGAGGAAGCCGCCATCCTGAAGGCCAGGAAGGAGAAGGCCGCGGCCATGGCCGCGATCGTCTCGCTGTCCTCGCGCCGGGAGGCGCTCAGGAACCGGTTGCACCAAGCCGGCGACGACGAGAAGGCCGACATCAGAACCGACCTGGACCGTCTGGAGGCGGAGATCTCCGCGATGCAGAACCGTCTGGAGCGGATCATCTCCGACCGGCAGTCGTGAACCCGGGTCTAACGGCGACAGCGGATCCCGGCCGAACGGGTGCACGCGGCCGGGATCGTTTATATAACACGCATTACTGACATTACAACGTAATGTTATTACGTTCTCCGACCCTGATCAACCATGTCGTGGATCCCGGCAGACACGTCATGAACCTGTCTGCCGACACCATCGACGGGAGATGACGGCATGGAGACAGTGGCTGATCTGATCGTACGTGCGAACATGGCCAAGGAGACGGATCGTTTCCTCGAATCCCTCTGGTACATGCGCATGGCGTATTCGTTGTGCCCGCGCGAGGAACTCGAGTGACCGCGTCAGCGCATGATCGTCGGGACCGTGTTCCTGACGTAGATCTCGGGATGGGACATGAACTTGGCCAGATCGTGGTAGGCGGCCAG
Organism: Methanobacteriota archaeon; assembly: GCA_012719315.1. Classification (GTDB taxonomy): domain Archaea; phylum Thermoplasmatota; class Thermoplasmata; order Methanomassiliicoccales; family Methanomethylophilaceae; genus Methanogranum. The sequence continues at coordinate 1,007 of JAAYAP010000037.1, forward strand.
GTACCCGTGGGCCGCGGCCTGGGCGTAGTAGTAGATGGCCTCGTTGATGTCCCTGGGCACGCCCCTGCCCCGCTCGTACAGCGTGCCCATCATGAACTGGGCGTCCTCGGATCCGGCCATGGCCGCCTTCTTCATGTACTCCAGCGAGAGGTTGTCGTTCCTCCTGACGATCAGGCCGTCGTGGTAGATCAACGCCAAGGTGTACATGGCAGTCGGATCCCCGAGCTCGGAGGCCTCCTCGTAACCCTCTATGGCCTCCTCGTACTGGTCGTTGTTCAGGCAGGCGTCGGCGTACATCAGCGCCGCGTCCCTCGCGGTGCGCTCCTTGGCCACCTCCGTGTGGGAGAGCCTGAACTCGCGGTCCTTGAGCGATTCGGAGGGCTTGTCGTCCTCCAACGTGTCCAGCACCGCCTTCCAGGAGATGTAGCAGGCTTCGTGGCCCATGTCGGCGCCGTACTTGTACCAACGCCCCGCCTCGAAGAGGTCGGCCTCGATGCCGTGCAGCCCGTACTCGTAGTTCCTGCCGATCCAGTAGAAGAGATCGGCGTTCCCGTGGATCCCCACCCTTGAATAGAGCAGTTCTTCCTCGGCCTTGTCGGGCTCGGTGCCGATCCCGCGGCCGTACATGTACCCCAGGAGGAACTCGGCCATCGGCAGATGCTGGTCGGCGGCCAGGCGCATCCAGTTGAAGGCGATGCGCGGGTTCCTCGGCACCATGTCGCCGCTGATGTTCAGCAGCGCCAGCTCCAATCTGGCCTCGGGTATGCCGGCGCTCGCCGCCTTCTTGAGGAAGAAAAGGTAATCGGAGAAGCTGGCTTCGACGAACGTCCCGTCCCGGTACGCCTTGGCCAGCTCCCATTTGGCCCGCGAGCAGCCGAGGTCGGCCGAGCGCTTGTACCAGCGCTCCGCCTTGCGGTCGTCCTGATCGATGCCTTTGCCGTGATGGTAGAGATACGCCACCCCGAGGGCGGCGTACGGGTCGCCGGTCTCGGCATCGCGGAATATCTGGTCGTCCTTGCTCATCTGCCCCTCCTCCCGAAGGTCCGCTCCGCCTTGATCGCGTCCAGCAGGGCGGCGGCGTCCGCGTCGCCCTGGTCGGCGGCGGCGGCCAGGTAGCCTCTGGCCTTCCGCAGGTCGCGGGCCGCGTGCTTCCCCTCCGAGTATATCCTGCCAAGATAGTACTGTGCTTCGTAATAACCCTGTCCATCGGCTGCTGCATGCAGCAGCTCCATGCCCGCCCCGATGTCCTGCGCCGTGTCCCTGCCGCTCACCAGCATCATCCCCAGGAACGCCCGCGCGGCGGGATGCCCCTGGTCGGCGGCCAGCTCGAACCACATCCGAGCCTCCTTGGCGTCTTTCGCGCCGCCCCTGCCCTCGTAGCGGAAGCATGCCAGGGCGTACTGCGCATTGGGCTCGCCGAGCTCGGAGGCCTCCTCCAGCCGTCTCGCCGCCTCGGCATCGTCCCGTTCGAAGCACGTCCCGGACGCATGCATGCAGGCCAGCTCGTACTGCGCCGAGCCGTCGTAGCGGTCGGCGGCGGCCTCGAGCCAGCGGACCGCCTTCTCCTCGTCGCGGGGCACCGACCTGCCTTCCAGGCAGAGGTCGGCGTAGTCGACCATCGCCTGGATGAAGCCTCCTTCGCAGGCGGCCTCGAAGTACCCGACCGCCGCCTCCGGGTCGCACGGCACCCCTTCGCCGTACGCGAAATGCATCGCGGCACGGTAGGCCGCCTCCGCGTGCCCCTGGTCGGCGGCCGCCCTGTACATCCGCACCGCCGCGGCCGGATCGCGGCGCCTGCCTTTGGACATCAGGATGGATTCGGCCGTTGCGAACTGCCCTTCGGCGTTCCCGGCCGCCGCCGCCCGCGCGAACCAGGCGGCCGCCTGCTTGGGATCGGGCTCGGCCGAGCACAGGCCGTCGGCGTGCATGCGGCCCAGCAGGTACATGGCCTCGCCGTCGCCGAGTGCCGCGGCCTGCGCGAGCCAGGCTTCCGCCTGCTCCCGGTCCTTGGGCACGTTGCCCTTGCCCATGAGCTGCATGCGCCCGGCCGTGCGCATCGCGGCGGCGTCGCCGGCCGCCGCGCACACCTTCAGGTACTTCAGCGCGGCGAGCTGGTCCTTCGCGACCCCGTCGCCGGTGCCGTACATGCGGTAGAGCTCCATGCACGCATCCGTGTCGCCGAGCTCCGCCCTCCGTTCCAGCGTCGTCGGGTCGCCGTCCGTGCGGACGGCCCGGAGCGGTTCCGCACCGCAGCCGGCCGTCCCCGTTCCGAAAGCCATGGTCCGAAAAAAAGATGACATCGTATATATCGTTTTCATCCGCGCCGTCCGCATGCGGGAGGATGCGGGCGCCCGCGGTAAACATTATCAGGGGTCTAGGGCATCAAGGCCCATGGACGCGCCGCCGTACGGCCTGATGGAGCCCCTCGAGTGGGCGAAGCTCGTGATCCGGAGCCGTTCCGAACGGGATTACCGCGAGGCGCTCTCCATCCTCGGGGAACGGGCGGCGCGGGGCGATGCGTATGCCGAGCTCATGCTCGGCCTGGTGCATGCGCGCGGACAGGGCGTCGAACGCGATTTCGGCATCGCCGCCGACCTCCTGGGGAGGTCGGCCGCCCAAGGCAACCTCTCGGCCATGTACTTCCTCGGCAAGATCCACGTCAGGGGCTACGGCACCGACAAAGACGCGCGGAAGGCGATGGAATGCTTCAGGGTGCCGGCGGAACACGGCGATGCGCGGGCCCAGTACGCCATGGGCCTGATCCGCTTCGACGGGCAGGGCGTCGAGCGCGATCTCGCGGAATCGGCCGGCTGGTTCGCCGCGGCCGCCGCCGGCGGCCATTCGGAGGCGCAGTTCGTGCTCGGTCAGCTGTACAAGGCGGGCGTGGGCGTCCCCAGGGACATCGATGCCGCGCTGGACCTGCTGACCTCGGCCGCGGCCAACGGGCACCGGGGGGCGATGATCCTCCTCGGCAGCATGTACGCCGCCGGGGACGGCGTCGCCGCCGACGAAGCGGCGGCCCGCCGCTGGGACGAGATGGCCGCGGTCACCTCAGACCGGTGACGTTGCCGTCGGCGTCGAGGTCGATGTTCATCGCCGACGGGACCCTGCCCAATCCGGGCATCAGCATCATCGACCCGCACACGGGGACGATGAAGCCCGCCCCGGCCGAGAGCAGGACCTCCCTGACGTTGAGCGTCCACCCCGTCGGCGCCCCTTTCAGCTCGGCTTTGTCCGATAACGAGTACTGTGTCTTCGCAGTGCAGATCGGCAGCCTCCCGAAGCCCCTGCGTTCGAGATCGTCGATCGTCCGCGATGCCGCCGGACTGTACTCGACGCCGTCGGCGCCGTAGATCTCCCGGGCGATCAGCTCGATCTTGGCCCTGACCGGCAGGTCGTCGGCGTAAAGGTGCCTGAACCCTTCGCCGCCGGCATCGGCCAGCGCGGCCGCCTTGGCGGCCAGCAGGGCCGCGCCCTCGCCGCCTTTGGCATGCGCTTCGGACACCACGCAATCGATCCCCATCCCGGCGCAGTGCTCCTCGAGCAGGCTGATGTGCGCCGGATCGTCGGAACCGAAACGGTTGACGGCCACCATGACCGGCACGCCGAAGGAGACCATGCTCCCGACATGCCTGTCGAGGTTCGGCAGCCCCTTGCGCAGGGCTTCGGCGGTGAACGTCGCCGGATCGTCCTTCTGCGCACCGCCGTGCATCATCAGGGCGCGGATCGAGGCCACGACCACGACGCAATCGGGGACCAGCCCCGACTGCCTGCAGACGACGTCCATGAACTTCTCCCCGCCGAGATCGGCGGCGAAGCCGACCTCGGTCACCGCGTAATCGCCCAGCTTCAGCGCCAGCCTGGTGGCGATGATGCTGTTGGTCCCGTGCGCGATGTTGGCGAACGGGAAGCCGTGGACGAAGACCGGCTGACCCTCCAGGGTCTGCACCAGATTGGGTTTCAGGGCGTCCTTGAGCAGGACCATCATCGAGCCCACGCAGCCGAGGTCGCCGGCCGTGACCATCTCCCCCGCGTACGTGTAGGCGACCACCATCCGCTCCAGCCTCGACCTCAGGTCGGCGTAGTCGGTCGCCAGCGCCAGGATGGCGGAGACCTCGGATGCCGAGGTGATCAGGAACCCGCCCCGGTGGGTGACCCCGCCGGACAGCCGGCTGTCGCCGAGGCCGACGACGACGTCCCTGAGCTCCCGGCAGTTCATGTCCATCGCCTTCCTGAGCAGTATGCGCGACGGGTCGATGCCGAGCCGGTTGTCCCTGACGAGCTCGTTCTCGAGCACCGCCGACAGCAGGTTGTGCGCCGCGCCCACCGCATGGATGTCGCCGGTGAAGTGGAGGTCGATGTCCCACATCGGGTACACCTGGGAGCGGCCGCCGCCGGTCGCCCCGCCCTTGACGCCGAAGGTCGGCCCCAGCGACGGCTCCCTGAGCGTGCCCACCACCTTCTTGCCGATGTGCGCCAGCCCCTGGATCAGGCCGATGGTGGTCACGGTCTTGCCCTCGCCCGCGGGCGTGGGCGTGACCGCCGTCACGACGATCAGCTTGCCGTCGGCGGCATCGCCGTACCTGCCGACGACGTCGAGCGGGACCTTGGCCATGTATCTGCCGTACTGTTCGATGTCGGCGGCGGAGAGGCCGACCGTCGCCGCGACGTCGGCGATGTCCTTGACCTCGGCATCCCTCGCGATGCCGATATCGTCTTTCTGAAGAACCATACCGCCCGTATCGCCTGCGCGCTATTTAGGGTTGCACCCCGATGCCGGCGCCTGACCCGATGCCGGCCCGGGGCGCGGCGGCGCCCGGGGCAACAGCAATAAACGGCGAGGTGCATGGAGAGGCCCGTGAAAGAATACAGGACCTACCTCTTCGATCTCGACAACACCGTGGTCGATTCCCGTCACGGCCTCGAGATCTCGCTGCGCGCCGGGTTCGGCGAGTTCGGGATACCGTACGATCCCTCCAGGTACGACGAGTACGTCGCCACCCCGCTCAGGGAGACCTGGGACCTGCACCGGCCGGGCGACGTCTGCGGCTTCAGGGAGTTCTACGCGGTCGTCATGGGCACCTACGACCGCTGCTACATGGATTCGGTGGAGCTCTTCCCCGACGCGCGCGAGTGCCTCGAGGCCCTCGCGGCCGCCGGCAAGGGCCTGGGGATCGTCTCCAATTCATACGCGGTGCACATCGAGGAGATCCTGATCCGCCTGGACGTGCGCGACGTCTTCGGCTCGCTGGTCGGCTCCGACAGCTGCTCCCACCGCAAACCCGACCCGCAGCCGGTGATGCTGTGCCTCGACGAGCTCGGGGCGGAGCCGGCGTCGGCGGTGATGGTCGGCGATTCCCCCAACGACGTGAAGGCCGGGCGGAGAGCGGGCACGGACACTGTGTTCGTCGACCGGGGCGGCTGGTGCCCCGAGACCGGGTCGGACGCCACGGTGCGCGACCTCAGGGACCTGCTGGTCCCGTTCCGTCGATGACGATCGGCTGACGCCCGCCGCGCTTGCCGAGGCCCTCGACGAGCTGTCGCGCGGCCTCGTTGCCGGCGGCGGCCGCCTTCGCCATGGCGCGCAGGCCGGCCTCGGGGTCCGCCTCGGTGCCGATCCCCTCGAGGAGCATGCGGCCGACCATGAAATGCGCGTCGGCGTCCCCGGTCTCGGCGGCGACCTTGCTGTAAAGGGAGAACGCCGTCTCCGGGTCCCTGTCGGTCCCGTCGCCCTCGAGGAGCATGGTGGCGAGGCTGATGGTCGCGGCGGGGTAGCCGCGGTCCGAGCAGACCCTGTACCATCTCAGCGCCTCCCGGCTGCCGCCGGGCGCCTTGCCCTCGCGGGCGAGCGCCGCCATCTTGAACTGCGCCTCGGCCAGCCCCGCCGCGGCCGAGCGTTCGAACATCCGCAGCGCCTCCGCCTCGTCGACGGCGGTGCCGATGCCCGCCTCCGACATGTATCCGCAGCTGAACATGGCGGACGGGTCGCCCGCCTCGGCGGCCAGACGGTACCAGCGGTACGCCGCCTCGGCATCGGCCTCCCCGGTCAGGCCTTGGAAGCGGATGTCCCCGGCGACGGCGTACGCCGCCGCCATCCCCGCTTCGGCGCATCGGAGGAACAGGGCGCTGGCGCCCGGTATGTCCTGCGACGGCCCGTCTTCGAGCATCAGCGTCGCCAGCCGGTACATGGCGCCCGGGTGCCCGTCGGCGGCCGCCTCGCGGTAATGCATCAGTGCCAGCTCCTCGTCGCGGGCGATCCCGTCGCCCGCCATCAGCAGCTCGGCCAAACCGAAGTGCCCGACGGCGTGGCCCGCCGCGGCCGCCTTGCCGAACATCGCCGCCGCCCGGGCCGGGTCCCTGGGCGCCTTCGCGCCGATGACCAGTTCCATCGCCGCGATGCATTCCGCCTCGGCCGTCTCCTCGTCCATGGCTTCATGCATGGTGCCGCACGGTATTGATACCTTCGCACCCGCCGCGGACCCCGTTACGGAATCCGCAGAGGCTCTCCGGAAGACGGCCGTCCGGCGCCCTCTCTACGATATCCGCAGCCCCTCGGCTCTTATTTTTATATTGCGAATACGATTCCAGGGCGATGGGATATCATGAAGGTAGGAATCGACTTAGGGACGACCCACTGCTCTGTGGCGGTGCATGATAGAAGCACAGGTAAGACGGACATCATCCCCAACGGGTTCGGCAAGGACATGACCCCTTCAGTCATCTGCTTCCTCGACGACGGGGAGATCCTCATCGGCGAGGACGCCAAGGACATGCAGGCCGGCGGGGCGGGCGTGATCGCCGCCTCGTTCAAACGCTCGATGGGCGACACCGATTTCTCGGTCGAGGCCTTCGGCCAGACGTACGGCGCGGAACGCCTGTCCTCGATGCTCCTGGAGAAGCTGATCGGGGACGCCGAGGAAAGGCTCGGCGGGAGTATCGGCTCGGCGGTCATCACCGTGCCCGCGTACTTCAACGACTTCCAGAGGAAAGCGACGATACGCGCCGGCGAGGCCTGCGGCATCGACGTCCTCAAGATCATCAACGAACCCACGGCGGCCGCCATCTCGTACGGATACAACCGCGCGGCGGACAAGACCGTGATGGTCTACGACCTGGGCGGCGGCACCTTCGACGTGACCCTGGTCAAGGTGGAGAGCGGCAACATCTCGGTGCTGGGCACCGACGGCAACCACATCCTCGGCGGCAAGGACTGGGATTCGGTCATCTCCAAACACGTGTGCGACCTGTTCGAGGACGAGTTCGGCGTGGACCCGCGCGAGGACGAATCGGCGAAGAACGAGCTGATCGTCGCCGCCGAGAACTACAAGAAGGTCCTGTCCAAGGCCGACAACGTCGCCATCCAGCTCAGGTACGAAGGCAACACCGGCAAGTACACGCTGACGCGCGACGAGTTCGAGATCAAGACACAGCATCTCCTCGATGCCACCCGCGACGTCATCGCCGAGCTGATGGAGGGCCTCGGGATCGGCTGGGAGGAGATCGACGAGGTCCTGCTGGTCGGCGGCTCGTCGCGGATGCCGCAGGTCGCCAAGTTCCTCAGGCGGATGACCGGGAAGGACAACGTCGTCGAGCACTCGGACACCGACCTGGCCGTCGCCAAGGGGGCGGCCATCGTCGCCGAGCTCTACGCCAGCGACAAGACCGGGCTGACCGACCGCAAGGTGGTCGACGTCACCGCCCACAGCCTCGGAGCGCTCACGGTCAGCATCGACGGCAAGCGCTACATCAACGAGATCATGATCAAGAAGAACTCCAAGCTCCCCGCCAAGACCCGCAAGCCGTTCGGGATCGGGCCGGGCAACCTCACCGACAGGATCGAGGTCTTCACCTTACAGGGGGAGAGCCGGGACCCGCTCGAATGCCACGTGCTCGCCAAGATGGTCATCACCGGCTTCTGCAACGTCGGCAGCGGCACGACCATCGACATCGAGTACACCTACGACGAGAACGGCGTCGTCAAAGTCAACGCATATCAGGACGGCGAGCAGCTCGAGGCCGCCGCCGAGGTCCTGCCCGAGGACATCTCCTGGATGGGCGGATCCCCGCAGGATCGGCCTTCTGACGCCGTCATCGTCAAGAACATCGCCGTCTGCGTCGACCTGTCGCGGAGCATGACCTCCTGCCTGGACGACGTCAAGGGGCAGATCTCCGACTTCGTCAACAGCGTCGCCGACGAGAACACCAACATCTCGCTCATCGGCTTCGGGGACAAGGTGAAGGTGGTCAGGGAGCTGACCTCCGACCCCGACGTCATCATCACCGCGCTGGACGACCTCAAGGTGAACATGTGCGGCAGAGGCACCGACGGCAGCCCGCTGGCCACCGCCCATTCGGTGCTGTCCTCCAAACCGGGCGCCAAGATGATGCTGGTCCTGACCGACGGGATCTGGGGCAAGCGCGACAAGGCGGTCAGCGAGTCGCTGGCCTGCAGGGGCGACGGCGTCGACATCATGGCCATCGGGTTCGCCGAGGCCGACCTCTCCTTCCTCAGGCAGATCGCCACCGTCGAGGAGGGGGCCATGTACACCGCGCTGGACCGGCTCGGGGATGCGTTCAGCACCATCGCCACCGCCATCAACACCGGGGCCACGGGGCTGCGCCAGGGCAAGTGACGGGGACCGCTCATGGCTGAAGACAGGGAGAACTACTGCCGTCTGATCGGGCTCAACCCGAATCAGGAGAAGAGCTGCTCGACCGAGTCCGTCAACGGCAGGATCGCCAATCTCGAGAAGAGATGGAACAAGGAGTTCAAGGACAAGCAGAACGACCTCGACCGCCGCTTCCGGGCCCACCGGTCGCTGGGGATGCTGCCGGACGTGCGCCGGGTCATGGCGGATCCGGCCCTGCGGGCGCAGGAGTTCGCCGCCGGCCGCCGGCTACTGGCATCCAAGGCCTCCAAGCTCAACAAGGACACGGTCATCCTGCGCGACGGGACCAGGGTCCTGCTGCCGGGAGCCGCCGACGCCCTGCTCAAGCGCCTGGCCTGGGACGGGGTGAAGAAAGGCGACCTGATCGCCGCCTCCAAGCTCGACGACGCTCCGTTCCGGAGCGCCTTCGACCCGGTGATGCTGAACGCGTACGCGGGGGTCGCCGCGGTCGGGGCCTACACCCCGGTCGAGGTCCTCAACGCCCTGATCGGCGATCCGGGCCTGGAGCTGGACATCCCGATCCTCAGGGAGCATGCGCCCCTGTCCTCCATCCGCGAGGCCTTCGAGGCCTGCGAGCGCCGGGTGGCCAACGTCAAGCAGGACGTGCTGCCCGCCCAGGATTCCTACATACAGACGCTGAGGGCGATCAAGACCGTCCTGGACGACGATGACAAGTTGACACAACTGAACCGCTACGGGACGTGCATGAAGGCGCTGGTCCCGGTGACGGAGTCGATGGACGAGGACTACGGGCAGCCGTTCACCCGCGAGTACATCGACAGCCTCCTGAAGATCCACGCCGGGGATGCCGACACCGGGCTCGCCCTGTCGATCCTCGAGGAGCACTGCTACCGGAAGCGCTATGCGGCGAACTTCTCGGCGCGCGACAGCCGCCTCGTCATCTGCCCCGCCTGCCTGGGCATGACCGATGCCGGCGACGGCGCGGTCCGCTGCTCCCTGTGCGGCCACGGCATCAGGACCCGCTGCCCCTCGTGCAACACCGAGCAGGCCTCCGACAACCGGGCCTGCATCAGATGCGGGTTCGACTTCCGGGAGGGGCTCAGGCGGGCCGAGGAGCTCTCCGCGAGCATCGGCGCCGATCTGGAGAGGGGCGCGGTCCGCGCGGCGGAGGCGTCCCTGGCCGAGCTCAGACGGGTCTACGCCACCTACCCGGGGATCAACGACCTCAACCGCCGGACGACCGCCGCCGCCACCGAGCTGGACAACATCGCCGCCGGCATCGCCGGCGCCTACCGGATGCGGAAGTTCCGCGGCTGCCGCATGGCGGGGGAGGCGGCGCTCGGGAGGTTCCCGGGGATACTGGACGACGCCGAGCTGAAGAACATGTACGAGGAGAGCGTCCGCAGGGTGATGGACGCCGAGGGCATCTGCGCCCTGGCGGAGGCGGAGGCCGATCCGGAGGCGCGCATGGCGCTCTACGTCTCGGCGGCCGGCAAGTGCCCCGACCACCCCGAGGTCCTGGCCAAGCTCAGCGGCTATCCGCCGGCATCGCCCGCCGACGCCGTCTTCCAGACGCGCGACGAGGACGTGCTGATCAAGTTCGCCGTGCCCGAGGACCGCAGGGGCATGACCTTCTGCATCTACCGGGAGCGCGGGCGCCTGCCGACGGTCGACGGGTTCACCGAGCCGCTGACCGAGATCCAGAACAGCGTCTACCTGGACAAGAACCCCGCTCCGGGCGTCGCCCATTACTATTCCGTCTACAGCAGGCGGCACGGCATCCTCTCGCGGGAGGCCGCCTCCTGCGGACCCGTCACCGTCTACGCCGAGGTCGACGAGGTCTCGATCGAGCCCGTCGAAGGCGGGCTGAGGCTCGCCTACGTCAAACCCAGGGGCTGCTCCAGAGTGCGCATCTGGAGGAAGGAGGGCGTGAGCGAGGCCGGCGCCGGCGAGGAGGTCGAGGTGATCCACGGCGGCGAGGTGCCCTTCAACGACTACGGCCTCAAGGGCGGGGTGCGCTACTACTACCTGTTCGTCGCCGAGTACGACGATGACGGCCGCATCGAGCGGTCGGCGGGCGCGGCCTTCTCGGGCACCACCGCCGACTTCCCCAAGCCGGTCAGGGAGATCGAGGTGCGCCGGAACGACTCCGACGGCTCGTTCACCGCCAGATGGGACAGCCGGGACGAGGTCTCCCTCTACTCCTCGCCCAAGAAGGTCAACATGTTCGGACGCACGGTGGAGTTGGCCGACCTCAGGTCGTGGATGGAGGAGATCCGCCCGATGGAGGTCTACGCCGACGGGATGCGCTTCATGCTCCCCGAGGAGTCGGTGCACTACCTCTACCCGATGATCCACGTCGGCAAGGTCGCCGTGCGCGGCAAGATGTTCATCATCGCCAACCTGAAGCCGTTCCGGGACATCGAGACGCGGATCGACGGCGGCGACTGCGACATCACCGTCAGCTGGCCCGACGACGCCGAGGCGATGGTCGTCATGATCAAGGACGACGCGGTCGCCGGCGGTCCCGACGACATCACCGCCGAACGCATCACCGTGAGCCGCGAGAGCTACGCGGCCGACCGCATGGTCCGCATCCCCCTGGGCAACGCCAGGAAGCGCGTGGCCACCCTGTTCGCCCAGTACGAGGTCGACGGGAAGGCGATGCACTCCCGCGGCGTCGGCGTCAACATCTACTCGGGCAACTACCGCAAGGTCAGGTACGCGGTCAGGACCGAGAAGGCCGGGAAGGAGATGCGCCTGTCCGTGGAGGTCGAGACCGACGCCGACGTGGAGGCGCTGCCGGCGCTGCAGGCCGTGGCGGTGACCGCCGGCATACCCCTGCGACGCACCGACGGCATCGGCGTCTGGGAATCCGGGTCCGAGCTGCGGCTGACGGACGGCAGGGCGACCGCCGCCTTCGCCGTCGGCGCCGATGTCGACCCGGCGCGGATGCGGCTGTTCTTCGCCGACGACGAGGATTACCACGGATTCAGATTCATCCACCCGCTCCCGGGAGGCCGCTGATATGGCCAGGAAGAGCGACCGGAAGCCTGTGTACATCTGCCCCTTCTGCTTCAACGACGTCGACATGGAGCGGATCCACTACCAATGCACCAACCCGTCCTGCACCGAGCGGTTCCTCAAGGGCCTCGAGGGCAGCGCCCGTGAGTTCTACGGGCGGGGGCGGGGCGACCGCGAGGTCGATCCCGAGAAGACGGTGTTCCTCGGCCGGGACCCCGCCGGCCCCGACCCGGTGACCACCGAACGGCACATCATCCGCAACGCCTCGGGCGACTGCGACATCTGCAGGCGCCCGGCCTACCTGCGGCTGTGCCCCGTGTGCCACAACCCGATCCCGCAGGGCGCCGAGGAAGAGGGCAGCGCCGTCTTCGTCATCCTCGGGCCGAAGGGCGTGGGCAAGAGCCATTACATCGCCGTGCTCATCGACCGGCTGAGGAACTCGTTCGCCAAGGAGTTCGGGGCGACGATGACCGCCGCCACCGACAACACCTCGCTGATCTACCGCGACGTCTACTACCGCCGCCTGTTCGAGGAGGGTAGGAAGCTGGCGCCGACGCCGTCGTTCGAGGACGACGACCGTGCGCGCGAGCCGATGATCTACCACCTCAGGTTCATCGACGGCGACCGCCCCAAGACCTACACGCTGGCCTTCTTCGACACCGCCGGCGAGGACCTGGTCTCCTCCGACCGGATCATGGGGCTCAGCCTCAACCCCTTCATCTCCCGCGCCGCGGGCATCGTCTTCCTCGTCGATCCCCTGCAGATACCGTATGTCAACAAGCGGATCCACGTGGACGGCAAGCCCGCGCCGGGGGAGGATGTGGAGACGATGCTGGCGAACATCGCCAACACCATCCGCGTCAACCGGAGGATGAGCTCCAGGGAACGCATCGGCATCCCGCTCGCCGTGGCGCTGACCAAGAGCGACGTGCTGATGAAGGCGCCCGAGGACGGCGAGGAGGAGAAGGTCCTCTTCGGCCCCAACTTCGCCGTCCACATCGAGCGCGAGCGCGGACGGTACGACCGCACCAATTTCGAGCAGATCAGCGCCGAGACCGAGGAGTACCTGCGCCGGGTCGTCTCCGACGGCTTCACGCAGACAGTCAAGGAATTCGAAGACCACTGCTACTTCGCCGTCTCCGCGCTCGGCAGCAACCCGACCGGCAGCGTGCTGAAGCGGGGGGTGTCGCCGATGCGGGTGGAGGACCCGTTCATCTGGCTCTTCGAGAACGACAGGGAGGGCAGACGATGAGCAACAAGATGAGGAGATCGACGGAGATGCTGAGGAGCCTGCTGACGACGGGCACGCTGGAGGAGGCGCGGACCGCCGCGCCGGAGACACCGCCGGCGGAGACGTCGGCGGAGACGCGGACGGAAGCCCCGATTGCGGCGGAGACACGGGCACCGGAGACGGCACCGCCGGAGACGCGGACGGAAGCCCCGGCCGCGGCGGGAGAACCCGGGCCGGCGGCCGCCGAGCTGGCCGCCCTCAGGGAGGAGGTCGCCGCCCTGCGCGAGGCCGCCAAGGGCCTGGTGACCACCAAGGAGCAGCACCGGCGGCATCTGGAGGCGATCGGAAGACGCGACGCCGAGCTGGCCGACAAGCGGCTGATGGGCATGCTGGAGCAGCTGTGCATCATGAGGGAGGACTTCCTCAAGCTCTGCCGCGACATGGAGGAGCGGATCGGACGCTTCGCCCCGGAGGACGTCCTGGGCTCGTTCACCGCCTACAGCACCGATATCGAGAACATCCTCACCGACGCGGGAGCGCGGGTGGGGGCGTTCGACGACGAGAGGTTGAACACGCTGCGCCAGCGGATCGTCGACGTCGTGCCGACCGACGATCCCTCGCTCGACGGCACCGTCGCTGAGCGGCTGTCCGACGGCTACGAATTCAACGGCCGCGTCCTCTTGAAAGAGAGGGTCAGGGTCTACAGGCACACCGCGGTCCGCAGCGACGGGCCGCAGGAAGGAGATGGATAAGATGGGAGAGAACGGATATCTGATAGGGATCGACCTGGGCACCACCTACTCGTGCCTCGCGTACATCGGCGAGGACGGGACCCCGGTCGTGGAGAAGAACTTCGAGCAGGAGGACACCACGCCCTCCGTGGTGCTGTTCAACGACAGCGGCGAGATCATCGTCGGTTCGCCGGCCAAGGACATGTCGATCATGTACCCGCCGGAGCGGACGATCACCGCGATCAAGCGGCAGATCGGCACCGATTACGAGGTCTCCGTCGACGGGGAGCGCTACACGCCGATCACGCTGTCGGCGTCGATCCTCAAGAAGATGATCAACGACTTCAACGACAACCACGGCTGCGACGTGAAGAGAGCCGTGATCACCTGCCCCGCCTACTTCGGGCAGCAGGAGCGCGACGCCACCAAGACCGCCGGCAAGATCGCCGGATTGGACGACGTGACGATCATCAACGAGCCCACCGCAGCCGCCATATCGTTCGGCATGGGGTCGGACGGCACCAAGACCAAGGTGCTGGTCTACGACCTGGGCGGCGGCACCTTCGACGTGACCGTGCTGGAGATCGACGGACAGGCGTTCACGGCGATCGCCACCGACGGCGAGCGGCTGCTGGGCGGCAAGGACTGGGATGCGGCGGTCATCAGGCTGATCAAGCAGCACGCGGTCGAGGACGAGGGCATCGAGGAGTACGAGATCGACGAGGACGACGAGGTCAGGGCCAGCCTGGTGCTGGACTCCGAGACGATCAAGAAGCGCCTCTCGACCGCCGAATCCACCAAGGGGACCCTGAACGTGGGCGGACGCAAGATCGTCTACACGATCACCCGCGAGGAGTTCGAGACCGCCAGCCTGCCGCTGCTGCAGACCACGCTCGAGGTCATCGGACGGACGCTCGCCTCCAAGGACCTCTCCATGGACGACATCGACAAGGTCCTGCTGGTCGGCGGCTCGTCGCGGATGCCGCAGATCAGGAACGGCATCGCCGCAGAGTACCCCGACGCCGACATCAGGCTCTTCGATCCCGACCAGTCGGTGGCCAAGGGGGCGGCGCTGTTCGCCAAATCGGCCGCCTGGGGCGCCGACGGCGCCGCCGCGGCCGCGCCGGTGTTCGACGAGGACGGCGGTATCGTAAGCGCACCCGTCGGCGAGGACGGGCTCTCGGTGCACAACGTCCTGAGCAAATCGTTCGGCATCAAGATCACCCACGACGACGGGAGCGAGAACATCTCCAACCTGATCTTCAGGAACGAGGTCCTCCCCCTCGTCAAGGAGAACGTCTACTACCCGCAGGAGGACGGGCAGTCCTCGATCAAGGTGGAGATCTACGAGAACAGCGCCTTCGACGACGAGGACGGGCGCAAGGTCGACCTCGTCGAGGGCTACCCCGTGGGCGACTTCGAGATGGAGCTGCCCGAGGAGGTCTCGCGCGACACGCCGATCGCTGTCCGCTTCGTCGCCACCGACGAGGGCATCCTCATCGCCTACGTCGACTGCCTCGACATGCATGCCGAGTACCAACTCAAGAGCGAACTGCAGATGAGCGAGGCCGAGATCGGCGAGGCCAGGGGCCTGATGGACCGGGTGTCCAACGCCAACTGAGCCTGCTCACCGCCCCGGGCCGCCGTGCCCGGGGCCTTCCCCGAGCAGACGCTGCAGCTCGGCGCGCTCGGCCGCGGCGATGTCGCGGCAGCCGCCGGGCCTCAGACCCTCCAGGGTGATGTTCATCACCCTCACGCGGATCAGGCGGGTCACGCCGTAGCCGAAGTGCCCGCACATCCGGCGTATCTGCCGGTTGAGCCCCTGGGTCAGCACGATCCTGAACTCGCGGTCGCCGGTCTTCTCGACGACGCAGCGCCTGGTGACGCGATCGCCGAGGATGGGCACGCCGGCCGCCATGCCGGCGACGAAGGCCGGCGTCACCTCCCGGTCCACCCGGACGATGTACTCCTTCTCGTGTCCTGCGCGCGAGCGCATGATGCCGTCGGCCAGCCGGCCGTTGTTGGTCAGCAGCAGCAGGCCCTCCGAATCCTTGTCGAGCCTGCCGATCGAGTAGATGCGCTTATGATGGCCGATGCGGTCGATGACGTTGTCGGGATCGTCGGGCGACGAGGTGCAGGTGACCCCGGCGGGCTTGTAGTAGGCGATGACGATGTCCTCCTCCTCTTTGGAGACGGGTTCGCCGTCGACGCGGACCTCGTCGCCGGGGAGCACCCTGTCCCCCAGCACCGCCGGCCTGCCGTTGAGGGTCACCCGTCCCTCCTCGATCATGCGGTCGGCCGCCCGCCGCGAGGCCACGCCCGCCTCGCCGATGAACCTGTTCAGCCGCACCCCCGCGGGCCCGCTCCGGTCTTCCATGACCGATGATGCCCGCAGGGGGTATAAATCGATGGCGAAGGTAAATACCCGCACGGGCATACCCGTGCGGGTGGAGACGATGGCTTTGTTCAGAAGGAGGAGGAAGGGGGATGTGCTCGCCGTCAAGGCGATCGGCATGCGATGGGACACCGAGGATCCGTTCACCTACGCGTCGCATCACGAGGACGATTACCCGCACGGCAATGCGCAGCAGGCCCCGCCGCTGCAGGAGATCGCCGGCAGGAACCTCGGCAGGGATTACGAGCAGCGCCTGGGCTTCAGGATGTACCACGGCAAGGTCGTGCCCGGCTTCCCCGCCCATGCGCATCAGGGCTACGAGACGGTGACCGTGCCCGTGCTCGGCTGCATCGACCATTTCGACAACCTCGGCAACCAGGGCCGGTACTGCGGCGGCGACGTGCACTGGCTGACCGCCGGGAAGCGGTACCAGCACTGCGAGATGTACCCTCTGGTGCACAACGACCGGCGGAACCCCAACGACATCACCCAGATCATGATCAACCTGCCGCTCGGGCGCAAGGACGCGGAACCGGTGCAGAACATGGTCTGGGCGGAGGACGTGCCGCACGTCCGCGGGGACGGCTGGGACGTGACGGTGATCGCCGGCGCCTTCGGGGATGCGGCCGCCCGCGTGCCCAATCCCGATTCGTGGGCGGCCGACGCCGCCAATCACGTGCGCATCCTGAGGATCGCCATGGAGCCCGGGGCCGGCATCACCCTGCCGGCGGTGCCGGAGGGCGTGAACCGCAACCTGTACTCCGTCTCCGGCGGCGGCCTGCGGGTCGACGGCGGGACCTACCGCTCCGAGACCAGGTTCAAGCTGGCGGCCGATGCCGACATCGAAGTGGTCAACGGCGACGCCGCGGCGGCGCTCTGGCTGCTGGAAGGCAGGCCGATCGGCGAACGGCAGGTCTCGTTCGGCCCGGTCATCCTCGGCGACGACCGGGAGGTGCGGGAGGCGCTCGACGAGATCCGCCGGCGGCATCTCGACGACTGGCCGTGGGATTACGTCGATCAGACGCATCCGCGGGACACACTCCGTTTCATCAGATACGCCGACGGACGGGAGGAACGTCCCGCCTCACGGCCATAAGGCCTTCATGAGCTCGGGATCGCTCTTCCACAGGATCCATTTGAACGGGTCGACCGCATCCGCCTTCGGCCCGTGCGACGTGACCTTGAAGAACCTGACCTCGGCGAACACCGCCGCCGCCAGCTTCAGGAACGCGCCTTGGCCGTGCTCCTCGAGGAACGCCTCGGGGGAGCCGGCGGCATCCACCGCCGACCTGACGTGCGCTATGTCCATCCTGGTGAGCACGACCGCCAGCGGGACCTGCGACCGCACCGACGGACCGTAGCCGTTGATGGTCGCGTAGATCTGATGGAAGGTCTCGAACGTGCCCGCGACCGTGACCTTGTCGCTCTTGAACGCCGAACCGGAACGGTGATAGGCCATGACCTCCAACGGGTCGATGGCGAAGACCAGGCCGTCGTTGTAACGGTAGTACTCCTGGAAGAGCACCCTGTCCTCGGCCGGGAGGAACTCCTGCCCCGAGATGTCGTTGACGATCAGCACCCGGCCGTGCACGTTGCGCGAACGGAGGAAAAGCTGCTCCGAATCCGTTTCGCCGGGAGGGGTGGGCACCGCCGCCTCCGCCGGCGCCGTCAGGCCCTCGGAGGCTTCGCTGTACATCCCCTGCCTCCTCGCCGCCCCGATGATGTTGTCGGCCGCGGATCGCATCAGCGCGGTCTTGCCCGCGCCCGTCGCGCCGATCATCGAGATGACGATCGGCCACGACTCCTGCGTCCGGATCGAGGCGCCGCAGCAGGGGCAGACGGTGTCGAGCTTGGATCTGGCGCCGTTAGCGTTGGTGCAGGGCACGGTGTGCCCGTTGACGCAGGTGTGCTCCCTGAGCCCGTACACGCCCGGCACGGGGTAGGAGAACACCTCCTTGCATCTGCATCTGACGTCGGGCCGGGGGAAGCTGCGCTTGCAGACGGTGCACACCGCATGCCCGGTCAGACGGCCGTACTCCTCCCGGTCCTTGCGGGAAGCGGAGCGGGCGGCCGCTCCGACGATGCCTTTGACGATCAGGAAGACGATGAGCACAAGCACCGTCGTCACGGCGGCGAAGAGGTACATGAACGGGAGCAGGAGCACCGGGATCAGCACCGGCACGTACTTCCTGCGGAAGGCCGCGGGGAAGGCGTCCCAGGGCATCGCGGCCGCCTTGAGCACGGAACGGGGCCTGGCGGTGAACATGAACTCGCGGGGATCGCCCTCGGCGGTGCAGTCGCGCGCCGTTCCGGAGAGCATCCCGGCCAGCATCGCCGCGAAACCCACCAGGGTCAGGACGGACAGCAGGTCGGCCGGGCCGATGTGCTCTCCGACGTATGCGCCGAGGTGCTCCGCCATGCCCGCCGGCAGCAGGATCAGCAGCTCCCAGACGCGCTCGGGCAGGAGGGTCGAGAGGCTGATGCCCGCCTCGGGCGACCAGGGCATGGCCAGCGCGGACGGGTCGAAGAGGCAGAAGTCGAACGTCCCCGTCCCCCTGATCGAAGCCAGGGTGCAGATCAGGCATGCGGCGGCATACAGCAACGGCACCGTCACCGTCACCGCGAATAGTTTGACATTCAACCTGTTCATCTTAGAGAACCGTCCCCGTGAGGTATGGGTATCAACCGATATAACGATTCTCGGTCGTCCCGCGGGCGGGCGCAGGACGGCTGCGGCGGCAGGTCGAGCGCACGGACCCCTTTGATGCACACCGGCACCTGGTGGCACAGCTCCTGCGTGCACAGCAGCAGCAGGCGGCCCGCGGCCACCCGCTCCCTCAGCGCCGACGAGGTCGCCCGGTCGGGCGGGGCGGAGAGGACCAACGCGGTCATGCCCGACCCGTCCGCATCCGCGGGGATGCGCCCGGGATCCAGTTCGACGGACGTCACCGCGGCGCATCGCGTGCGGACGGTCGCGGCGACCGCCGCCGCCAGCTCCGACCTGGGCATCCGCCGCGGCCCGGTCATCACGGCGGCGTCGGGATCGCCCAGGAACCGCTAGATCCGCTCCGTCTCCATCCGCTCCTCCATAGACGGTGCAGGGATGTCGTCATGCAAAAAGGCATGCCCTCCGCCGCCTTCCCGCACGCATCCGCCGTCTGACATGCCTATTTAAGGCTGGACGCGATATCGCCGACCATGGCGAAACAGGCGAATTGCGCACATATACTGGTACCCTCCGAGAAGGAGGCCAAGGAACTGAAGGACAGGATCGAGGGCGGCATGAAGTTCGCGGACGCGGCCAAGAAGCATTCCAAATGCCCCTCGGGCAAGAAGGGCGGGGACCTCGGCTGGTTCGGCCGGGGGCAGATGGTCGCACCGTTCGAGACGGCGGCGTTCAATGCCGGCAAAGGCGACCTGGTCGGCCCGGTCAGGACCGAGTTCGGATGGCATCTGATCCTCGTCAAGGACCTGAAGTGAGCCGCGCGCGCATAGACGTGTCACGGCAGCGGAGAAGAGAGAAGACGATAGTGGGCCCGATGTGATTTGAACACATGACCTCCCGGTTATCAGCCGGGCGCTCCAGCCGATCTAAGCTACGGGCCCTGTCGTGCAATCCCTCGAATAAGGATATACAATATAAACCTTGTCTTGGTCCGGGGCCGTCGGCGGCGAAAGAGAGATATCCGCCGATTCCATAGGAGCGGGCATGAGCACGTACGAAGAGGTCCAGCCGCTTGTGACCAGACCGGCGTTCCTGATGCTCGCCGCGATGCTGGCGGCCACAAGCGTCTTCATCGGGGTATGCGTGATCGCGGGCATCGTGACCGAGGCGGCGGTGTTCTACGTCTCGACGGCGGTCTTCATCGCGATGGTCCTGGCGTTCCGCCTGGTCAGGCTGCGCATCCGCGTGGACGGGGACGCCCTGACCCTGAGGTTCGTCAGAGAGCACGTCATCCCCCTGGAGGATGTGATCGATTACAAGCTCGGCGACATCGACATCATCCGCAACTACAGCGGGCTGGGCGCCAAGAACATGAAGTACAAGCATTACATCTGCCACGGCTACGAGCGCGGCATCTCCTTCAAACTGACCGGACGCACCGTCGTGACGCTGTCGTCGGCCGATCCCGAGGCCGTCGGCAGGATCGTCGTCGCCAACCGCGACGCCAAGGCGGGTGCGTCCGATGAATGACGCCTTCCACCGTCTCAGGGTGCAGGTGTTCTGCTATGCGACCGAGGACGAGGACCTCATCTACGACACCCTTGCCGAGCTGACCGGCACCGAGGGGCTGGAGGTCGAGGTCTGCAGCGGGGAGCACGGCAACCGCATGGTCATCATGCAGGACGAGCTCAAAGGCAGGAAGGTCGCCGAGCTGTTCTCCCGCCTGCCCGCGGAGCTCGTCGACGAGCTGATCGGGAAGGCGGAGGAGCGGGTGGACGACGATTGCAATTTCCACATGCGGATCGACAAGCAGGAAGCGGTGCAGGGGAGGTACGTGCTCGCCCATCACGGCGACGTCGTCTCCCTGACCGGCAAGCTGGTCTCCCATCCCGCCAGGAAGAGCATCGCCGTCGACAACCTCAGGAGGTTCCTTGAGGGGCTGCAACAGGCTCGTCGGGAACCGTCTGAGGAACGAACAGGGTCTCCTTGACCCTGCGGCTCTTGATCGACGTCACCGTGATCCTCACGTTCCCCAGATCGACGAAGTCCCCCTTGTGCGGGATCCTCTGCAACCGGTCGTTGAGGAAGCTGCCGACGCTGCCGGCGAACTCGTCCTTGGGACGGAACTCGAGGCCCATTACCTCCATCGCCTCGTCCATGTCGGCCTCGCCCAGCACGGTGTACGACCCGTCCCCGTTGGCGGTGACCGGTATCCTGACCTCGTCGCTCTCGTCCCAGATCTCGCCGACCAGCTCCTCGAGGATATCCTCGAGCGAGACGATGCCGATCGTGCCGCCGTAGCTGTCGAGGACGACCGCCATGTGCAGCTTGTTCTTCTGCAGGTCGTTCAGGAGCGTGGCAATGCTCATGCTCTCGGGCACGAACCTCACCGGTCGGATCACGTCGGCGATCTGGAAGTCGACGCCATTGATGTAACGCGGATAGAAGTCCTTGGAGTAGATGACGCCGATGATCCTGTCGACGGTGGTGTCGTAGACGGGTATCCGCGAGAACTCCGATCCGACCAGGAGCTGCTTGACCTCGTCCACCGTCGCCCTGACGTCGATGGCGACGATGTCGACCCTGGGCGTGTAGATCTCGGAGACCTTGATGTCGTCGAAGAGGATCGCCGATTTGATCAGGTCGCTCTCGCGCTTCTCGATCGTCCCCTCCTCCTCGATCTCGTCGATCATGAAGTAGAGCTCGTCCTCGGTCAGGGTCGGAGCCTCCTCCGACTCCCGGTCGCGCCGGGTCAGGAAGCGCGTCAGCGCCAGGAAGGCCCAGGTCACCGGGGCGAGCAGCACCGAGGCGAAGCGGACGGCGCGGGCGACCCTGATCGCGAAGCGTTCCGGATTGCGTTTGGCCAGCGTCTTGGGGGTCACCTCGCCGAAGACGAGGATGACGGTGATCATGAAGGCCGTCGCCAGCAGCACGCCGTACGCGTCCCCGAAGTAGATGACGAAGAACATTGTGCAGATGGCCGAGGCCGCCACGTTCATGATGTTGTTGCCGATCAGCAGGGTCGTGAGGATCCTGTCGAAGCGCTCCCAGTTCTCCAAAGCGGTGTCTGCATGCCGCACACCGTCGGCGGCCATGTTCTTCAGCCTAATCTGATTGAGACTTGAGTATGCGGTCTCCGAAGCGGAGAACAGCGCCGATGCGGACACCAGCAGAATCATGGATACAATGATGATGAGCGTAATCGTGTCCATCTTACGCGCACCCGTTCTAACTGCAACAGATCATACCAGATTTCATCCAACCGCCGGCGCATCGACCGACGCGGACAACATAAACCGTGCCTGATTATAACCCTTATGCACGGACGTACGCGCATCGGCGCGGGGATGACGGCATAACGGGATGGAAAAAGGGGAAGTAAAAGGTTTGAAGCAAGTGCTTTCCGCGGATCAGGCCATGCCCATCTCTTGCTTGACGTCGTCCGAGAGCAGCATCAGGATCAGGAAGACGTACACGAGCATCAGGAAGAGGCTGGATATGGCTTCGAGTGCGCCCGGGATCGTGCTCCATCCGGAGAAGATGCCCATCAGGCTGAGGATGAACATGATCGCGAAGATGATCAGAAGCAGGAACCAGAACAGCCGGTCCAACGTGGAGGTCTTGCCGTCCGTCACCGTCTTGGCGATGTACATCGTGATCAGACCGAGGATCAGCGAGATGATGAACTCGACCGCACCGGCGGAGGCATCGCCCCAGATGATGAAGCCGATCATCGTGAAGAAGCCCTGGACGATGAAACCTGCTCCCACCACCGCCACGAAGCTGCCCAGCACGTTGATCTTCCGGCTGACTTCTCCCGAGAGCACCTTCCTGCCCACGCCGGCGATCATCAGGCCGTAGATCAACGTCCCTACCAGAGATGCGATGTACCCCGCACCATAGTGGTCGACCGCCGCGATGATTATGCTCGCCAAGGAGGCCAGCGCCATGATCAGACCTGCGATCGTCAGCACTTTGCCAAAGTTATTGGTGTCGTCAAAGAATGACATGTCCAAGATACCGACGTTTAAGTTAATATACCCTTCTTATACGTGCCTCTGGGTCATAGTTCTCCGCCGGGCCGCCGCATCGCACCGCCGGAGCCGCGGCGCAACCGCATATCCGCGCATCGTCCTTTATTTTTACTTCATTGATTTTACTTCATTGATTTTATTTAAATATGACAAACGTATAGACATCCTCAGAAGGAGCATGTCATAATGGCAGTGGAATTCAAGTATGAGGTCATCGAGAGGATCGCGGTCCTCTCGGAATCGTCCAAAGGATGGACCAAGGAACTGAGGCTGATCAGCTGGAACGAGAAGGACCCCAAGTACGACGTCAGGGAGTGGTCTCCCGACGGCAGCAAGATGGGCAAGGGCATCACGCTCTCCGTCGAAGAGGCGTCCCAACTCAAGAAAGCGTTCGACTCGATCGAAGGCCTCTGACGACCGTCATCGTCCGATCCGTTGCTGCGGGCGACGGTCCGGAACATGCATTCCGGACCATAACCTTTTTAAGTTACATCTCTTCTCTGAGACAGGCATTCAAGATATTGCTCCGAATCCATTGAAAGATAGGTTTAGGCAGAATATTGGGAATACCAATAAATTAGTTAGAGGAAATAGAAATGGCCTACGGAAACGGAGGATACAGGGACAGGAACAGGGATCAGCCTAGGGAATTCTTCAAGGCGACCTGCTCCGATTGCGGACAGGAATGCGAAGTACCTTTCAAGCCCACGCAGGGACGCCCCGTCTACTGCAGGGACTGCTTCAGGAAGCACCAGCCGGAAGACCGCGGCGAGCGCAGAAGGTTCTGAGCTCGAAGCGGATCCGATCCGAGTCAAACCTTTTACAGAAATCACTTCCTTTTATTATCCTTGACCATCGACGCCATGTCCATCCTGAAGAAGAACGTGGATATGGAATAGGCGATCATCGCGACCGCCACGCCGACGGACAGCAGCACCGCCCCCGCGACCCTGTGCCCCAAGACGATCGACAGGATCCCGGATGCGGCGACGATCCCGCCGGCCAGCAGCGCCAGGTTGTTCCTCGACCTCTGCTTCTCCAGCATCCTCCCCTCACCTCCCGCGGACCGTCCCCGTGTCGCACGGGAGCACGTCCCGTGTCGCAAGGCATCGCATGCTCCCCGTCGGAATGCGGGAGCGGGTCATGAACGGGATCATTCCTCTGCGGCCCGTTTGCGGTTCGCCAGGGCCAGCACGGCCAGGTAGGCGATCATCACGACGGACACTACTATGAATTCGGTCAGGTCGGTCTGCATGGTTAACGGAGGTGGAACCGAATGTCCGTATAAAACGTTATTCTCGTCTTCGGCACCCCCGGACGACGATCGGGCCGCATGCCGATACGATTACTGTAATCGAAGGTATGTCTGCGGAATACGTACTAAAATCCGCATCAAAGTGGAAAACGCACGTGTTTCTACGTTTTCACATGAACAATATTTTATATCGAAACCTGATAATGCCCGTTCACATGAGTTACGACGTGGTCATCATCGGTGCCGGCCCTGCCGGACTGACTGCAGGTATCTACGCGAAATCCAAGATGATGAGCACCCTGATCCTGGAAGCGGGACGGGTCGGCGGCCAGCTGACCGCCCTCTACCCCGAGAAGGGCGTCCAGAACTATCCCGCGTTCGAGAGCGTGCAGGCCCGCAAGCTCTCCGACAGGATGTACGCGCAGGCCGAATCCCTGGGCTGCGACGTCAAGGAGAACGAGAGGGTGCTGGAGATCAACGACGGCGACGGCGAGCTCGTCATCGTCACCGAGAACGGCTCGTACAAGGCCAAATCGGCGATCGTGGCGATCGGCATGGGCAACTTCAACCCCAAGAAGATGGAGGTGCCCGGCGAGGAGGAGCTCACGGACAAGGGCGTGACCTACATCCTGCCGCAGAAGGAGGAGCTGGTCGGCAAGAAGGTGGTCATGTTCGGCGGCGGCAACAGCGCCATCGA